>NZ_JAWHTD010000001.1:0-354479 GCF_032586235.1 Aestuariicoccus sp. MJ-SS9
CCGAAGACATCGTACTTCAGTACCTCGAACAGCATATCGCCGATCCTACCGGCGCCAGCCGGTAGTGGTTCAGTCGCAAATGTTCCGGAAGGCGGCCCATTCCGCCGCATCCAGCACCGGCGTGGCGGTGAAACCGGCGGGCGTGGCGGCGCGGGCCTCCGCGATGCGGTCGGCCAGCGCGGGATGCGACATCAGATGCGCCAGCAGGCCCTCGGGTTCGCCGCCGCGCGCCCGCAGCCGTTCGAACATCCGCCCCAACGCCTCGGGCGCCAGCCCGGCGGACAAAAGCAGATCGTGGGCAAAGGCATCGGCGCCGGTCTCGGCTTCCTGGCTGTATTGCGCCTCGATCAGCCGTTCGGCCAGCACCAGCACCATCGCCCCGCCCGCGAAATCCCCGAAGAGCAGCCCCAGCACCCCGATCGACCCCGCCGAGCGCAGCGCGTGCCGCGTGGGGTCGCGGCTGACCACGTGACCCACCTCATGCGCCAGCACCGCGGCGACCTCGTCGGGGGCCTCGGCGGCGTCGATCAGGCCGCGGAAGAGCACCACATACCCCCCCGGCAGCGCAAAGGCGTTGACCATGTCGTGATCCAGCACGCTGACCGTCAGGTCGTGCTGCAGGTCCAGTTGGTCGGCCAGCCGCGCCTCCACCCTGCGCAACCCGGCCAGACCGGCCTCATTGGTGCAGAACGGCACCGGCGCGACCCCGCTGTCGCCCAAGGCCTCGCGGATCTGGTTCAGCGTCACCTCGCCAAGCGCGCGCTCGCCCTCGGGCGGGATGTAATTGGCCAGCTGGTCCGCCATGCGCGGCACCAGAACGCCGACGATCAGCGCGACCGAAGCAATGGCGGCCATGGCCCAGAGCGCCAACCGCCGCCGCCCGGTCACCGGCGCGGCGCGGTCGGCCTCGGGCAGGCGCGGCAGCAGCGCGCGGTCTTGCAGGATCACCCGGGCCAGCGGATCGTCGCGGTGGCGGATCACCAGGATGTCGCGTCGGGCCTGATCCGGCACTTCGCGGATGTCGGCCAGCGGCCAGGTCAGGCGGACGGCGCCTCCGATCTCGACCGAAAGACAGCGCGCCTCTTCGTCGACCCGCGCCATGGCCGCCTGCGGCGCTGCGGATTGCCCGTCAAAGAGCGTGGCGGGGGCGGCGAATTCCGGCGCGCGCGCGCCGACGTGGAGGATCATGCTCATATCGACGCCCCCACATCCAGCGCCTCGGCAAAGCCCTCGGCCTCGGTATGTTCGTCGCGCGGCCGCTGGCGCACCGACACCAGCGCCCCGGGCGACGTGACCGCCAGCCCCAGCGCGTAATGCCGCGTCACCGGCAAGGTGATCAACGCATGGGTCAGCGCCGACCAGAGCAGGAACACCGAGAAATAGATGACCACCGACAGCGCGATCAGCGCGTAGCGGCTGGCGTTCCCCAGCGTCTCCATCCCGGCGCCAGCGTCGAAATGCAGGGTCACATCCGCCCCAATCAGCAGTACCCCGATCAGCACGACGCTCGTGACAAGGGCGAAGATCGCCAACCCGGACAGCACATAGCCCAAGACGTGGATCATCAGCACCCGGAACGGGCTGGCCTTCAGGCGCAGCCCGGCCCCCTCCAGCGTCTTGGCCCCGGTCAGACGGCGCAGCGTCTCGACCCGGTAATAGGCCAGCCCGTAAAGCCCGACCAACCCGGCCAGAACCGCGATGCCCGTGCCAAGCGGAATATTGCCGGCATAGAAAACACCTGCGCCCACAGCACCCAGCCCGCCCGCGATGAAAAGCCACTTCATCGCCGGATAGAGCATCTGCCAGCGCCCGCCCTGCACCATGCGCGCATCGCCGAACCAGGTGCGGTCGGTCTTGTATTTTTCAAGCGCGAAGGTCATGCGCGGCCACAGCAGCCCGGCGCTGACAATCGTGATCAGCCAATGCACCAGCGCCCGGCCGGCATAGCCCCAGGCCCCCGGTTCCAGCCCGAACCGCATCCCGCGCCAGCGGGTGCGCGCTAGCACATAGCGCCGCGCGCGGTACTGCGCGTAGAACCACAGCGGGATAACACCCAGAAAGCTGAGCCCATAGGCAAAGCTGTTGCCCTGAAAGAGCGAGAAGCTGGCGAACATCAGCAGCAGGTTCACCACGCCGATGTAGAACGCCAGGATCACCACAGCGATCAGAAAGCCCAGCAGCTTTTCCATCGGGTCGCCCACGTATTCCAGCGGGTGTCCACCGACGCGGATCGCCGACCAATACCAGCGCCTCAGCCGCGTCTTCATCCAGAACCGGTAGATCCCCAGCGTCAGCACCGTCAGCACACCGGTGCGCAGCGCCAGACCAAAGACACCCCGGCGGTTGCCGTGAAACGTGGTTCCCAGTCCCGGCGGTTCCGGCGCGGCGGCGGGCTCGGCCGGCGGTTCGGGCGCGCCCTCACCGGACGAGGCGCGCTCCCATGGTCCTGTCTTTTGCCCGTCGTCCACTGCACGTCCCCGTTGACCGTCATGGCCACCCTACAGCGGCAGGGGGCGCAAGGACATGCCCCGGAAACGAAAAAATCCTGTTGGAAAGCAAGGGGGGGCATCCCGGCGTGGGTGTGGGATTTCCCTGTCGGTCAGGCGTCTTCGCAGCGCACCGGGTGCATCTGTCCGTCTTTCAAACGGCTGGACGCGTCCAGTGTCGCGAACGACCCGGGCTACGTCCGAAACGGTATTGTTGCGCGGGCGTTCAACCTGTCGCCAGTCGCCTCGACCAATTCCAGCGCCTTGACCGTTCCGGTAATCGGCAGCGCCCCGATATCGGCCACGTCCAACCCTTCGATGACCGTTTGATCCGCGTTCGTCGCGACGGTCATGTGCGGTGCGTACGGCAGATCGGATCGCAGATCATGCCGGTGCGGCCCCTCGTAAAGCCGACGGTGCAAGGCTGTCAGCGTCCGTGCCCCGCGGCCACAGGTCAGAAAGAGCTTGTGAGCCTTGTCAAACGGATCCCAGGCAACTTTGGTGCCGGAAAACGCGATGGTGAGTTTCGGGGTCGTGCGGGACACGTCCTCACAGAGCCCAAGGAGGGTGTCGGCGTCTTCCCGTCTCGATCCGAAAACCAGCGTGATATGCGGGCGAACCATCCTGGCCCTGTCGGGTTCGTGAAGGGATCGAAAACGGTCAATTCCTTGAGCAACGCCACGCTCGAACTCAGGATATGCCAACACATATATCACGGCGCGACATCAGAGCCATTCAGGCGGCTTCGCAACGGGAACGTCTTCGGCGGTGCCGGCCCGCCGCTTCGGGCGCGCTGGCCTTGGGTCGAAAGACAGAGGCAAAAGGCCTCGCCTGTCATGTAAACCGGTTGTCGCGCGGGAAGCCGCGCGGGGCCATGCGGCCTGCGCTGGCGCGTTTGCCGCGCCATTCGTCCAGCGCGGTCTCGGTGCGGGTGCGCCCCGCAGGGTCGCGCCACGACAGGCCCTCGGCCAGCGCGAAGGTGGTGGCGTCCGACAGGCCGCCGTCCTTGTACTTTTGCAGCCGAACGCCCTTGCCGCGCCCCATCTCGGGCAGTTCGTCCAGACCGAAGACCAACACCTTGCGGTTCTCGCCAACCACGGCGACCGCATCGCCGGTGACGGGTTTGCAGACCTGGGCCTTTACATCGCCGCGCACGTTCAGCACCTGCTTGCCCGCGCGGGTCTGGGCCACGACCTCTTCCTCGGGCACGACGAACCCGTCGCCCGCCGACGAGGCCACCAGCAGCTTGCGCCCCGGCTTGTGGATGAACAGATCGACGATCCCCGCCTCGTTGGGCAGATCGACCATCAGCCGCAGCGGTTCGCCCATGCCGCGCCCGCCGGGCAGGGCGGCGGCGCTGAGCGTGTAGAACCGCCCGTTCGACCCGAAGACCAGCAGCCGATCGGTGGTTTCGGCGTGAAAGATGAACCGGGGGCTGTCGCCGTCCTTGAACTTCAGCTCGCGGTCCAGCGCGATATGCCCGGTCATGGCGCGGATCCAGCCCATCTGGCTGCACACCACGGTGATCGGCTCGCGCTCGATCATGGCCTCCAGCGGCACCTCTTCGACCTCGCCGGCCTCGGCGAAGGTGGTGCGCCGCGCGCCGCCCGCATAATCCTTACCGAAGGTCTTGCGCACCTCGCGCAGTTCCTCGGCGATGCGCTTCCACTGCAGGTCGCCCGACTCGAGCAGATCCTCCAGCCCGGCGCGTTCCTCCATCAGCTTGTCGCGCTCGGCCACAAGCTCCATTTCCTCAAGTTTACGCAAGGACCGCAGCCGCATGTTGAGGATCGCCTCGGCCTGCACCTCGGTCAGCCCCAGCTCGTCGTCACCCGCCACAGGCGGCGGCGAGACATAGTCGCCCTCGTCCGTCGCGCGGACATGGGTGCGGCCCCAATCCTCGCGCATCAGCGCGGCCTTGGGATCGTCGTCGTAGCGGATGATGTCGATCACCCGGTCGAGGTTCAGATAGGCGACGATCAGCCCTTCCAGCACCTCCAGCCGGTGGTCGATCTTCTCCATCCGGTGGCGGCTGCGCCGGACCAGCACGTCGCGGCGGAAATCCAGAAAGGCGCGCAGCACCTCTTTCAGCGAACAGACCTTGGGCGTGACCCCGTCGATCAGCACGTTCATGTTGAGCGAAAAGCGGATTTCCAGGTCGGAATTGCGAAACAGCATCCCCATCAGAATGTCCGGATCGACGTTCTTCGAGCGCGGCTCGAGCACCATGCGGATGTCTTCGGCGCTTTCGTCGCGGATGTCGGCGAGGATCGGCACCTTCTTGGTCTGGATCAGCTCGGCCAGCCGCTCGACCAGCTTGGATTTCTGCACCTGATAGGGGATCTCGGTCACGACGATCTGCCACTGGCCGCGGCCCAGATCCTCGACATGGTATTTCGCGCGCAGCCGGATCGCGCCGCGCCCGGTGCGATAGGCCTGCGCGATATTCTCGGCCGGTTCCACGATGGCGCCGCCAGTGGGAAAGTCCGGCCCGGGCACATATTGCAGCAGCGTGTCGTCGCGCGCGTCGGGGGCCTTGATCAGATGCAGGCAGGCGTCGATCAGCTCGCCGATGTTGTGCGGCGGGATGTTGGTGGCCATGCCCACCGCGATGCCCGAGGATCCGTTGGCCAGCAGGTTGGGATAAGAGGCGGGCAGCACCACCGGTTCCTGCAGCCGCCCGTCGTAATTGTCGCGAAAGTCGACCGCGTCCTCATCGAGGCCGCTCAGCAGCGCCTCGGCCATGATGGTCATGCGCGCTTCGGTGTAGCGGCTGGCGGCGGGGTTGTCGCCGTCGATATTGCCGAAATTGCCCTGACCGTCGACCAGCGGATAGCGGATGGTGAAATCCTGCGCCAGCCGCGCCATCGCGTCATAGATCGCGGCATCGCCGTGGGGGTGGAAATCACCCATCGTGTCGCCGCTGATCTTGGCGGATTTCAGGAACCCGCCCGTGGGCGACAGCCGCAGCCGCCGCATCGCATAGAGGATCCGCCGATGCACCGGCTTGAGCCCGTCGCGCGCGTCGGGCAGCGCACGGTGCATGATCGTCGACAGGGCATAGGTCAGATACCTGTCACCGATCGCGCGGCGCAGCGGTTCGGCGACGTCGCGGGGGTTCATGTTGGGGTCATCGGTCATGTCATCCATAGATCGTGTGATATGCGCTTCCCGACGCCCGGTAAAGCGACCGGGTGCGAAATTTTCACCGAAATTCCCTTAGGGCGGGCTGGGGAATCGGCTACTCTTGGGGCATTCTCAAAGGTCCGGTTGCGGCCATCGTATTTTCCGGGGGGCGCATGACCCGATTTATTTTACTGACGTTCGTCTTTCTGTTCTGGGCATTCTACGAGATGTCCGGCGGGGCGGGGTTCCAGCCGGGCACAGCCAGCCGTGAGATTGCCGATGACATCCCGGAGCCGGCCGTGACCCGCGCCGATACCGGCATGGTCGACCTCACCCGGCTGACACCGCCGACGCCGCTCCCCGACGTGGCGCTGGCCACCGCCCGGGCCGCACCCGTCGCCGCGCCAGTCCCGCCCACCGCACCGGCAGAGCCCGCCGCCGCTCCGGCGCCCGCAGAGGCCCCGGCGCGGGAGATTTGGCAAGTCACCGGCGCCCGCGTCAACCTTCGCGCAGGGCCGGGCACGCGGTACCAGGTCGTCACCCAGCTGCGCCGCGGCGACGGCGTCACCATCCTCAGCGATCCCGGCGGCGGCTGGGTCGAGCTGCGCGCGGTCGAGGGTGATCGGGTCGGCTGGATGTCGGCGAATTTCCTCGCGCTGGCGGCGGACTGACAAATCCGCTTGTCCATGGCCGGTGAGCCGGGCAAAAGCCGGGGTCGGAGCGGTTCAACCGGCGCGGGCAGGCAAACATGCGGAAATCCATTCTCATTACCGGCTGTTCGTCGGGCATCGGGTTCGATGCGGCGCAGGGGCTGCGCGACCGCGGCTGGCGCGTCTTCGCCTCTTGCCGCCAGCCCGAGGATTGCGCGCGCCTGGTCGACATGGGGTTCGAGGCCCCGCGCATCGACTATGCCGACGAGGCCAGCATCCAGGCGGGTCTCGCCGCGGTGCTGGAGGCCACGGGCGGCACGCTCGACGCGCTATTCAACAACGGCGCCTTCGCGGTGCCCGGCGCGGTCGAGGATCTGCCCACCGACGCGCTCCGCGCGATCTTCGAGGCGAATGTCTTTGGCTGGCACAGCCTGACCCGCGCGGTGATCCCGGTGATGCGGGCGCAGGGGCACGGACGGGTGATCAACCATTCGTCGGTTCTGGGGCTGGTGTCGGCGCCGTGGCGCGGGGCCTATAATGCGACCAAATACGCCACCGAGGCGCTGACCGACACGCTGCGGGTCGAGATGCACGACACCCCGATCCGCTTCATCGCGCTGAACACCGGGCCCGTGACCTCGGAGCTGCGCAAGAAGTCGATCCCCCATTTCGAACGCTGGATCGACTGGGAGGCCTCTCCCCGCGCCGAGCAATACCGCACCAGCCTGCTGGCGCGGCTTTACCGGTCGAACGGGCCGGACCGGTTCGAAAAGCCGCCCTCGGCGGTGACCGCCAAACTGATCCACGCGCTCGAACACCCGCGCCCCAGGCCGCGCTATTACATCACCACGCCGACCTACCTGATGGGGGCCGCCCGTCGGCTCTTGCCGACCCGGACGCTCGACTGGATCCTCTCCAGAGGTTAGCGCGGCACGATCCCGGCCCGGCGCTGCGCCCGACCCACGCCCCTCAGGCGCGTGTGACCTGGTCGAAGAGGGCCATGAAGGCCGGCCAGGCGGCGGCGTCGGCGACGGTCTTGTCGCGGCAGAAAGCGTTGCAAAAGCCGAAGACGCGGCCTTCGATCCGGGCCAGATGGGTGACCGGCTTGCCCGAATAGGGGCAGGCGTCGTTTTCGGGTGTGCCGCTCTCGACCGGTGCGGCGGTCAGCGGTTCGGGGCCGGGCCAGGGGGCCGGGCTGTGATCCCGCTGGTAGCGTTGTAACGTGGCGCCGCCGGCCAGCCCCATGGCGCGCCAGCAGCGGAAGGCCGGGTCGGCGAGGTGGCGCGCGACATAGGCCTGCGCAGGCTCGTCCACCGGCAGGCCGTAGCCCGCGATGCGCGCGGCCACGGGCGCATAGACCGCATCGGCCACACTGTAGCCGCCACAAAGCCAGGGGCCGCCGCTCTGTGTCAGCGCATGATCCCAGAGCGCGGCGATCCGGGCGACATCCGCCCGCACCGCGGTCGAGGGGCGGACCCCGGTATAAGCGGTGCGCAGGTTCATCGGGCAATCGTTGCGCAGGTCCGCAATGCCCGAATGCATCTCCGCCGCCAGGCTGCGGGCCAGGGCGCGCAGCCTGGGGTCCTGGGGCCAGAGCCCGGCCTCGGGGAAACGGCTGGCGAGCTCTTCGGCGATGGCGAGGCTGTCCCAGACGACCGCGCCGTCCTCGGTCACCATGGCGGGCACGGTGCGCGCGGGGGCAAGGGCGGTCATATGGTCGGCAACGCTGCCCTGGTCGAACGGGACCCGCTTGGTCCGGACCGCAAGGCCGAACCGTTCGAAAAACAGCCAGCCGCGCAGCGACCAGCTGGAATAGATGTAATCGCCGATGAAAAGCGTCGCCGTCATGGGGCCAATCCTTTTGCGTTTCCAGACCGCTACCGCACCCCGGACCGCCTTGTGAAACGTTGATTTGTTATGGGGCTCTTCACCCTTCGTTATGCGTTTCTTGCGAAAGGCAAGTGGGATTTGAAACTTTTTTGCAACCGCTGGTGATCCGCTGACGTTTACCCTCCGTAGACATCCATAAGCGCCGATAAAAAGCCGTAAGGCACATGACAGCTGGGGAGCGACCATGGCACTTGACGCATTCAACGACCAGACTTTGTCCCGCCGGGCCATGAAGGCCGAATTGCTGGACGCGGAAACCGAATTGAAACTGGCTTATGCCTGGCGGGACCAACGGGACGAGGCGGCGCTGCACCGCCTCATCACCGCCTACATGCGGCTGGCGATCTCGATGGCGTCCAAATTCAAGCGCTACGGCGCGCCGATGAACGACCTCATTCAAGAGGCCGGGCTGGGCCTGATGAAGGCCGCCGACAAGTTCGACCCGGATCGCGGCGTGCGCTTTTCGACCTACGCGGTGTGGTGGATCAAGGCCAGCATCCAGGATTACGTGATGCGCAACTGGTCGATGGTGCGCACCGGCAGCACGTCGTCGCAGAAATCGCTTTTCTTCAACATGCGCCGGGTCCAGGCCCGGCTGGAGCGTGAGGCGGCAGCGGCCGGCGAAACGCTGGACCGGCACCAGCTGCGGCAGATGATCTCGACCGAGATCGGCGTGCCGCTCCACGATGTCGAGATGATGGAAGGGCGGCTTTCGGGCTCGGATTATTCGCTGAACGCCACGCAATCCGTCGAAGACGAGGGGCGCGAATGGATCGACGCGCTGGAGGATGACGGCGCGCAGGCCGCCGAGATCGTCGAGGAAAGCCACGACCGCGAGCAGCTTCGCGACTGGCTGGTGACGGCGCTGAATGGCCTGAACGACCGCGAACGCTTTATCGTGCGCGAGCGCAAGCTGCGCGACGACGCCCGCACGCTTGAAAGCCTCGGCAACGAGCTGGGCCTGTCGAAAGAGCGGGTGCGCCAGCTCGAAGCGGCGGCCTTCGTCAAGATGCGCAAATCGCTTGAGGCGCAATCGCGCGAGGTGCAACACTTCCTCGCATGAGGTTCTTCTTTGCCCTTTTTGTTCTGATCGCCCCCGCAGCCTATGCTGACGGGGGCGATTTGCCGTCGGCGGATGTGCTGTTTCTTGGCGAACAGCACGACAACCCTGCCCACCATGCGCGCCAGGCCGCCATCGTGGCGGACGTTCGGCCTGCGGCGCTGGTGTTCGAGATGCTGACGCCCGACCAGGCCGGGCGCGTGACGTCTGGTCTTTTGGCTGACCAGCAAGCGCTGGAAACCACGCTGGGCTGGCGCGACAGCGGCTGGCCCGATTTCGCCATGTACTACCCGATTTTCACAGCCGCGCCCGGGGCACGTATCTACGGCGCCGCGGTCCCGCGGGAGCGGGCGCGGGCGGTGATGTCCGACGGGATCCTGGCGGTGTTCGGCGACGATGCCGATGCCTACGGGCTGTCCGATCCTCTGCCCGCAGATCAGCAGGCCACGCGCGAGGCGCTGCAGCTCGAGGCGCATTGCGACGCCATGCCCGAGGAAATGCTGCCGATGATGGTAGACATCCAGCGCCTGCGCGACGCGCGCCTGGCGCAGGAGGCGCTGCGCGCGTTGCAGGATACCGGCGGGCCGGTCGCCGTGATCACTGGCAACGGCCATGCCCGGCTGGACTGGGGCGCACCAGCGGCGCTGTCCCGGGTCGCGCCCGGGGTCAGCCTCTTCGCGCTTGGTCAGGGCGAAGAGGCGCGCGCGCCCGATGGCAGCTTCGACCGGGTCGAGACGACGGCGGGCGTGGATCGCGGCGATCCCTGCGCCGCCTTCCGGTAAGGCGCGGCGCACCGTGGCGTCATGAGGTCTTGCGGCCCGCGCACCTGCGCGCGTAGGGTCGGCGCGGGTTTTAAGGGAAGCCGAAGATGCTGTCGGGCCGACGTATCCTGTTGATCATCGGGGGCGGAATCGCCGCCTACAAGACGCTGGACCTGATCCGGCGCCTGCGCGAACGCGGCGCGGCGGTGACGCCGGTGCTGACCCGCGCGGCAGGTGAATTCGTCACGCCGCTGAGTGTGTCGGCCTTGGCGGGCGAGAAGGTCTATACCGATCTCTTCGACCTGACCGACGAGGCCGAGATGGGCCATATCCAACTAAGCCGTGTCGCCGACCTGGTGCTGGTCGCCCCGGCGACGGCGGATCTGATGGCCAAGATGGCCCACGGGCTGGCGGGCGATCTGGCCAGCACGCTTTTGCTGGCGACCGACACGCCGGTGATGATCGCGCCGGCGATGAATGTCCGCATGTGGGAGCACCCAGCGACCCAGCGCAACCTGGCCGTTCTGCGCGGCGACGGCGTGGCCGTTGTCGGCCCCAACGAAGGCGACATGGCCTGCGGCGAATTCGGCCCGGGCCGCATGTCCGAACCGCTCGAGATCGTGGCGGCCGTCGGCGCGGCGTTGTCGGACGGGCCGCTGAGGGGACGCCGCGTGGTGTTGACCTCGGGCCCCACGCACGAACCCATCGACCCGGTGCGCTATATCGCCAACCGCTCTTCGGGCGCGCAGGGCACCGCCATCGCGGCGGCGCTGCGCGATCTCGGGGCCGAGGTGATCTTTGTCACCGGCCCGGCCGAGGTGCCCCCGCCCGAAGGCGTCGAGGTGGTCGCGGTGCAATCGGCCCGGCAGATGCGCGATGCGGTGCTGGCCGCGCTGCCGGCGGATGCGGGCATCTTCGCCGCCGCCGTGGCCGACTGGCGCGTCGCGCACCCGTCGGACAGCAAGCTCAAGAAGACCAAGGGCGGCCTGCCGGTGCTGGAGTTTGCCGAGAACCCCGACATCCTGGCCGAGGTGGCGCAGATGGGCGCGGGGAGGCCCGCGCTGGTGGTGGGCTTCGCCGCCGAGACCGACGACGTGATCGCCAACGCGACCGCCAAGCGACAGAGCAAGGGCTGCGACTGGATCGTCGCCAACGACGTCAGCCCGGCCACGGGCATCATGGGCGGCGCGGAAAACGCCGTGACGCTGATTTCCGGCGACGGGGCCGAGGATTGGCCGCGCATGGGCAAGACCGAGGTGGCCCGGCGTCTGGCCAGCCGCATCGCCGAGGCCTTGGGGGAGCGGTGACGGCGCGCGCCGGATCGCATAACAGGCAGAATGACAGGAGATGGCACGTTTGGTGCGGATTGATCTGACATGGGATGAGGGCGCGGACAGGTCCCTGGGCCTGCCCGCCTATGCCACGGCGGGCGCGGCGGGCGCAGATCTGCGCGCCAACCTGCCGGGGCGCGAGGCAATGACGCTGGCCCCCGGCGCGCGGGCGCTGGTGCCGACGGGCCTGCGGCTGGCGATCCCCGAGGGCTACGAGGCGCAGGTCCGGCCCCGCTCCGGTCTGGCGCTGAAGCACGGCATCACCCTGCCCAACAGCCCCGGCACGATCGACGCGGATTATCGCGGCCCGCTTGGTGTGATCGTGATGAACGCCGGGGCCGAACCCTTTGAGATCGCCCACGGCATGCGCATCGCGCAGCTGGTCGTGGCCCCCGTGGTGCAGGCCCGGTTCGAGCTGGTCGAGACCCTGCCGGGCACGGCGCGCGGCGCGGGCGGTTTCGGGTCGACGGGGGTCGGCTGATGCTGATGGTGCTGGGTCTGGCGGCGGTGCTCTGGGGCATTGGCCATCTGATGGGCGCGCCCAAGGCGGCGCGGGTCTATATGCTCGGCCTGCTCTACGTGGCGGTGCTGGCGCTGCACCTGGTGCTGCCGGCGGGCCATCCGCTGCGCATGGCCACCGGCGAAAGCGCGGCGCTGTGGCTGATTCTCGGTGGCTTTGCCGCTTTGGCGCTGATCTATCGCGCGGTGCTGGGGCGGCTGCGCAGCCGGGCGCAGGCGAACGAGGCCGCATCGGCCCCGCCAGCGCGCCCCGGCACGTTTTCGGCCACGGAACTGGAACGCTATGCCCGCCACATGGTGCTGCGCGAACTGGGCGGTCCGGGGCAGAAGCGCCTGCGCGAAGCCAGCGTGCTGGTGATCGGCGCGGGCGGGCTGGGCGCGCCCGCGCTGCAATATCTGGCGGCCGCCGGGGTGGGGACCATCGGGGTAATCGACGACGACGTGGTCGAGAACGCCAACCTGCAGCGGCAGGTGATCCACCGCGACGACATGATCGGCACGCCCAAGGTCTTTTCCGCCGAGGCGGCGATGAAGGCGCAGAACCCCTACGTGACCGTCCGCCCCTACAAGCGGCGCCTGGAGGCCGGGGTCGCCGAGGAGCTTTTTGCCGAGTATGACGTGATCCTCGATGGCACCGACAATTTCGAGACGCGCTACCTGGCCAACCGCGCGGCTGTGGCGGTGGGCAAGCCGCTGGTCTCGGGCGCGCTCAGCCAGTGGGAGGGCCAGTTGAGCGTCTTCCATCCCGCCGAGGGCGGCCCCTGTTACCAATGCGTCTTTCCCGAGGCCCCCGCGCCGGGGCTGGCGCCTTCTTGCGCCGAGGCGGGGGTTCTGGGGCCTTTGCCCGGCGTGGTCGGCGCGATGATGGCGGTCGAGACGATCAAGCTGATCGCGGGCGCCGGCGCGCCGCTTCGGGGCGAGATGCTGATCTACGATGCGCTCTGGGGCGAGACGCGCAAGATTTCGATCCCCCCGCGTGAGGGCTGCCCGGTCTGCGGATCCTGACGCCCGCGCCGCGACCGGACAGGACCATCGGATCGCACTGCGTTTCCAATGCGCATCGGCGCGACCTCGCAATAGACGGCCATGCGGCATCGCTGCGCGCCGGTCGGTCAAAAGCCGTCAGGCCAATCCGGTCATTGCAGTCACCCGGGCGTCGCCCTAGCTAATGTGTCAAAGAGGAGATGTGCATGACCAACCCGCTGCTGGACCCCTGGGAGACGCCGTTCGAGCTGCCGCCGTTCGACCGGATCGAGGACGACCATTTCGCGCCCGCCTTCGAAGAGGCGTTGACGCGGCATATGGCCGAGGTGGACGTGATCGCCTCAAACCCCGAGCCGCCCACGTTCGACAACACGATCATGGCGCTGGAAGGCGCGGGGGCTGCGCTGGACAAGGTGCTTTCGGTGTTCTTCAACGTCGCCGGGTCGGACAGCAACCCGCAAAGGCAGGATTTGCAGCGCGCGTTTTCGCCGAAGCTTTCGGCGCATTCCTCGGCCATTTTTTCCAACAAGGCGCTGTTCGCGCGCATCCGCGACCTGTGGGGCCGGCGCGACAGCCTGGGGCTGAGCGACGAGGAGGCGCGGGTGCTTTACCTCACGCATCGCGGCTTTGTCAGGGCAGGCGCGGCGCTCGAGGGCGACGCGGCCGACCGGATGGCCGAGGTCAAGTCGCGGCTGGCGGTGCTGGGCACGTCCTTCACGCAAAACCTGCTGAAGGACGAGGCGAAGTGGTTCATGCCGCTGGCCGAGGCCGATCTGGAGGGTCTGCCGGGCTTTGTCGTCGACGCGGCGCGGTCGGCCGGAGAGGCGCTGGATCAGCCCGGCCCGGTGGTCACGCTGTCGCGGTCGCTGATCGTGCCCTTTCTGCAATTCTCGCCGCGCCGCGATCTGCGCGAAAAGGCCTGGCGCGCCTGGACCAGCCGGGGCGAGAACGGCGGCGAGACCGACAACCGCGGCATCGCCGCCGAGGTGCTGGCGCTGCGCGAGGAGCGGGCGAAGCTGCTGGGCTACCCCGATTTCGCCACCTACAAGCTGGAAACCGAAATGGCCGGCAGCCCCGAACGGGTGCGCGATCTCTTGATGCAGGTCTGGCAACCGGCGCGGGCGCAGGCCATGGCCGACGCCGCCGAGATGGAAGAGATGATGCAGGCCGACGGCGTCAACGGGCCGTTGCAGGCCTGGGACTGGCGCTATTACGCCGAGAAACGGCGCAAGGCGCTGCACGATCTCGATGAGGCCGAGCTGAAGCCCTATCTGCAGTTGGAGCGCATGATCGAGGCGGCCTTCGCCTGTTCCAACCGGCTTTTCGGGCTGGAGTTCCGGCCGCTGGACGCGCCGCTCTATCACCCGGATGCGCGCGCCTGGGAGGTGACGCGGAACGGCGAACATCTGGCGGTCTTCATCGGGGATTACTTTGCGCGGGCGTCGAAACGCTCGGGGGCGTGGTGTTCGGCCTTCCGGATGCAGGCGCGGCGGCCGCTGGCCAAGACGCCCATCGTGGTGAACGTCTGCAACTTTGCCAAGCCTTCCAAGGGGCAGCCCGCGCTTTTGTCTTATGACGACGCGCGCACGCTCTTCCACGAATTCGGCCATGCGCTGCATCAGATGCTGTCGGATGTGGATTTCGGGTCGGTCGCGGGGACCTCGGTGGCGCGCGACTTCGTCGAGCTGCCCAGCCAGCTTTACGAACACTGGCTGGAGGTGCCCGAGGTGCTGGCCGAATTCGCCACCCATGCCGAAACCGGCGAGCCGATGCCCAAGGCGCTGCTGGACAAGGTGTTGGGGGCGGCGACCTTCGACATGGGGTTCCAGACCGTGGAATATGTCGCCTCGGCGCTGGTCGATCTGGCCTTTCACGAAGGCGAAGCGCCCGCCGATCCGATGGCGAAACAGGCCGAGGTTCTCGACGAACTGGGCATGCCCGAGGCGATCGTCATGCGCCACGCCACGCCGCATTTCGCCCATGTCTTTGCGGGCGACGGCTATTCCAGCGGCTATTACAGCTACATGTGGTCCGAGGTGATGGACGCCGACGCCTTCGAGGCCTTCGAAGAGGCGGGCGGGGCGTTCGACCCGGCAACGGCCGAGCGGCTGGAACGGTTCATCCTGTCGGCGGGCGGATCGCGCGAGGCCGAAGAGCTTTACGTCGAATTCCGGGGACGGATGCCCGGGGTCGAGGCGTTGTTGAAAGGGCGCGGGCTGGCGGCCTGAGCGGTCAGAACGGCTGGCGGGTCAGGGTAAAGCCCGCTTCGTCCAGCAGGTTCAGGATGCCGCCCGGCCCGCCCAGATGCCCCGCGCCGAAGGCAGCGACCACGGTGCCTTCGGTTGTGTCGAGCGCGTCGGTGATCACCGGGATCCAGGCCTGGTTGCGGGCCGTCAGCATCACCTGCTCCATCCGGTCGAACGACGCGTCCATCTCGGCCGGGGGCGCGGGTGCGTCGCGGCGGGCGAGGATGCGCGAGGCGATCCAGCTTTCGTAATGCGCCTCTTCGAAATAGGCGGCGAGCAGAGTGGCGAACTGATCCTCGGCGGCACCCGGCGGCAGGATCGCGGTACCGAGCATGTCGATCTGTTCTTCCAGCGGCGTCGCGGTGAAGAGCCGGAAGATCGTGTCGTAAGGTTCCAGCGACCGGGTGGGCACGCCATTTTCGCGCGCCAGCTTTTGCAGCCGGGCGTCCAGCCCGTCGGCCTCTTGCGCCATGGCGCTCATGCAGGGGGGCAGGGCCAGCAGCATCGACAGATACCAGGGCTGGAACTTGGCCGCCATGAAGGCGGGCAGGCCGCGTTCGGCGGCGGCCTCGGCCAGGGTCTGCCAGGCGGCGGCGTCCATCAGCTCGGGCAGGCTGGTGTCGCGCAGGGTGATCATGCCCGGATCTGTGGCGATGGCCTTTTGCAGCTCTTTCTCCTCGGCCTTGGTGATTTCGAGCAGCAGCAGGGCGGCGTTCTCGACCACGGGTGCCAGCCGTGCTGTCGGGCCGTCGAGGCGGGGATCGCCCAGATGCATCGTGCCGATGACATGCAGCACCTCGCCGTCACGCTCGGCCCGCCAGTGGTTGCCGCTGGTATAGGGCGCGGCGGCGGTGGCTGCGGTCAGCTCGGTGCGTTCGGCCCCGGTCAGGGTGGGCCGCAGATCGGTGCCGGTGCATTGCGCGGATGCAGCGCTGGCCAGGACCCAGATCAGACAGGCCGTCAGGAAACGTGTCATTCATGCCTCATGCGTTTGCAGGGACGGTAGGCCGGGTGATGGACACCGGCAAGGGCGCAGGCGATGATTCAGCCCATGCAGCGGGAAAGCGATCTTTATGCGCCGGTCAAGGCGCTGTTGCAGCGGCAGGGCTATGCCGTCAAGGGCGAGGTCGGCGCGGCCGACCTGGTGGCGGTGCGTGGCGGCGAGCCGCCGGTGATCGTCGAGCTGAAGCTGCGGATCACCCTGGCGCTCTATCATCAGGCGGTGGCGCGGCTGACGCTGAGCGAGCATGTCTACATCGCGGTGCCGCGCCCGACCGGGAAGACGGCGAAACGGGCGCTCAAGGACAATCTGGCGATGTGCCGGCGGCTGGGGCTGGGGTTCATCACCGTGCGCGCCGACGGGCGGGCCGAGGTGCAATGCGATCCGGGCGCGGCACGCCTGCGCCGGAACCCACAAAAGGCCGCAAGGCTCTTGCGCGAGTTCGAGCGGTTGCGGGGCGATCCGAACGACGGGGGTGCTACACGGCACGGGATCGTCACCGCCTACCGCCAGGATGCGTTGGCCTGCGCCGCGCATCTGGCCGAGGCGCAAGCGCCCTGCAAGGGGGCGGAGGTGGCCCGGGCCACCGGCATTGCCAGGGCGACGACGCTGATGCGCGACAACCATTACGGCTGGTTCGACCGCGTCGGCACCGGGCTCTATGCGCTGACCGACACGGGCCGCGCCGGGCTGGTGCATTGGGCCGGAAGCTGGGAGGACGGCTGAGGCTGGGCGCGGCGGCGCGGCCCCGGGGCACATCGCTCAGGGCTGGTCCAGCAGGCGGATGCCGCGCAGATCGTCGGGTCCGGCGGGGCGGTCGCCCTCTGGTGTCTTCACGATACCGGTCAGCGTTGTCTCGCCTTCCATAAGCGCATCGCGGGGCAGCAGGATCTGGTGATATTGCTCGTCCGCCGGATTGAGCTGGCCGAAAAACGCCACCCCGCCGACGATGCGCCCGTCGGGCGCGACGAGGATCAACTCGGCCCCGTTGGGCAGCGCGCCGGTGATCACCTCGACGGTCAGCGGGTCGTCATGCGGCGGCACGGTCAGGCTGAGCTGAGCCGGGGCCATACCGTCGTCAGGTGCTGTCTGCGCCATGGGAAGCGAGGACCAAAGGATCGCGGCCCCGCCAAGGGCCGCGATGCAGGTTATGAGGGCAAGGGGTTTCACCCCATTCAGATGGCCTCGACATCGACCGAAATCAACTGTCCGGCGATGGCGCCGGCGGAGTCCAGCCGTTTCGACGGATCGACCTCTGCTGCGGCCATGGCGAAGGTCAGCTCGCCGCCGGGCACCAGCGTGCCGGTCGCCTCGAGCCGGTTCAGCGCCTCGGTGATGTCGATGGAGACGGTGAAAGGATCGCTGTGGGAATGGACCACGCCGAAGAACTCGAACGACCCGGCCAGATCCGGGCTGTCGGGCGCGGTCTGGGGTGTGTCGCCCTGAGGCGCCATGAAGAAGTTGAACCGCAGGCCCTGAACGTTTTCGGGCGGCACGAAGGTGATATGCGCGATGTGGCGCACCTGGCTCATCGGGGCGGTGAGGGTGTTGGTGAACGCCTCGTTCAGCGCCACACCGGCGATGCCCGCGTTGAAGGCGCTGAAGGCCTCGGTGCGCACGTTCGAGGCATTGTTTGTGGCCACCATCAGCGCGCGGGGCGGCGCGTCGACCAGCTCTTCGCCGGTGGCGCGGGTATAGCTGTAGCCCCAGCGCCCGATGTCCATGTAATCGCCCGCGGTGGTGTCCTGGGTCACCTTGTTGCCGTCGCCGTCGATGAAGAACAGGAACGGCTCGCGATTGAAGGCCGGGGCGTCGGCGGGCAGGGGCAGGGCGGATAGGCCCAGCTTGGTCTGTTTGCGCGTCCAGATGTCCCACAGCCGGTCGATGTTGCCGTGGTGCAGGTAGAACAGCGGGTCGATCGACGAAAGCAGCGTCGGCATGATCCCCCCGGTGTTGTTGTGCACTTGGTTGTGGGGCTGGCCCTCGATCACGGCGGAACCGCGCATCCCCCGATGATGGTTCGGGGCCTTGGGGCTATTGAAGGCCGAAGACGGATCGTTCGGGGCCGGTTTGACGAAGATCTCGGGCTTGAGCCCGCCGAGCACGATCTCGGGCTGGACGAATTCGAGCGCGCGATCGGTCAGATCCGGGTTTTGCGCGGTCTTGGTGCGCCCGATGGAGCGGGGCGTGGCGAAATTGGCCTGCACACTGCCGCCCCAGCCGTTCCAGAACATGTCAAAGCCGGTGTTGCCGCGGATCGTCTCCTGCGCGAGCTGGGCGTCATCGAAGCTTTCCCAGTAGGCGCGGGTGGCGTCCTCGTAATCGGCGGCGAAGCTGGCCCAGTCGGCGGGGAAATGGCTGCTGGTCGGGTCGAGAGCATTGTCGCTGCCGAACATGGCCGCGGGCAGGCGCTGTTCGGTCGACCAGTCCCAATAGGGCAGCGAGAATTCGGGGTTCTTGCTGTGGATGCGGATCTTGTGTTCGAAATAGGCCAGGAACGGACGGTGCCAGACGAAGAACCACCAGTTGCCATGCGGACAATCCAGCAGGTGGATGAAGGCGTTACGATACCAGTTGTGCGGATGGTCCGGGTCGAGCTTGAGCATCTCCGCGACGCCTGCGCGGTAGCTGTCGACGTCTTCCTGCGCGTCCTTGGCCATGACGTTCTTGCGGATACCGGCATAGGTGCCCTGGGCAGACAGCAGCGCCGGGGCGGCCAGTGCGACGGAGCCGGCAAGCGCGCCACGGAGGACGGAACGGCGGGTGGTCTTGAGGTGGGGGATGTCTGTCATGGTCAATCTCCTGAAGTATGATTGGGGTCTGCTGCCCCATTGGGATGGTTGGAATTGCGCCGCGTGGTCGCGCCTGGCGGAAATAGGGTTTTCCGACGCCCGGCCCCGAGGTGCGGGAGTTGGAAATTTGAAATACACCTTTAAGTATAACACGGAAAAGGCGTGCGGTAAGCGAAAAATTCCCGGGGGCTGCGGTGCGGGTCGTGAATATGCGCAAAATTTTTGTGGATGCCATGTTGACACGACTCGGGCCTGTCCTTAGCTACACGCCGTTAGCACTCGAACGAGGTGAGTGCTAACGGTCCGCCGGAGATCGGCGGGACCATTGGGAAAAACTTTGAGCCAAGGAGCTGCAAAGATGGCATTCAAACCGCTTCATGACCGCGTGCTTGTGCGTCGCGTGGAAAGCGACGAAAAGACCAAGGGTGGTCTGATCATCCCCGACAGTGCCAAGGAAAAGCCCGCCGAGGGCATCGTTGTCGCTTGTGGCGAAGGCGCACGCAAGGACAGCGGCGAACTGATCGAGATGGCCGTTTCGGCCGGTGACAAGATCCTGTTCGGCAAGTGGTCGGGCACCGAAGTCACGATCGACGGCGAAGAGCTGCTGATCATGAAGGAATCCGACATCCTCGGGATCATCGAGGATTCCGCAGCCGCCAAGGCTGCCTGACCGGACCCTGATCCAACCGAAACGTCCGAGCGGTGCGCATGAATGCGCACCCTACGTGAACGCAATTCAAGATAAGGAAGATCGGACATGTCTGCAAAAGACGTTAAATTCGATACCGACGCCCGCACTCGTATGCTCAAGGGCGTGAACATCCTGGCCGATGCCGTGAAGGTGACGCTGGGCCCCAAAGGCCGCAACGTGGTGCTGGACAAGTCGTTCGGCGCGCCGCGCATCACCAAGGACGGTGTCTCTGTCGCCAAGGAAATCGAGCTTGAGGACAAGTTCGAGAACATGGGCGCGCAGATGGTGAAAGAAGTCGCCAGCCGCACCAACGACGAAGCCGGTGACGGCACCACCACCGCGACGGTTCTGGCCCAGGCCATCGTCAAGGAAGGCATGAAGGCGGTTGCCGCCGGCATGAACCCGATGGACCTGAAGCGCGGCATCGATCTGGCCACGCATAAGGTCGTCAACGCCATCAAGGCCGCCGCACGCCCCGTGAACGACAGCGCAGAGGTTGCGCAGGTCGGCACCATCTCGGCCAACGGCGAGGCCGAAATCGGCCGTCAGATCGCAGACGCGATGCAGAAGGTCGGCAACGAGGGTGTCATCACCGTCGAAGAGAACAAGGGCCTCGAGACCGAGACCGACGTGGTCGAGGGCATGCAGTTCGACCGCGGCTACCTGAGCCCCTATTTCGTGACCAACGCAGACAAGATGATCGCAGAGCTCGACGACTGCATGATCCTGCTGCACGAGAAGAAGCTGTCGTCGCTGCAGCCGATGGTTCCGCTGCTCGAGTCCGTGATCCAGTCGCAGAAGCCGCTGCTGATCATCGCCGAGGACGTGGAAGGCGAAGCGCTGGCCACCCTCGTGGTCAACAAGCTGCGCGGCGGTCTCAAGATCGCAGCCGTCAAGGCACCGGGCTTCGGCGATCGCCGCAAGGCCATGCTGCAGGACATCGCGATCCTGACCGGCGGTCAGGTGATCAGCGAAGACCTCGGCATGAAGCTCGAGAACGTGACCATGGACATGCTTGGCACCGCCAAGAAGGTCTCGATCACCAAGGACGAGACCACCATCGTCGATGGTGCCGGTGAGAAGGCCGAGATCGAAGCGCGCGTCGCCCAGATCCGCAACCAGATCGAGGAAACCACCTCGGACTACGACCGCGAAAAGCTGCAGGAACGCGTGGCCAAGCTGGCCGGCGGCGTTGCCGTCATCCGCGTCGGCGGCATGACCGAAGTCGAAGTGAAAGAACGTAAGGACCGCGTCGACGACGCGCTGAACGCCACCCGTGCCGCCGTTCAGGAAGGCATCGTGGTCGGCGGCGGCGTCGCCCTGGTTCAGGGCGCCAAGGCGCTCGACGGACTGGAAGGCGCCAACAGCGACCAGAACGCCGGTATCTTGATCGTTCGCAAGGCGCTTGAATCGCCGCTGCGTCAGATCGCAGAGAACGCCGGTGTGGACGGGTCGGTCGTGGCCGGCAAGATCCGCGAAAGCAACGATCTGAAGTTCGGCTACAACGCCCAGACCGATGAATATGGCGACATGTTCGGCTTTGGCGTCATCGACCCCGCAAAGGTCGTGCGCACCGCGCTGGAAGACGCCGCATCGGTGGCCGGTCTGCTGATCACCACCGAAGCGATGGTGGCCGACAAGCCCTCCAAGGATGGCGGGGCCGCCGGCGGCGGCATGCCCGACATGGGCGGCATGGGCGGCATGATGTAAGACCCGCGTACGCGTCCTTCGGGGCGCGGGATGCCGGGCGATACATCGCTTGCGACAACAATGAAGGGGCTGCCATCCGGCGGCCCCTTTTTCTTTTGACACGCACCTCTTTGGCGGGAATTCTGCGGGTCATATTTCATTGAGGAGTTGATCATGCGCATTCTGATGGCTGGCCTTTTGGCCTGCGGGCTTGGGGCTGGCGCCTCTGCCGCGCAAGAGGGCGGCGTTCCGGTCGCTCATGTGCCGGACCCCGATCTGCAGAACCTTCAGGTCCTGGCGATGTGGCAGCAGATTCTGCCCGATCCGCCGGGCCATACACCGGGCGCGCCCCTGACCGAGCTCCGTTATGTCGTGCATGCGCCGGGTCTGGCAGCCGCCGACCGCTGTGCCGCGCCGGGAATGAGCCTTGTCGGGGCGACGGCGGGGACCGCGCCGTCGCTTCGGGCCGAGATGAAAGGCCGCACCGAAGACCGCCAGACGGTGTACAGCGCGTCGGTCTGCACCACGCCGCTCGATCCGGGCGCGGCCGAGGTGGGGATCCGGCTGAACGGTGCGTTTGCGCCGCTCTATCACGACCCGCGTTTTTACGCAGGCCAGCCCGCGCCGGTTGCGCGTATGCCCGGGCCCGCGGCCTTTGGCGCCAAAGCAGCGGGCGGCGACGCCCTGCGCGCGGTGTTCCTGTCCGACAGCGGCTGCCGCGGCGAAGAGGCGACCACCGGCTCTGGCGCGCCCGACACGTCCAGCCGCAACTGGCAGGATTGTGACGTGATCGCGCCGCAGAGCACGCCGGACGCGACCGACCAATCCTGGCCGCTCAACCGGCACGCCTGGCAGGCGGCGGCGCTAGAGCCGGATTTCGTGATGCACGGCGGAGATTATCATTATTTCTTCGAGGAGCAGCCCTATTGGAAATCCGGTGCCGGGCAGGATCGCCTGGAATATTGGTTCCAGGAATTCCTGCTGCCGGTTCAGCCGCTCTTGCTGACGGCGCCCTTCGCCTTTGGCCGGGGCAACCACGAGGTCTGTGACTTCGGTTGGTTCGGTCCGGGCTGGCTGGCGCTGTTTCATTCCGGCGACGAGACGTTCTGCGGCGCCCGCAATCTGCCCGATACCGGCTGGTCGGTGGCCAGTTGGCGATTCACCGTCGCGCCGCGCAACGGCACGGCCAGCCCCTATACCGTCTGGATGATCGATTCCGGCGACACCGGCATGGCGCGCGAAAATGGCCGCTACGACCCGGCGGCGGCCAAGGGCCGCGACAAGCTGTGGGTGACGCATTACCCGGCAGTGAAGAACGAATATTACAGCATCAGAGGCGGCCGTCATATCGGCGACGACCTCAATCTGGAGGCCATCAACGCCGCTGTGCAGACCGGTTGCGCGGCGGGCGCCTCGTGCTGGCCAAACATGGTGCTGAGCGGGCACCAGCATCTATTCCAGCATCTGGCGCTGAGCGCCAAGGGGCTGGGGCCGGAGGTTCTGACCGATGTCTATGTCGCCGGGCATGGCGGTGTGCGTATGGACAGCGACGGGCTGCCGGCCTTTGCGAACGATGAAAGCGGGCTGCGCAGCTGCGGCACGAGCTTTGCCGACGATCTGGTGATGGGGCGCGACGATGTCACCGCCACCACCCAGACCGCACGGGCCTATGGCTTTCTGCTGCTGACCCGCGACGCGGCCAGCGCAGGCCCCGGCGGGCCGCAAAGCGGCTGGGAGGTGACCCCGCAATGGTATCTGTCCAAGGTGCCCCAGGGCGGGACCGCCGCGGATTGCGACGTCTTCGCGAATTAGGGCTTTTGCCCGGCGGGGGCGCGGGGCAAGGTGAGGGCATGCGTCTCTTTCTGCTCACCGCCCTGACCATGGTGGCCTTTGCCGCCAACTCGATCCTGAACCGGATGGCGCTGGCCGGAGGCGGGATGGACGCGCTTGTCTTTGGCGCCGTGCGGCTGGTGGCCGGGGCGGCGATGCTGGCGGCGCTGGTCGTGATCGCGCGCGGCGGCCTCAGGCTGGGCGGGCCTGCGCGGGTCGCGGGTGTCGGCGGGCTTCTGGCATATATATTCGCGTTTTCATGGGCTTACCTTCGGCTTGATGCCGGGGTGGGGGCGCTGATCCTGTTCGGCGTGGTGCAGATCACCATGTTCGCGGGCGGCCTGCTGGGCGGCGAGCGCCCGCCGGTCCTGCGCTGGCTGGGCGCGGCGCTGGCCTTTGGCGGGCTGGTGTGGCTGCTCTGGCCGCGCGCAGGCGTCCAGATCAGCGTGCCGCACGGGCTGGCCATGGCCATTGCGGGCGTCGGCTGGGGTGTCTATTCGCTGGCCGGGCGCAGGGCCTCCGATCCGCTGATGGCCACGGCCGCGAATTTCGTGTTCGCCGCACCTGTCGGGCTGGTGCTTGGGCTGGCGCTGATGCCGGGCGCGGCCTGGGACGCCGCGGGGCTGGCCCTGGCGGTGCTGTCGGGTGCGGTCACCTCGGGGCTGGGATACGCATTGTGGTACAGCGTCCTGCCGAAGCTCGCCGCGTCCAGCGCGGCGGTGGCGCAGCTGACGGTGCCGGTGATCGCCATGGCGGGCGGTATGCTCTTTTTGTCCGAGGCGCTGACGCTGGATTTCGTACTGGCGGCGGTTCTGGTGCTGGGCGGTGTCGGCCTGTCGGTTCTGGCTGGACGGCGCTAGGGCACGATCCGTTCCAGCGGGTCGTAACGCACGGATGTGTCCCAGGCGAGATCGCGCAACGCGTCCGGCTTGAGCCGGATGCCCGCCAGCGCCGCGCGGTCAAAGAACCGGCGGCGATTTACCACGTTTTCCGGATCGCGCCAATCGTCCGACAGCGCCCCGCCGAGGAGGGTGCAGCGAAAGAACACCTCGACCTGATGAAAGCCGCGCTCGGGGTCGTGGAACTCGTTCACCAGACACAAGGGCCCAACGTCGATGCGGAGCCCGCATTCCTCATGCACCTCGCGGCGCAGGTTGTCGGGCAGCGACGCGCCCTTCTCGACGCCGCCGCCGGGCGCGCACCAGAGGTCGCTCCGGTCGCCGGGATAGGCGTTGACCAGAAGCAGGCGGTCGTCGTGCACAAGCACGGCGCGGACGGCGAGACGTGGCGACATCGCGGAGCCTTTCATGCGAATGGTCTTTCTTAGGACGGGGATCGGGCTTATCTCAAGTGTCATGCGCCTGATACTCGCCTTTTGCCTGTCGCTGATCGCTCTGCCCGCGCGGGCGGATTGCGTGATCCTGCTGCACGGGCTGGCGCGCACCGAGTTCTCCTTTGTGCTGATGGACGAGGTGCTCAAGATGAAGGGCTATCGCACCGTCGTGCCGGGCTATGCCTCGACCAAGGCGCGGATTCAGGTGCTGGTGGAACAGACCCTGCCGCAGGCGGTGGCGGAATGTGGTGAGGACAAGGTGCATTTCGTGACCCATTCGATGGGCGGCATCCTGCTGCGGGTCTGGCTGACGGAAAACCGACCGGAGAACATGGGGCGGGTGGTCATGCTGGCGCCGCCGAACCACGGCAGCGAACTGGTGGACGAACTGGGCGGGCTCGAGCTTTTCGAATGGTTGAACGGGCCGGCGGGGATGCAGCTTGGCACCGGGTTCGACGACTTGCCGAGCCTGCTGCCGCGGGTGGATTACGACCTGGGGGTGGTGGCGGGATCGCGGTCGCTGAACCCGGTGTTTTCGCAGATCATTCCGGGGGAGGACGACGGCAAGGTGTCGGTCGAATCGACAAAGGTCGCGGGCATGTCGGCGCATCTTACGCTGCCGGTGACGCATACGTTCATCATGCAGGCCCCGTCGGTGATCGCGCAGGTGCTGCTGTTCCTGCGCGAAGGCCGGTTCGATCCGTCGCTGGACTGGACCACCGTCTTTACCGCGCAGGAGCTGGCCTGCCTGATCGGGCTCTGCCCCGAGGCGGAAGATGCCGATTGACCTCACACTGACCGGCGCGCGGGTGCTGCGCCCCGGCGGCTGGGACCCAGCGCCTTTGGCCGTGGCGGGCGGGCGGATCGTGGACGATGCCGCGGGCCGGGCGGTGGATCTGAGCGGCTATGACGTGCTGCCGGGTATCGTGGATGCCCATGGCGACGGGTTCGAGCGTCACATGGCGCCCCGACGCGGCGCGCTGCGCGAAGAGGATGCGGGCGTGGTGGCCTGCGCCTCTGAACTGGCGGCCAACGGCATCACCACCGCCTGCCTGGCGCAATTCTGGAGCTGGGAAGGCGGCATGCGCGGGCCGGATTTTGCCCGCAGCGTCTTTGCCTCGGTCGCGCGCGTGGCGCCGCAGGTGCCGGTGGACCTGCGTCTGCAGATGCGGCTGGAGACGCATATGCTGGACGATTTCCCGCAGGCATCGGAGGCCGTGGCGCGCTGGGGCATCGGTTATGTAGTGTTCAACGATCACCTGCCGCACGGGCGTCTGGCCGAGGGGCGCAAGCCGCCTCGGCTGGTGGGGCAGGCGCTGAAAAGCGGGCGCAACCCCGAGGCGCATCTGGCGATGATGCAGGCGCTGCACGCGCGCAGCGATGAGGTGCCGGCGGCTTTGGACGCGCTCTGTCATGACCTGGCGGCGCGCGGGGTGGCCATGGGCAGCCATGACGACCGCACGGGCGCGGCGCGGGAGACCTGGCGCGCGCGCGGCGTGTATGTGTCGGAATTCCCCGAAACGCTGGAGGCGGCCGAGGCGGCGCGCGCGGGCGGCGACAGCGTCGTTCTGGGCGCGCCCAACGTGGTGCGCGGGGCGAGCCATGCGGGCAACGTGTCGGCGCTGGAGGTTGTGGCGGCGGGGCTCTGCGATGCGCTGGCCTCGGATTACCATTACCCGTCGCCCGCCCGCGCGGCCTGGCGGCTGGTCGAGCTGGGGCTGTGCGACGAAGCGGCGGCCTGGGCGCTGGTGTCGTCCGGCCCGGCGCGGCTGCTGGGGCTGAAAGACCGCGGGGCGCTGCTGCCCGGGCAACGGGCCGATCTGGTGGTGATGGAACGCGACAGCCGCCGCATCGTCGCGACGCTTGCGGCAGGGGAAATGGCGTTCCTCACAGGCCCCGTCGCGGCGCGCTTTCTGGCCTAGAGGTTTATTTTAAAGGAGCGGCTGCGCCGCGCCGTGTATCTCACGCCCTGCCTTGCAGGGCGCTCGGGCGGGCGCTTGTGTCGGCGGTGCGCTATCCGCGCTTGACGATGTTCACATGACCCATCTTGCGGCCCGGCTTGGTGTCGGCCTTGCCATAGAGGTGGATCGCCGTGCCGGGCGCTTTGGCGAGCGCGGGGATGTCATCCACATCGTCGCCGATGAGGTTCTGCATGGTCACGTCCGTGTGGCGGCTGCCGTCGCCCAGCGGCCAGCCCGCCACGGCGCGGATATGCTGTTCGAACTGGTCGATCACGCAGCCGTTCTGGGTCCAGTGGCCGGAATTGTGCACGCGGGGGGCGATTTCGTTGACGATGAGACCCTGGGGCGTGACGAACAGCTCGACCCCCATGACGCCGACGTAATCCAGCGCGTTGAGGATTTTGGCCGCCAGCAGCACCGCGTCGGTGCGCTGTTGCGGACGCAAAGTCGCGGGTACGGTGGTGGTGCGCAGGATGCCCTCGCGGTGGACGTTCTCGCCCGGGTCGTAGCAGGCGACGCTGCCGTCCTGGCCGCGGGCGGCGATGACCGATACCTCGTGGGTGAAATCGACAAAGCCTTCGAGGATCGCCGGGGCGTGGGCGATCTCGTCAAGCGCGGTTTCGGCGTCTTCCGGTGTGGAGAGACGAACCTGCCCTTTGCCGTCATAGCCGAAGCGGCGGGTTTTCAGGATCGCGGGCAAGCCGGTCTGGGCGATAGCGGCCTCAAGGCTGTCAGCATCGTCCACCGCCGCGAAGGGGGCCGTGGCAAGGCCGAGGTCGCGCAGGAAGCTCTTTTCGGTCACGCGGTCCTGGCTGACGCGCAGCGCCTCGCGCCCGGGATGGATGGGGCGCAGCGATTGCAGGATGTCGAGCGCCGCGGTGGGGATATTCTCGAACTCGTAGGTGATCACATCGACCGACTGGCCGAAGGCGCGCAGGGCGGGCTCGTCGTCATAGGCCGCGGTGGTCACCCGATGCGCCACATGCCCGGCGGGGCATCCGGCGGAGGGTTCGTAGATGTGGCACTTGAAGCCTAGGCGGCTGGCCGCCACCGACAACATGCGGCCAAGCTGACCGCCGCCGAGGATACCGATGGTCGATCCGGGGGGCAGGGGGGCTGTCATGGCGGGGTCCTTCGGGCTGCGGAACGGGCGCTTTCGCGCCTCTTTCGGACAGAACGGCGCCGGACACAATGGGGATTGCGGTCAGGGCGTGTCGCGCACCGGGGCGTCGGGGATCGAGGCCGAGAGATCGGCGCGCCACTTGTCGAGCCGTCCTGCCAGCGCCGGGTCCTGAAGCGCCAGGATGCCTGCCGCCATGAGCCCGGCATTGGCCGCGCCCGCGGCCCCGATGGCCATCGTGGCGACGGGAAATCCGCGCGGCATCTGCAGGATGGAATAGAGGCTGTCGACGCCCGAAAGCGCGCGGGTCTGCACCGGCACGCCGATCACCGGAACGCGGGTTTTCGAGGCCATCATGCCAGGCAGATGCGCCGCGCCGCCGGCACCGGCGATGATCACCTGCAAGCCGCGATCTACGGCGGTCTTGCCGTACTCCCAAAGCCGGTCGGGGGTGCGGTGGGCCGACACGATCCGCACCTCGTGCGGCACGCCCAGGGCATCCAGCATATCGGCGGCCTCTTTCATGGTGGGCCAGTCCGACTGACTGCCCATGATGATGCCGACCTTGATGCTGTCCTCGGGCATGTTCCGCTCTCCTCTGGAAAGAGCGCGCACTATACCGGCTGGCTGAGGCGCGGCAATCGCACGCGCGACAGAGCGCCCGGGGTGTTGCCGCGCTGCCCGTCAGGCGATGATGTCGGGGGTCAGCCGGTCCTCGATCAGGGCGATCTTGTCCTTGAGGTAGAGCTTTTTCTTCTTCAGCCGCTGGAGCGTCAGTTGATCCGCCCGGCCGTGCGCCTGCAGCGCGTGAATCGCCTCATCCAGATCGCGGTGTTCGCGGCGGAACACCTCGAGCTCGACGCGCAGCACCTCGTCGGTCTTCATGGAAATGTCGGTCGGCGCATTCATCGTCGGGTGATTCCGGTTGCTGGACGGTCCCTTAACATACCGGATTCAGGCGATTTCGCAAAGGTCTTGCACCGGGCCCGATCGCTTCCCATATTTGTCACACCGGGTCGCCGGAACGGGGCCTGGGCAGGACTGTCGCTTTAGGCAAGGACGTGTCGATGACCAAACTGACCCTGGGGTCTTATCCCCATATGCTGGGCTTTGAACAGCTCGAGCGCCTTCTGGAACGCACCGCGAAATCGGGCAACGAAGGTTATCCTCCGTTCAATATCGAACAGACCTCGGATTACTCGTATCGGATCACGCTGGCGGTGGCCGGTTTTTCCGAAAGCGATCTGTCGATCACGGTCGAGGATCGGCAATTGGTGATTCGCGGGCGTCAGACCGACGACAGCGCGGAACGGGTGTTTCTACACCGGGGGATCGCGTCCCGTCAGTTCCAGCGCAGTTTCGTGCTGGCGGACGGTGTCGAGGTGGGCGAGGCGATGATCGAGAACGGGCTTTTGCACGTCGATCTAACGCTGAGCCGTCCGGATACGGTGGTGCAGACAATCCAGATCAGAAAGGGGTGAGCGATGAACACGCAGTATGATTTCGACAAGGTGATGAACAACGACCGCATTGTCTATGTCCGGTCGGTCGCTGTCAGCGATCTTCCTGACGACGTGCGGGACCAGGTGGGCGAAGCGGATGTGCTTTACGCCGTGCACCGTGCCGATGGCGAGCGACTGGCGCTGGTGCGCGACCGCAAGCTGGCCTTCGTGCTGGCGCGGCAGAACGATCTGGCGCCGGTGACGGTGCACTGATCGCCGCGGTGCCCGGGCGGCAGGGCTGCTACCGGGCAGGGGGCCAGATCCCGAAGACCTGATGAATGTGACGGGCGGCGGCAGACATGTCGGCCGCCCTTTGCGTGTCCTGCAATGGTGCGGGTGCCCGCAATGGGGTGACGCAGGCCCGCGCCGAAGGGCAGTCCCTGACGTCGAACCCTTGCCGCTCATAGGTCGCCGAAAGCCACAAATCATCGACGCGAAAGGCGGCGTCGGGCACCTTGAACGCCGCCTCGTCCAGTGCGCCCGCCTGCACCAGATCACCGCCGAAGCCCTGCGCAATCCGCCCGCCCCGGCGCTTTAGCCGGGACAGCGGAAACGAGGATGCACAGGTGACCGTTCCGGGGGTGTGGACGTCCTGCAAGGCACGGGCCCAGCCGGGCGCGTAAAGACAATCGTCGTCGCAATAAAGGATCATGTCACCGGTGGCGGCATCCTTCGCCACCGTCAGAAGCTTTGTCGCCGGGCCGTAATCGCGCGTCGCCCACAAAAGCGTCACCCCCGCCGGAAGCGGGGGTGGTGTGACCGGCCCGGGAAAGCGCCGGTAGGTGCGGGGCAGGGCCAGCACCACGCGGTCCCACCCTTGCGCTAGCAGGCATTCAAGCGCCGGCCCCAGCCCGCCGAAGCGCGGCGGGATCGAGGTGAGCGAGATGGTCAGCGCCAAGGCCGCTCTGCCCGGCTGACCCCTTACTGACCGGTGATCAGGCCCATGCTTTCCAGCTTGAGGATCACCTGATGCGCGCAGTTGTCGACATCCACATTCTCGGTCTCGACCCGCAGTTCTGGGTTTTCGGGCACGTCGTAGGGGTCGGAAATGCCGGTGAACTCCTTGATCTTGCCTTCGCGCGCCAGCTTGTAGAGCCCCTTGCGGTCGCGGCGTTCGCATTCCTCGATCGAGGTGGCGACGTGCACCTCGACGAAGGCGCCGAAGCTTTCGATATCCTCGCGCACGGCGCGGCGGGTGGTGGCGTAGGGCGCGATGGGCGCGCAGATGGCGATGCCGCCGTTCTTGGTGATCTCGCTGGCCACATAACCGATGCGGCGGATGTTCAGGTCGCGGTGCTCTTTCGAAAAGCCTAGTTCCGAGGAAAGGTTCTTGCGGACGATATCACCGTCCAGCAGCGTCACTGGACGCCCGCCCATCTCCATCAGCTTGACCATCAGCGCGTTGGCGATGGTCGACTTGCCCGAGCCCGAGAAGCCGGTGAAGAACACGGTAAAGCCCTGCTGGGAACGCGGCGGCCTGGTGCGGCGCAGCTCGGTCACCACTTCGGGGAACGAGAACCATTCGGGGATCTCAAGCCCTTCGGCCAGACGGCGGCGCAGTTCGGTGCCCGAGATGTTCAGGATGGTGACGTCATCCTTGTCGGCGATCTCGTCCATCGGTTCGTACTGGGCGCGTTCCTGCACATAGACCATGTGTTTGAAATCGACCATCTCGATGCCGATCTCGTCCTGGTGTTCGCGGAACAGGTCCTGCGCGTCGTAGGGGCCGTAGAAATCGTCGCCCGCGCTGTTCTTGCCGGGGCCGGCGTGATCGCGGCCGACGATGAAATGCGTACAGCCGTGGTTGCGCCGGATCAGGCCGTGCCAGACCGCCTCACGCGGGCCGGCCATCCGCATCGCCAGGTTCAGAAGCGACATGGTCGTGGTCGACGCCGGGTACTTGTCAAGCACCGCCTCGTAGCAGCGCACGCGGGTGAAGTGGTCGACGTCGCCCGGCTTGGTCAGGCCCACGACCGGGTGGATCAGCAGGTTGGCCTGCGCTTCCTTGGCGGCGCGGAAGGTCAGTTCCTGGTGCGCGCGGTGCAGCGGGTTGCGGGTCTGGAAGGCCACGACCTTGCGCCAGCCCAGCTTGCGGAAATAGGCACGCAGCTCGTTCGGGGTATCGCGGCGGGCGCGGAAATCGTAATGCACCGGCTGCTGGATGCCGGTCACCGGGCCGCCCAGATAGACCTTGCCGGCGGTGTTGTGCAGGTAGTTCACGGCCGGATGCGCATCGTCATCGGCGCCAAAGACCTTTTCCGCCTCGCGCGCCTTGTTGGGCACCCATTTGTCGGTGACGGTCATGGTGGCGAGGATCACGCCCTCCTGGTCGCGCAGCGCGATATCCTGCCCGATTTCGATCGTGTCGGCGAATTTCTCGCTGACGTCCAGCGTGATCGGCATCGGCCAGAGCGTGCCATCCGTCAGGCGCATGTTCTCGACGACGCTGTCGTAATCCGCCTCTGGCAGGAACCCCTTGAGCGGGAAGAAGCCGCCGTTCATCAGCAGTTCCAGATCGCAGATCTGGCGCGGCGTCAGATCGTGCGAGGTCAGATCGGCGGCCGTTACCTTCAGTTTCTGGGCGCTGTCGTAGGAAACGTAAAGCTCGGGGATCGGTGCGAGGTTGGGCAACATGGACATGACGGTCACAACCTTTTTGTCGAAGCGGATAAATTTTGCGCGGGCTTACTCCTGGGGCGGGGTCGGGCGCAAGCGCAACGGGTTCCGATTCATGCGGATGGTGCGGAAATGCCGCGTTGCACCGGCTGCATGGCTCATGCGGGGGCGTCAGGCAGGGCTTAGGGTGACCGGCAGGCCGCCCCTGGGTTGCGGAATCGGGATGCGTTTCCAGACCACCTCGCCGGTGTCGGCCCGCGCCACCCGGTAGCGGGTCAGCAGGGCGCGGGTAAAGGCCTTGACCTGCATGGTCGAGAAATGCAGCCCGATGCATTTGTGCGCCCCGCCGCCGAAGGGTGCCCAGGCGAACCGGTGCGACCGGTCCTCGGCGCGGTTGTCGGAAAAGCGTTCGGGGTCGAAGGCGTCGGGATCGGTGTAGTGCTTCGGCGACCGCATCACCATGGCGATCTGCGCCGACACATAGCTGCCCGCGGGGATCGGAATGCCGTTCCATTCAAAGGCGCGCAGGGCGCGGCGCGGGATCAGTGACACCGGCGGCACCAGGCGCAGCGCCTCTTTGAACACCAGATCGGTCAGCGGCATGGCGCCCAGCATCTCGGGCGTCATCGGCCCGTCGCCGAGCGCCGCCACCTCGACGGCCAGACGCTCTTGCCACTCGGGATGTTCGGCCAGCGCCCAGACCATCGTGGTCAGCCCGCTGGCTGTGGTGTCATGCGCGGCCATCATCAGAAAGTTGAAGTGATCGGCGATCTCTTGTGCGTCCCAGTGGCGGCCCTCGTCATCGGTGGCGCGGCACATCTGGGAAAAGAAGTCCTCGGCCGTGCCGTTCCGGCGGTCCTCCACCAGCGCATGGAACCGGCCGACAAGACGGGCGTGCGCCTGCGTCCCGCGCCGGAACTTGGTGAAGGGCAGCGGCTTGCGCACCACGGTGATGGTCGAGGCGATCTCGTCGATGAAGTCGCGGTTGAGGGTTTCGGCCTCGGGCGCGTCGGCGGGCAGCCCCATGAAGACATGCGCCCCCAGCCGCAGGGTCAGATCCTTGATCGCGGGGTAAAAGCCAAAGCGCCGGCCCACCGGCCATTCCGCCAACAGATCGTCAAGCTCGGGGGCCATGAGGCTCAGGTAACTGTCCATCGCGGGCTTGCGGAACGCGGCCTGCATGATGCGGCGGTGCAGGCGATGGTCGTCGAAATCGCGCAGCATCAACCCGTTCGGAAAGACATGGCCCAAGGCATCCGCCCAGCCTTGGGCGTTCGAAAAGAGCTTGTCGGGGTCGGTCAGGATGTATTCCACGGCCTCGGCCGAGGTGAAGGCGACACGCCATTTGCCCATCAGCCGGAGCCGGTAGACATCGCCGAATTCCGCCATCGCCCGGCGGTGCAGCCCGGTGAAATCGCGCAGCGAATGCAGGGTGTTGCCGACCAGCGGCTGCTGCGGCGGGAACGGAATATGCGAAAGCGCGGCGTCGGTGGCGGGCATGGCAATTGCTCCTGAAAATATGCGGGCAGTTTACGCTGAATCCGCCGGGAACGCGCAAAAATCCGGCCTGAAATGAAAACGACCGGCCTTTGGGGCCGGTCGCGGGGTCGTCTGACGATGCTGTGCGCGGCTATTCCGCCGCCGGGTTCTCGACGCCGTAGCCCAGCGGTTCGGACGTGTCCTTGCCCGCGTCTTCGCCCTGTTCGGCCAGCCAGCGCTCGGCCTCGAGCGCGGCCATGCAGCCCATGCCGGCGCTGGTCACGGCCTGCCGGTACTTGTGGTCGGTCAGGTCGCCCGCGGCGAAGACCCCGGGGATCGACGTGGCGGTGCTGTCGGGCTGTGTCACCACATAGCCGCCCATGTGGGTTTCCAGCACGTCCTTGACCAGTTCGTTGGCGGGCGCGTGGCCGATGGCGACAAAGACGCCCTTGCAGGGGATGTCGGTGATCTCGCCGGTGTCCACATGCTTGACCTTTACACCCTCGACGCCCAGCGGGCTGTCGGTGCCGTAGACCTCTTCCAGCTGGTGATGCCAGAGCGGTTCGATCTTGGGGTTCTTCATCAGCCGGTTCTGCAGGATCTTCTCGGCACGCAACTCGTCGCGGCGGTGGATCAGCGTGACCTTCGAGGCGAAGTTGGTCAGGAACAGCGCCTCTTCGACGGCGGTGTTGCCGCCGCCGATCACCACGATTTCCTGCCCGCGATAGAAGAAGCCATCGCAGGTGGCGCAGGCCGACACGCCGAAGCCCTTGAATTTCTCTTCCGACGGCAGGCCCAGCCACTTGGCGCGCGCGCCGGTCGCCAGGATCACCGCATCGGCGGTATAGGTCGTGCCGCTGTCGCCATGCGCCACGAAAGGACGCTTGTCCAATTCCAGGCTGGCGATGATGTCGCCGATCACCTCGCAGCCCATGGCGCGGGCGTGGGCCTCCATCCGCACCATCAGGTCGGGGCCTTGCACCTCTGTGTCGCCGGGCCAGTTCTCGACCTCGGTGGTGGTGGTCAGCTGGCCGCCGGGTTCGATGCCCTGGACCAGCAGCGGCTCAAGCATGGCGCGGCTGGCATAGACGCCGGCCGTATAGCCCGCCGGGCCGGACCCGATGATCAGAACCTTGGTGTGGCGCGTGTCGGACATGGGGCAGCCTCTTGCATCTTCGGTGTCGGTCCCTGCATATAACCCCGGCACCGTCCGGAAAAAAGGGCAGAGCGGTGCGCTGGCTTTCATTTTCGATTGATTAAGAATATTGCGCGGTTGTGAAATAATATCGCGCTCTGCGACGTTAGTGCTATATGATCCGAACAAAATACGGGGGACTGGGTGGTACACAGGCTTGATCCGATCGATCGCAAGATCCTGGCTGAACTGCAGGCCGACGGCCGCATGACCAACGTGGAGCTGGCCAAGAGGGTCGGCATCTCTGCGCCGCCGTGCCTGCGGCGGGTGCGCACGCTCGAGGAACAGGGTTTCATCCGCGGCTATCACGCCGATGTGGACCCGCGCGAGCTGGGGTTCGAGGTACAGGTTTTCGCCATGGTCGGCTTGCAAAGCCAGGCCGAGGCCGATCTGCGCGCCTTCGAGGACCGCTGCCGCGCCTGGCCGCTGGTCCGCGAATGTCACATGCTGAACGGCGAGGTCGATTTCATCCTGAAATGCGTGGCCCCCGATCTGAGCACGTTCCAGAGCTTTCTGACCGGCGAACTGCTGACCTCGCCCAACGTGGCCAGCGTCAAGACATCGCTGGTGATCCGGGGCGCCAAGGACGATCCCGGCGTGCCGTTCGACGTGCTGGAAGAACGGCTGAGCCGCAGCGCCTGACCGGCCTCAGCCCGTCAGGCCATCGATCACCTCGCGCCGGGTGCGCGGCCAGGCCAGCTCTCCGAAATCCGGAATGTCGTCGATGTTTTGGAACATCGACAGAAACAGCGCGCGGATGTTCTGACCCATCGGCTGGCTGAGCGCCTTGCCGGGGTGATAGGTCTCCATCTCGATCCCGCCGACGCGGATGGCGGCGTGGCGCCGCAGCATCAGGTGATAAAGCTGCACCGGACCGCCCGGCGTGATGTCGAAGATCCGGTCGCCGTCGGTGTAATCCGCCACCGGCACCAGAACGGCGCTCTGCCCGATCAGCCGTTGCAGCCGGTCCCGCCGCACGATCATCCGCGCGGCCGGTCCGGCCAGGATGTCGATGCCGGGGCGGCCCATGCCGAAGGCGTCCGACGTGATCCGTGTCAGCTGGGTGAGCGAGGTGATCTGGTCGGTCTTGCCTGGGACATAGCTTGTCGACCCGATCCACATCACCGGCTCGGGCGTCTGATCGGTTTCGACATAATCGCCCGGCAGCAAATCCTCGATTGCGACGGGGCCCCGGACGGTGTCGACCAGCGTGCCGCGCGCAAAGGCGCAGGCGGTTTCCTCGAAAAGCGGCGTGGCGGGCGCCACATGGGTCGTGTGAGAGATCGAGAGGTCGGGCAGTAGCGCGGCGGCCTCATATTTGCGCATGAGAGAAACTGTGCGCTGAGGCCGCCCATCTGTGCGGGCAAACGGGTCCGTTCGGACCGGGAGAGAAACGGGATCGCCGGCGCCTGGCGCGCGGTGTAGGGGGCTGTTCATGTGATCACCCTTTCAGGTTGGTCACATCCGTGCTGGCCCCCACCAACAACGACAGAAGGACTGTGCGAACTCGTTGATCACACCTTGGCCTCAATCCGTCATCGTTGTCAAAATTGATCGCGTGTTACCCGGCCCCCGGCAGCCAATCGTTTTACCGCGACAGTATTGTCCCCGCCGCGTGAACATTATCGCCACATTTGGCGCGGTCGCAGAGAATCACGCCGAGCGTTGCTTGAGCAAAGGTGCCGCGCGCTTGGCCACAAAGGCCCGGCGGCGGCTGCCGCGCGCCCAAGGCATCTGCACCTGCGTGTCCTGCGCCGTCTTGAGAACCGATTTGATGAAACGGCTGTTGGTGGTCATTGTCCTGCTCCTTGTTACGCGCCCCACCGGATCGTCGGTGGCGTTTGACCCAAGGTGCCGATGCATTGGGGCGGACTTTTGACAAATTGGCGATAATTCTTCGAAGTCATGGCGATTGGTGCAATTGCTGCGGTGTATAGCCGCCAATGACTTGGTATTTATGCAGAAAAATCCGCGAGCCGCTTGGATTATTTCTATTTCGGAAACAGATTGTCGCCCAAATACTGGCCAAACTACGGCGCGATTTCGCCTTAGAGGCGAATAACCGAAATCAGTCGCCCGTAATCCGCTTCCCTGGCATGGGTGGCACGGCGGTAGGAATAGAACCTTTCGGGATCGCTATAGGTGCAGTGGCGGGTCCATTCCGCCTCGACGCCCGCTTGGCGCAGCCGGTGCAGGCCGAAGGCGGGCAGATCGAAATGCACCCGGTCGCCGGCGCTGCCGGCGAAAAAGCGCGCGTTGCCGGGATCGTCCGCCAGAAAGGTATCGAGGAATTCGGGCCCCACCTCATAGGCGCGCTGGCTGATCGAGGGGCCGATCACGGCGCGGATGTTTGCGGGGGTCGCGCCCAGGGTCTCCATCGCCTCGACGGTGCGTTCCAGCACGCCGTCGAGCGCGCCGCGCCAGCCCGCATGTGCCGCCCCGACCACACCCGCGCGGCGGTCAGCGAAAAGGACCGGCTGGCAATCCGCCGTCAGCACCGCCAGCGCCAGGCCCGATATGTTGCTGACCAGCCCGTCGGCGCGGGGCGTGTCGCCGCTCAGCGGACCCGAGACGGTCACCACGTCGGCGGAATGCACCTGATGCACCGTCACCAGGTGATCGGGGCTGACGCGCATCGCGTCTGCCACGCGGCGGCGGTTGATCGACACCATCTCGGACTGGTCCGACGATCCGGTGCCGCAGTTCAGCCCCGCGAACACGCCCGAGCTGGCCCCGCCCTTGCGCGTGAAGAACCCGTGGCGAAAAGGGTTTAACGCATTGGCGGTGATGATTTCTAACGTCATGTGTCTAGTCCGGGGGGCGGCGCGGCCCCGTCTGGAAAGTATCCGAGAATCTTGAACACCGTCCCCATTTCCTCGGGATGGGTCAACCGGCGATGTGCAGCGATATGCGTCTCGAGAGCCTGTCCGCTCAGCCCCTGTGCAAGTGCCTGCGCGCGCGCCGTGATCCCAAGCCGTTCCAGAAAGACACCCTGCGGCGTCAGCCGGGTGAAGGCACTGGGGGTGGCGGCGGCAAGCGCCTCGAAATCCACGTGGGCGGTCAGGTCGGCCTCGCCCGGATGCGCGAAGGGATCGGCGGCGCGGTGGGCCTCGATTGCCTGAAAGGTGTCGCCCATCGACCGCCAGTCACCGTAATCCGCGATCAGCGCCGCGCCGCCGTGTGCCTTGATCCGCGCGCCGATTCCGGCGGCGATGGCGGCGGCGGGGGCGCAGGTCTCGACGATGTCGCCCGGGGCGGTGTCCTCCAGCCGGTGATCCAACGCCGCGACCGGCGCGGGATCGGTCAGCCCCAGCACCAGTGCGTCGTCGCGCAAGCCCACCACCCGCTCGCGCCAACCGTTTTCGGCGCGCTGGAACTGGCGGATCGGCAGCGCGTCGAAGAATTCATTCGCGATCAGGAAGAGCGGCGCATCGGGCAGGGTTTCGGGCGTGTCGTGCCACTCAGGCGCATAGGCGGCCAGCGTCGCGGCCTGCCGCGCGCGTAGCGTGGGCGAGGCCTCGACCAGATGCACCGAAAGGGCTGCGTGAAACCCCGGCACGGCGCGGGTCGCGCGCAGCGCGTCGGCCATCAGCGTGCCACGGCCCGGCCCCAGCTCGGCCAGAACGATCCGCTGCGGCGCGCCCTGATCCAGCCAGCATTGCGCCAGCGACAGCCCGATCAGCTCGCCGAACATCTGGCTGATCTCCGGCGCGGTGGTGAAATCGCCCGCCACCCCCAGCGGATCGCGGGTGGCGTAATAGCCGTGATCGGGGTGCATCAGACACGCCTGCATATAGTCGGCCAGACCGATCGGGCCGGTCCGGGCGATACGCTCGATAAGGAGGTCGCGCAGGCTCATGTCCGGCGGGGCGCGGTCAGGATCAACGCGATCCCCAGCGCCAGCATCGGCAGCGACAGCAGTTGGCCCATGGTCAGCCCATAGCCGCCCACATGCCAAGCCAGCCCCAGCGGGTTCCCCGCGGCGACGAATTGCGCATCCGGCTGGCGCACGAATTCCACCAGAAACCGCGCCAGCCCGTAGCCCGAAAAGAACGTCCCCGCCACGCGCCCCGGGCGCTTGAGCGCGCCGCGCCGCCACACGAGATAAAGCAGCACCGCGCCCAGGATCAGCCCCTCGAGCGCGGCCTCGTAAAGCTGCGAAGGGTGGCGCGCGCATAGTTCGCCCAGCGGCTGGCCGCAGTCCTGCGCCATCTGGCCGGGAAAGACCACGCCCCAAGGCAGGTCCGTGGCGCGGCCCCAAAGCTCGGCGTTGATGAAATTGGCGATGCGCCCCAGCAAGAGCCCCGGCGGCGTCGCCATCGCCAGCAGGTCCGCCGCCGGGCGCAGCGGAATGCCGTTACGCGCGCAAAACGCCAGAACCGCCAGCACCACACCCAGAAGTCCGCCGTGAAACGACATGCCGCCCTGCCAGATCATCAGGATCTGCCCCGGGTTTTCCAGGTAATAGCCCGGCTGGTAGAACAGCGCATAGCCCAGCCGCCCGCCCAGGATGATGCCCAGAATCACCCACGTCGCCAGATCCTCGATCTGGCGGGGCTCCATCGGCGGGGTGGCATCGGGCCAGAGCCGCGTGGCGCGCACCGCCCGCACGCACAGCCACCAGCCGATCACGATCCCCGCGATATAGGCCAGCGCATACCAGCGCAGGGCAAATTCCAGCCCGAAAAGGCTGATCGAAATAAGCTCGGGCGAGATATCGGGAAAGGGGATGACGGCGCGCATGTGCGTCTCTGTGCCTCTGTGCGGGCGGGGAAGTCAACCTTGAGAGTGCCGCCCAACCGGCCCATATAGGGGGCAACCCAAAGGAGTAGCCCCATGCAGACCCGCAACAAGATGTTCGAGGACATTTCCCAGCTGATGACCAACGCCATGGGCGTCGCCCAGGGCGCGCGGGAAGAGGCGGAAACGGCGATGAAATCCATGATGGACCGCTGGCTGGCGGACCGCGATTTCGTCACCCGCGAGGAATTCGACGCGGTCCGCGCCATGGCGCAGAAGGCGCGCGAGGAAAACGAGGCACTCAAAGCGCGCATCGAGGCGCTCGAATCCGGCAAGTGACGCCCCCGGAGGTGCAAAGAGCCGCCGCCGCAGTGTTTGCGTCCGCTGTCTGGAAACGCCTGCCGGGGCCTTGCCTCGCCAGGGGGGCTGCGATTTGATGACAGAGGCTGAACCGGAACGGACGCATGCGGGAACCTTTTGAACTGGGCGGCGAGGTGATCGCCGCGGGGCAGCGGCGGACGGTCGATCTTCCGGTCAGCGTCCTGTCGGATCACACGCCTGTTGCGTTGTCGGCCCATGTGGTCCACGGGCGCAGGCCCGGCCCGGTGATGTTCGTCTCGGCCGCCGTGCATGGCGACGAGGTGATCGGGGTCGAGATCGTGCGCCGCGTCTTGCGGGCCGGTCCGGTGGCGCGGTTGGCGGGCACGCTGATCGCGGTGCCGATCGTCAACGCCTTCGGGTTTCAGAACCATTCGCGCTATCTGCCCGACCGGCGCGACCTGAACCGGTCGTTCCCGGGCACCGCGCAGGGGTCTCTGGCGGGGCGGCTGGCGCATCTCTTCCTGACCCAGGTGGTCGAGCGCTGCGATGTCGGCATCGACCTGCATTCGGCGGCGGCGGGCCGCACCAACCTGCCGCAGATCCGCCTGACCCCGGGCAACGAACGACTGGTGGCCTTGGGCGCAGCCTTCGGCGCGCCGGTGACGCTGGGATCGAAGCTGCGCGAAGGGTCGCTGCGTGAGGCGGCCGAGACGCGCGGCGTCGACGTGCTGCTTTACGAGGCGGGTGAAGGGCTGCGGCTCGACGAGATGGCGGCCCGCGCCGGCGTGGCGGGCGTGCTGCGGGTCATGGCGCAGCTTGGCATGCTGGCGGGCAAAGGCGTGCCACGCGCGCGCCGCGCCTCGGTGCTTTGCGACAGCTCGTCCTGGGCGCGCGCGCCGATGGGCGGGCTGCTGCGCGCCCATCGCGCCAGCGGCGATTACGTCGAGGAGGGCACGTTGCTGGGCATGGTGTCGGACCCATTCGGCGAACAAGAGGCCGAGGTGCGCGCCGAAACCACCGGCATCGTCATCGGCCGCACGAACCTGCCCATCGTCAACGAAGGCGATGCGCTCTTTCACATCGCCGTACCCCGCCGCCCGGCGGGGGCCGAGGCGGCGGTGCAGGAGCTGACCGACCACCTCGAGGCGGAAACGCTCTACGACGAAGACGAGATCATCTGATCCGGGTTGCGCTCGGCCCCGCGCGCGGGCATGACCCTCGCGTCCCGAGACAGGAGAGACCGGATGCCCTTCACCCTTGCCACCTGGAACATCAACTCCGTGCGCCTGCGCGCCGATCTGGTGTCGCGCCTGCTGACCGAAGAGGCGCCGGACGTGCTCTGCCTGCAGGAATGCAAGAGCCCGGTGGAGAAAATGCCGCTCGAGGACTTCGCGGCGCTGGGCTATGGCCATGTGGTGGCGCGCGGACAGAAGGGCTACAACGGCGTGGCGATCCTGTCCAAGCTTCCTTTGGAGGATGCGGGCGACAAGGATTTCGCCGGGCTGGGCCACGCCCGCCACGTGGCGGCGCGGCTCGAGAACGGGGTAGTGATCCATAATTTCTACATCCCGGCTGGCGGCGACGTGCCGGACCGCGAGAAGAACGAGAAATTCGGCCAGAAGCTCGACTACCTCGCCGAGATGCGCGACTGGTTCAACGGCGACCGCCCCGGCAAGGCGATTCTGGTGGGCGATCTCAATATCGCCCCGCGCGAAGACGACGTCTGGAACCACAAGCAATTGCTCAAGGTCGTGTCGCACACCCCCGTCGAGGTCGATCAGCTGGGCCAGACCCAAGAGGCCGGCGGCTGGGTCGACGTGACCCGGCAGGATATCCCCGAGGGCAATCTCTACAGCTGGTGGTCCTACCGCTCGCCGGACTGGGACGCGGCCGACAAGGGCCGCAGGCTCGATCACATCTGGGCGACCCCCGACATTTCCAACTCCGCGCACGGCTCGCGGATCCTTCGCGCCGTCCGCGGCTGGGACAAACCCAGCGACCACGCCCCGGTCTTCGCCACCTTCGATCTCTGAACCACCGGGCGCGGTGCGCAGTGAATGCGCACCCTACGGGGCTCACCGCCCCTGTCTTCATTGATCCATAAATATCCCGGGGGTGTGGGGGCTGGCCCCCACTCCTGTCGGCGCGCCCTGGCGCGCCGATCCAAGAAACGGGCGCTACGTCAGCAACGCCTGCAGGCTCCGCCCCATCACCCGCGCGCTGTCGAGCATATCCGTCACGCCGATCCATTCGTCGGGCTTGTGCGCCAGTTCCAGCACCCCTGGCCCGTAAGCGATGCAATTCTTCAGCTTGCCGATCCGGTCGATGTGCTTCTGGTCGTAGGACCCCGGCGAGGCGACATAGGACGGGTCCTGCCCCAGCACATCCCGTATCGCCTCAGCCACCGTCGTGACGACCGGCGCGTCGCGGTCGGTCATCGACGGGATCACCCGGTTCAACTCTCGGATCTCGTAGTCGAAATTCGGCCGCCGCGCCTTGAGGTCTTCCAACAGGCCGACCACCTCGGCGCGCACTTCCTCCAGCGGTTCTTCCAGCAGAAAGCGGCGGTCGATCACGATCCGGCAGCTGTCGGGCACGCAATGGGCGGGCAGGCCGGTGTCGCCGGTCTCGGGCTCGCGCGCGCCGCCGTGGATCGAGTTGATGTTCATCGTCGATTGCCGCGCACCCTCGGGCACCACCGGCATGTCGGTGCGCCGCGCCGCCATCGCCGGAAACAGGCGCTCTTCGAAGGCCGCCAGCACGGCCCCCATGTGCCGCACCGCGCAATCGCCCAGGAACGGCATCGAGCCATGGGCGATCTCGCCCTTGGTCTCGATCTCGGCCCACCAGCCGCCGCGGTGGCCGAGACAGATACGATCCTTGTTCAGCGGCTCGGGGATAATGACGTGCTGCACGCGGGCCGGGTCGAAATACCCAAGCTGTGCCAGATGCGCGACGCCGCCGTAGCCGCCGGATTCCTCGTCCGCCGTCGCGCTGATCTCGACCGCGCCGGCGAAATCCGGATGGGCTTCCAGAAACGCCTCGCAGGCGATGACCGACGCGGCCAGCCCGCCTTTCATGTCGCAGGCCCCCCGGCCATAGATCCGGTCTTCGTCCAGCTCGCCGCCAAAAGGATCGCGGGTCCAGCCCTTTCCGACCGCGACGACGTCGTGATGGCTGTTGAAATGCACGCACTCCCCGGGACGCGCCCCGTCGCGCCGCGCCACGAGGTTCCAGCGCGGATACCGGTCGCTGTCGCCGGGCGCGCCGGTGGCGCGAATCATCTCGCAGGCAAACCCGCGCGCCGCCAGCCGCTGCCCGAGATAATCGCAGATCGCGCGGTAATTCTCGCCCGGCGGATTCAGCGTCGGGATACGGATCAGATCCTGCGTCAGCGCGATCAGCTCGTCGCGCTTGTCGGCGATGGGGGTGTCGAGGTCGGTCATGGCTGGCTCCGTTCCGGGACAGTCAACCGCGCCGCCCTGTCGGGCGCAAGTCACGATTGACGGTTCTTAATTTTCGCCATTCGTGCTAAAGTTGAAAGAGGCGTCAATTTTCGGCGTGACGGACCATCGGTTGACCAGTGTTTTGAAGGAGTGATTGACATGACACCAGAAGAGTTTCTGCAGCACGTGGCGCATGCCACGGAACGCGAAGACCTCGAAGAATTCGAACGGCTGGGGCATTACTTCGAACAGGGCGGCGCGCAGGGCCATCCGTTCGAGCCCGACATTCATCTGCACGGCCAGAACCCCGACGATCCGCAAGAGGCCAACGTCGCCGCCAGCGCCGCCAACGCCTGGGCGCGGGGCTACCGGCTCTCGCAATTCCGCAAGCGGATGCGGGCGGGCTATACCGGGCCGGTGCTGGTCAGCGAGGGGGACAGCTGGTTTCAGTACCCTTGGCTGCTGCGCGACACGATCGACAACCTGATGGAGCCTTTCGCCATCAATTCGCTGGGGGCCGCGGGCGACACGCTGTCGAACATGCTGGCGATGGCCGAATACCGCGAGGCGATTGCCGAACACTCGGCGGATGTGTTCCTCTTTTCGGCCAGCGGCAACGACGTGTTGGGCGGGGGCGATCTGGCGACGCTGCTGCACCGTTACCAGCGCGGGATGGAGCTGGGCGACATCCTGCGCCACGACAAGGTCGAGGCGACGCTGGCGCGGATCGAACAGGGCTACATGACCGTCATCCGCGAGGCGCTGGCGGTGCGCGGGTCGCTGCGGGTGTTCTTTCACGGCTACGACCGCGCCGTGCCGCGTCGCAACGGCAAATGGCTGGGCAAGCCGATGGGCGAGCTGGGCATCCCCTCGGGGATGCAGGCGTTGATCGCGGGGCATCTGATCGACCTGCTGAACCAGCGGCTGCATCGTGTCGCCAACCGGTTCCCTGGCCGGGCGCATCACGTCGATTGCCGGGGCCGCGTCGGCACCTCGGTCGGGTCCTGGTATGACGAGCTGCATCCGCGCAACCCGGGCTATGCCCGCGTCGCGGCGCTGTTCGAGGCGCAGATTCGCCAGTCCGAGGAAATCGCGCCGCCGCGTCCGGTGCCGCCGATGCCCTTCGAGCTGGACAACGGCGAGCCGGTGACCGCGCTCGACCGGGCGCTGGAACGGATGGAGGCGCCCGAGGAAGCGATCATCGACAACCTCGATTCGGCCATCATCGGCGCGCCGCGCGGCACGCATCTGACAGCGGCCGATCTGCAGATCCTCGACGATTACCAGGAGCTGCTGCGCGAGGCGAACCTGCCCGACAAGGACCGCCGCCTGCGCGCGCGCCGCCACATGGTGCCCGAGGACGACGAACGCGCCTTCGAGCGCATTCTGGGGCGGTCGAACCTCTTTCCGGTCAACTTCCTGTCGCGCGGCGCGGCCAAGGCGCAGGCGGTGGCCAAGATCCAGCTCTTCGTGCGGGGCGGTATCCCCGTGGGCTCTGGATCGGGGTTCCTGGTGGGGCCGGGGCTGATGCTGACCAACAACCACGTTCTGTCGAGCCGTCAGGCGGCGTCGCGGGCCAAGGCGATCTTCAACTATCAGGACGACGACAGCTTTCAGCCGATGCCGACCCAGACTTTCGACATCACCGGGGATGTGTTCTTTACCTCGGACCGCCATGCGCTGGATTTCACTTTCGTGTCGGTCAGGATGGACAATGATCGGGGCGAGACGCTGGATCCGTTCGGCAGCTTCACCCTGATCGAGGAATCCGGCAAGGCGGTGAAGGGCGAACCGGTGTCGATCGTCCAGCATCCGCGCGGCGACCGGAAATCCATCGCCCTGCGCGACAGCACCATCGTCGGGGTGAAGGGGGATTTCATCTATTACAGCACCGACACCGAACCGGGCTCGTCCGGGGCGCCGGTGCTGAACGACCAATGGCTGCCGGTGGCGCTGCACCACCGGTCGGTGCCACACCCGGACAAGCCGGGGGTTTGGATCGCCAACCGGGGCATCCGCATCAGCCAGATCTTCCGCGCCCTGCGCGAGGCCGCGGCGGCGGGCGATCAGGATGCGCTGGAGGTGCTGCGGCTTTTGGGGGCGGACGAGGGCGACGGCGCCGCCGTTCCCTCCACCCGCCCGCTGCGACCGAGGGAAGATATGTTCATCCCGACGCTCGACAGCTCGCTGCCGGTGGACGGCACCGTAGGCGTCAGCGAGGCGGCCTTTGCGGTCGACCGCTGGGACGGGGTGGCGGGCTATGACCCGGACTTCCTGAGCGAAACCATCGCCTTGCCGCTGCCCGAGGGCCGCCGCAACGTGCGCGAGGTGAACGGGCGGCCCGACCTGCCCTACAAGCACTTTTCGGTGGTGATGCACGAGGGGCGCAAGCTGGCGATGCTGACCGCCTGCAACACCGACGGCACGCGGCTGAAACGGCTGCGGCGCAGCGGGTCGTGGCGGCTCGATCCACGTCTGCCGCAAGCGGCGCAGATCGACAACGAGGCTTACCGCCACAACGATTATGACCGGGGGCACCTGGTGCGTCGGGTTGCGCCGATGTGGGGGAGCGAGGACGACGCGCGCTTTGCCATGGCCGACACGTTCCACTACACCGTCTGCGCGCCGCAGCATGCGCGGCTCAACCAAGGCATCTGGCTGGAACTGGAGGATTACATCCTCGACTGGGCCGAGGAGAACGCCGCCAAGGTGTCGATCTTCACCGGGCCGTTGTTCCGGGCCGACGATCCGGTCTATCGCGGGCTGGTGCAGGTGCCGGCGGATTACTGGAAGGTCGCGGTGGCCGAGACGCCTGCCGGGCTGCGCGCGGTGGGTTATTTGCACACGCAGAAGAACCTGATCCCGACGGTGGACGAGGCCTTTGGCGATTACCGCACGCACCGGGTGCCGATCCATGTGCTGGCGGAATTGTCCGGACTCGATCTGAGCGCGGTGCAGGGCTTTGACGTGGCGGGTGGCGGGTTCGAGGCCATGGCCGCCCCGCGCGAGGTGCGCGGACCCGAGGACATCGGGCTCTGACAAGGGATTGCGCCGCGCCTTGCGCGTCGCGGGGGGGAGGGGGCGCTGCCCCCTCTTGCCTGCGGCAATTCACCCCCGGGATATTTCGGGATCAGTGAAACGGAAGGTCAGGGCAGGCGCAGCCGGGGCGCGGGACCCAAGGGGATGGGGCCGAGGGCCATGCGGCCGTCGTCGAAATCCAGCGGCAGGTCGAGCGTGTCGCGGCTGCCCGAGAGGCTGGCGACGATGTCGAGCCCCTGTTCCAGCGTCCGCGCCACCGCCGGGGGCAGTTGGCCGGCGTCTTCGGCCATGGCGACCAGAACGCGCCAGTTTTCCGCCTGCAGGGTCAGACGCCCGTCCAGCGTGCCGTCATTGGCCACGTCGACCGTGCCGGCGAGCTTGAGCCGAACGTCGCCCAGCCGGTATTCGGCGAGGCGCAGGTCGATGGCGTTCGGCTGCGTGCCGCCGCCGGTCAGGCGGTCGCGGGTCAGCGGGTCGTCGAAAGTGACCCTGGCGTCCAGACGGACGCCGTCGAGGGCCGCGGGCAAACCCGGCAGGGCGCGGCGGTCGCTGGCCATGGCCTCGGCCGTCAGGGCCACGCGGTAGGTCAGCGGATCGTCGGGCTGATGCAGCACGGCCGCGTTCAGCCCGGCCAGCGCCAGCGACCTGTCGCCCGCGATGTTCAGCACCGTGGCCTCGAGGTTGAGGCGTTCGAGCGTTTGCCCGGTTTCGACCAGACTGGCGCGCAGCCCGTCGGAGGCGATGTCGTAGACGCCGTCGGGCAGGACCAGGGTCTGGGTGTCGGGAAAGGCCAGGATCAGGTGGCCCGGCTTGTAGCTGAGCTGGAAGATTTGCAGGAACGGGGCCTCCCACCCCGTGCCGCGCGCGCCGTCCGACAGGAATATGCCGCTGATCGTGGTGTCGATGCGGTTGGGAAAGCCGCGCACGGCGATGTCGTCATAGCTGGCCTGCCAGCCGTCGGCGCGGCGCGCCTCGAACCAAGCCTCGACCGCGCCGCGTTGCTGGGAGGCCGCGTGGAACCACCAGCCGGACCAGCAGGCCGCCAGAAAAACCACCAGAAAAATCAGCCTTTTCACCTGCTGCGCCCCTTACATTGCGGATCGCGATGGTGTTTACAGCGCGGCATCGGAAAGGACCAGAACCATGACGTTATGGGTGTTCGGCTACGGATCGCTGCTTTGGAACCCGTGTTTCGAAGTGGCGGAGACGGCGCATGCCACGCTCTCGGGCTATGCGCGCAGCTTTTGCATGCGCTCGATCCATCATCGCGGCACCGACGAGAACCCGGGCCTGGTGCTGGCGCTCGACGAACATCCGGGCGCGGTCTGCGAAGGGCTGGCGCTGCGCGCGGCGCCGGGCACCGAAGAGGCGACGCTGGCCTACCTGCGCGAGCGCGAGCTGATCTCGTCGGCCTATCTGGAGAAGACGCTGCATGTGGATCTGGCCGATGGCCGGCGCGCGCAGGCGGTGACCTATGTGATCGACGCCGAGCACGTTCAATATTGCGGCGGGCTGGCGTTGGAGGAGCAGGCGCGGATCATAGCGCAAGCGGTGGGCGGGCGCGGCCCCAACACCGAATATCTGATCAATACGGTGGCACATCTCGACGAGCTGGGCATCCCGGATGCAGAGCTGCAATGGCTGGCCCGGCGAGTGGCTGCGATAAGCGGATAACCGCTTGGCTTGACTGCCTATCACCCTTAGGGTCTGCGACGATGTTCACAACCGCCCGGGTTCACAAATGAACCAGCCCGACCTAGAGGCCGAGCCGCATTTCAGCCAACCCGTCCGCCAGATCGTGTCGATGCTGGTGGTGCTGGGCCTGTCGGCCGGTGGTGCGGTGCTGGCGTTGCCGCGCGTGCTGCCGGTGTTCGAGGCCAACCCCTATCTGAACGGGTTCATCCTGTTCGTCTTTGTGATCGGGGTGCTGTCGTGTTTCTGGCAGGTGGCGCAGCTGATGATCTCGGTGCGCTGGATCGAGCGCTTTGCCGGGTCGCGGATCGCCCCCTACCAGCGCGCCCCGCAGCTTCTGGCGCCGCTGGCGACGCTCTTGCGCAGCCGCGCCAAGCGGATGCAGATCACCACCACCTCGACCCGCTCGATCCTCGACTCGGTTGCCACACGGATCGACGAGGCGCGCGAGATCACGCGTTATATCGTGTCGCTGCTGATTTTCCTGGGGCTTCTGGGCACGTTCTATGGCCTCGCCACGACGGTGCCCGCGCTGGTCGACACGATCCGCTCGCTGGTCCCGCAAGAGGGCGAGAGCGGCGCGGATCTCTTCAGCCGGCTGATGAGCGGGCTGGAAAGCCAGCTGGGCGGGATGGGCGTGGCCTTTGCCTCGTCGCTGCTGGGCCTGGCGGGCTCGCTGATCGTCGGTTTGCTCGAGCTCTTTGCGGGCCACGGGCAGAACCGGTTCTACCGCGAGCTCGAGGAATGGCTGAGCTCGATCACCAAGCTGGGCTTTTCCCACGGCGATGGTGAATCCGGCCCTGATCTGGGCGCGGCGGGCGTCGTGCTCGACCAGATGGCGGAACAGATGGAGCGGCTGCAGTACCTCTTTGCCTCGGCCGAGGAAAGCCGGTCGGAGGTGGACAGCCGACTGGGTCAGCTGGCGGATTCGGTCGAACGGCTGACCGAACGGCTGGAGGCGACGGCGCCCTCGTCGACCGCGCTGGCGCGCATTGCCGACGGGCAGGACCGGCTGATCGACGTGCTGCAGCACCGCGAAAGCGGCGAAGGGATCGATGCCGAAAGCCGGATGCGGCTGCGGTCGATCGACGTGCAGATGCTGCGCATCCTCGAAGAGATCAGCGCCGGCCGTCAGGAAAGCATGGCCGAGCTGCGCACCGACCTCGCGGCGCTGTCGCGCACGCTGGGCCAGCTTGCCAAAGAGCGTCAGAATTACGTTCCGCTGCGTGCACAGCGCGGTGAACCGCCCAAATCCGGGCAGGAGAGCTGACCATGGCGCTGTCGCGCCGCACAGGACAACGGTTCCAGGCCTCGATCTGGCCCGGCTTCGTGGACGCGATGACCGGGCTCTTGCTGGTGCTGATGTTCGTGCTGACCATCTTCATGGTGATCCAGTTCGTGCTGCGCGAAACCATCACCGGGCAGGAAACCGAGCTGAACACCCTCTCGGCCGAGATCGCCGCGCTGGCGCAGGCGCTGGGGGTGCAGGAACGGCGGAACACCGCGCTGACCAACCAGCTGGGCGAGCTCGAGGTGACGCTGTCGGACAGCGAGGACCAGCTGGCCGAACAGCGCGCCATCATCGCGTCCCTGACTGCCACGCGCGACCGGCAGGCAGCGGCGCTGGACGCGGCGGACGCCCGCATCGCCAGCTTTGAGGATCAGGTCGCCGTTCTTCTGGCCGAACGTGACGACGCCCGCGCCTCGGTTGCCGAGCTGACGGCCACGACCGAAGAGTTGACCGCCGCGCGCGAGGCGCTGAGCTCGGAACGCGACGCGCTGGAACTGGCTTTGGCGGCCAGCCGCAACGAGATCGACGCGCAAGCCGAGGCCGCGCGGCTGGCCGCCGCACGCCGCGAGGCGCTTGAGGCGCTGATCGCGGACCTGCGCACCAACGCCGCCGAGGCCGAGACACGGATCGGTAACCTGACGTCCGACGTGGAAGGATTGCAGGCGGATCTGACCACGGCCGAGGCGCGGATCGGCAGCCTGTCGTCCGACCTCGAAGGTCTGCAGGCGGAATTGTCCGAGGAAGAAGCCCAGCGGCTGGCCGAGGCCGAGGCCGCCGCGGCGTTGCGCAGGCGGCTGGAGAACGCCAACGCCGAGCTGACCGCGATGACCATGGCGCTTGAGGCCGAACGCGCCCGCGCCGAAGAGACGCTGACGCTGCTGGCCGCGGCGCGCGAGGCCGAGGACGATCTGAACGCCCGGCTGGCGGCGGCGCTCTTGCAGGGGCGCGAGGAAACGCAGCTTTTGAACACGCGGCTGCAGGAACAGGCCGCCGATATCGCCGAACTGCAGGACGCGCTGGCCATGGCGCGGGCCGAAAACGGCACCGCCGGCAGCACCATCGCCGAACTTCAGTCCGATCTGGCCGCCGAACGCAGCGCCCGTGAAAGCGCGGAACGCGCGCTGGCCGACGCGCGGCGCGCGGGCGACGTGGCCGAAACCCGGCTGTCGGACCTCTCGGCGCAGCTGGCCGCCGCTTTGGCGCGGGTGACCGAGGCGGACCTGATGGAAACCGAACTGGCCGCCTTGCGTCAGGAGGCCGACACCCTCGTCGCCACCATCGCCGAAGGCGAGGCGCGCGAGGCCACTTTGAGGGCCGACCTGGCCGCCGCCCGCGAAGGGCTGGCCGAAAGCGAAGAGGCGGCCGATGCCGAGACAACCCGGCTGGCCGAGGCCCTGGCCGCGTCCGAGGCTCTCGTGGCGCGCCGGGATGCCGCGATCGCGACCTTGCAGGCCGAACTGGCCGAGGCGCAGGCCCGCGCGGTCGAGCGCGGGGCGGATGCCCGCTCGCTCGAGGAACGGCTGGCGGCGGCGCTGGCCGCCCGGCTCGACGCCCAGACCAGCGCCGAGGAAACCCGCGAACGGCTTGCTGCCGCGCTGGCCGCACAGGCCGCTGCCGAGGCCCGCGCCGATGAGCGGCTGAGCGAGGCCGAGCGCCGGCAGGCGTTGCTGTCGCAGGCGCAGGTGGAATTGCAGGACAGCCGCGCGCGCGCCACCGCCGCCGAACGGCAGACGGAGCTGCTCAACCAGCAGGTCGCGACCCTGCGCCAGCAGCTGTCGCAATTGCAGGGCCTGCTGGACGAGGCCCGCGCCAGCGATGCCGAGGCGCAGGTGCAGCTGCAAAACCTCGGGTCGGAACTGAACGCAGCACTGGCGCGGGTGGCCGCCGAGGAACGCCGCCGCCGCCAGCTGGAAGAGGCCGAGCGCAAGCGGCTTGAGGCGCAGGCGAAGGACCTGGAACGCTACCGCTCGGAATTCTTTGGCCGCCTGCGCGACGTTCTCGGCGCGCAGGAAGGGGTGCGGATCGAAGGCGACCGCTTTGTCTTTTCCTCCGAGGTGCTTTTCGCGCCCGGCGAGGCCGAGCTGTCGCCGGACGGTCGGCAAGAGATCGCCAAGGTCGCCGACATCCTGCGCGCCGTGGCGGGTGACATCCCCGAGGAAATCGACTGGGTCATCCGGGTCGACGGCCACACCGACGACGTGCCGATTCGCCCCGGTGCGCAATTCGCCGACAACTGGGAGCTTAGCCAGGCGCGGGCCCTGTCGGTCGTGCGCTACATGATCAATGCGCTCGACATCCCACCCGACCGGCTGGCCGCGAACGGCTTTGGCCAGTACCAGCCGGTGAACCCCGCCGACACGCCCGAGGCGCGTGCGCAGAACCGGCGGATCGAGTTGAAGCTGACCGAGAAATAGCGCCTAGCGCACCGTTACGTCCGCGTGCCGGATGGCGATCACCGTCTCGCCGCGCATCAGCCGCACGTAACCGCGATAGGCCCCTGCGGGCCAGCCGCCCGCGGGGGCGCGTTTACCGAAGGCGCGGAACATCTGCGCCTGACTGTCCTCGATCAGCACGCTGCGGTCGAAAACCGGCCCCTCCGGCCCGCTGGCCGACAAATGCAGCACGTCGCCCGGTTCGGCATGGAAGGCATGGCCGTAAAGCACCATCGGCTGATCGGGTTGCAGGTCACGGGCGCGGGCGGCACCGGACTGCACCTCGGAAAACTCGGGGACGCGGTCGGAAAACCCGGCGGTGAAGAGGCCGGTGCGTTCATACGGGATCGGCTCTTTCCAGAGAGTTTCGCGATTCGTGTCGCAGCCGGGCTCGGCTGCGGGGTTGAACGGGTCGACCGGCTGGCCGTCCTTCAGCACCGAAATATGCACATGCGGATAATTCGTCTGGCCGCTGAGCCCGACCAGCCCGAGCACATCGCCCGCCGCGACGACTGTGCCTGGCGTCACCGCGACCGAGCCCATTTTCATGTGGCAGTAGAGCGTTTGGTAGCCGTTGCCGTGCACGATTCGCACCGCGTTTCCGCATTCGCGGCCGCGCAATTCCTCGGCGATCTCAGGCGAATAGGGGCGATCGGTCATGCCGTCGCGCAGCGCGTCGACCCGACCGGCGGCCGCGGCCCGGACGGGCACGCCCGCAGCCATCGCATCGAAGGACAAAAGCGCGATATCCGTGCCGCGATGCCCGTCGCGGGATTTCAGCCCGCAGGCGTAATCGGCCTGGCCCGGGCCCGGGTCGGCATCGACGTAATCCTCGATAAAGCAGGTCTTGCCCAGGGTGCAGTCGAGCGGCAGGTCCAGAAAAGCAACCTCCGCCGCAGCGGGGGCTGCGGCGGAGGCCAGGATCGCCCACAAGAGGCGCATGTTCAGTCTGCGGTGAGAAGCGGCGGCTTTTTCGAGCTGAGGCGCGGCTTGTCCGGCCCTTCGAGGTTCAGCACCAGCTCGCCATCCTTGACCGCGACCTTGACGAGGCCACCCTTGGCCAGCTTGCCGAAAAGCAGTTCCTCTGCCAGCGGCTTCTTGATGTGTTCCTGGATCACGCGGCCCAGCGGACGTGCGCCCATCTTGTCGTCATAGCCCTTGTCCGCCAGCCATTCGGCGGCGGGCTTGGTCAGTTCGATGGTCACGTTGCGGTCCATCAACTGCGCCTCGAGCTGGAGCACGAACTTTTCCACCACCTGCAGGATGGTATCCTTCGGCAGCGGTGCAAAGCTGATCACCGCATCCAGACGGTTGCGGAATTCCGGCGTGAAGGTGCGTTCGATGGCGGCGGTATCCTCGCCCTCGCGGCGGTCGCGGCCGAAGCCGATGGCGGCCTTGGCCTGTTCGGTGGCGCCGGCGTTCGAGGTCATGATCAGGATCACGTTGCGGAAGTCCACCGTCCTGCCGTTGTGGTCGGTCAGCGTGCCGTGGTCCATCACCTGCAGAAGGATGTTGTAGACATCCGGATGCGCCTTTTCGATCTCGTCCAGCAGCAGCACGCAATGCGGATGCTGGTCGACCCCGTCGGTCAGCTGACCGCCCTGGTCAAAGCCGACATAGCCCGGAGGCGCGCCGATCAGGCGGGAGACCGCGTGCTTTTCCATGTATTCCGACATGTCGAAGCGCAGCAGTTCGACGCCCAGCGTATCCGCCAGCTGCTTGGCCACCTCGGTCTTGCCGACACCGGTGGGACCGGCAAAGAGGTAGTTGCCGATCGGCTTCTCGGGCTCGCGCAGACCGGCGCGGGCCAGTTTGATGGCCGACGAAAGCGCCTCGATCGCCTTGTCCTGGCCGAAGACCACGCGCTTGAGCGTCGCCTCCAGGTCCTTGAGTACCTCGGCATCGTCCTTGGACACGTTCTTGGGCGGAATGCGGGCGATCTTGGCCACGACATTCTCGATCTCCTTGGTGCCGATGGTCTTGCGGCGCTTGGATTCGGCCACCAGATGCTGCGCCGCGCCGGCCTCGTCGATGACGTCGATGGCCTTGTCGGGCAACTTGCGGTCGTTCATGTAGCGCGCCGAAAGCTCTACCGCGGACTTGATCGCATCGGCGGTGTATTTGACGCTGTGATGCTCTTCGAAATAGGGCTTGAGACCTTTGAGAATCTTCACCGTGTCCTCGACCGAGGGCTCGTTCACGTCGATCTTCTGGAACCGGCGGCTGAGCGCGCGGTCCTTTTCGAAGTGCTGACGGAACTCTTTATAAGTGGTCGAGCCCATTGTGCGCAGCTTGCCGCCCTGCAACGCGGGTTTCAGCAGGTTCGAGGCGTCCATGGCCCCGCCCGAGGTGGCGCCCGCGCCGATCACGGTGTGAATCTCGTCGATGAAGAGCACCGCGTCGGGGTGATCCTCCAGCTCGGTCACCACGGCCTTGAGCCGTTCCTCGAAATCGCCGCGATAGCGGGTGCCGGCCAGCAGCGCGCCCATGTCGAGCGAATAGATGGTGGTATTCGACAAAACCTCGGGCACCTCGCCGGTGACGACTTTGCGCGCCAGCCCCTCGGCGATGGCGGTCTTGCCAACGCCGGGGTCGCCCACCAGCAGCGGGTTGTTCTTGCGGCGGCGGCAGAGCACCTGGATGCAGCGCTCGACCTCATGCTCGCGGCCGATCAGCGGGTCGATGTCGCCCTGCCGCGACTTGGCGTTGAGGTCGACGCAATACTTGGCCAGCGCGGATTCCTTTTCCTCGGCTGCGGGGGCCTCGGTCGCCTGCGCCTCTTCCTCGGCTTCGGTGGCGCCGGTCACCGGGCGGCTTTCGCCGTAGGCCGGGTTCTTGGCGACGCCATGCGCGATGAAGTTGACCGCGTCGTAGCGGGTCATATCCTGTTCCTGCAGGAAATAGGCAGCGTTCGATTCACGCTCTGCAAAGATGGCCACGAGGACATTCGCGCCCGTCACCTCGGTCCGGCCAGAGCTTTGCACGTGGATGGCGGCGCGCTGAATGACGCGCTGGAACGCGGCGGTCGGAACCGCCTCGGACCCTTCGATATCGGTCACGAGGTTCGACAGATCCTCGTCGATATATTCCACCAACGTCGTTCGCAGCTCTTCGGTGTCGACCGAACAGGCCTTCATCACGCGGGCCGCATCGGGTTCGTCGATCAGGGCCAGCAAAAGGTGTTCCAGCGTCGCGAATTCGTGGCTGCGCGAATTGGCCAGCGCCAGCGCCGAATGGATTGCCTGTTCCAGTGTGTTCGAGAATGAAGGCACGGGCGTGCTCCTTCTTATCTGCGCTGCCTCGGGTCGGTGCAGCATTGCCTCTTAGTATTAAAGTTTGGTCGATTGCCGTGGGTCTTCAAGGTTTTTCTTTGTTTTCTCGCGTCACATTTCGGAACAGTGGCGAAAACTGCCGTGATCGTGACCTAAAAGCGATCCTTGCGGGCGCGGATTTCTGCGAAGGCCTCGACGTCCGACGCGCCGGGCATGCCAATTGCGGATTTGACCCCGGGCAGGTTGGCCCGCAGGAACGGGTTGGTGGCCAGTTCTTCGGAGAGCGTTGACGGCACGGTCGGCTGGCCCTTGGCGCGTGCCGCCGTGATGTCCTTTGACCGAGATGTAAGCGCGGCGTTGTCCGGTTCAATGGTCAGCGCGAATTTCGCGTTCGCGGCGGTGTATTCGTGGCCCGAGCAGACGGTGGTGTCGGGCGGCAGCGCGGCCAGTTTCGACAGGCTCGTCCACATCTGGTCCGCGGTGCCCTCAAAGAGCCGCCCGCATCCCAGCGCCATCAGGCTGTCGGCGGTAAAGACCAGCCCGGCAGAGGGGATGTGAAAGGCGATATGGCCGATGGTGTGCCCCGACACGTCCATGACCTGCACCGTCTCGCCGGCAAAGGTGAAGCTTTCGCCATCCGCGACGGCCCGGTCGAGCGGCGGCAGGCGTTCGGCATCGGCGGCGGCGGCGGTGACCTTGGCGGGATATCTCTCCAGCAGCTCCGGCACGGCGCCGGTGTGGTCGTGGTGATGGTGGGTCAGCCAGATGTCGGTCAGCGTCCAGCCGCGCGCCGCCAGCGCATCGAGGATCGGAGCGGCCTCGGGCGCGTCGACCACGGCGGTGGCGCCGCTTTCGGCATCATGCACGAGGTAGGTGTAATTGTCGGAAAGCGCGGGAAGCGTTACAAGTTCGAGGGGCATGGTCAATCGGGGCCTCCTTTGTCAGACTGCAACCAGAGTGACCGATAAGCCAAGGGGCTGCAATGCACCTGGACGTGCAGGACCTCCGCGATTTCTACTACGCCAGCGCGCTTGGCCGCGCGGCGCAGCGCATCGTGCGGGAACAGACGCTGGCCTTCTGGCCCGAGGCCAAGGGGCAATCGGTCGCGGGCTTCGGTTTCGCCGTGCCGCTCTTGCGCCCCTACCTGCCGAACGCCCGCCGGGTGATCGGCCTGATGCCCGCGCCGCAGGGGGTCATGCACTGGCCCGCCGGAATGCCAAATGTGTCGGTGCTCTGCGAAGAGACGCGCTGGCCGATCGAGACCGGGCATGTGGACCGGCTGATCCTGATGCACGGGCTGGAAACGTCGGAACGCCCCTCGGACTTGCTGGACGAATGCTACCGGGTGCTCGGGCCCGGCGGGAAGGCGCTTTTTATTGTGCCGAACCGCTCGGGGCTCTGGGCGCGCAGCGACGCCACGCCGTTCGGGTTCGGGCGGCCCTATTCGCTGAGCCAGCTGGAATCGCAGCTCAAGCGGCACGATTTCCTGCCCGAGGCGCATGTGTCGGTGCTCTATCAGCCGCCGTCGTCGCGACGGTTCTGGATGAAGACCGCGCCCTTCTGGGAGCGCGCGGGCCGCACGATTCCCGCGATCATGGCCGGGGGTGTGATGATGGTCACAGCCGCCAAGCGCTATCCGCCGCAGCGCAAGGGGCTGGGTGAAAAAGCCCGGGTGCTGAACCCGCTGGACGTGCTGACGCCGAAACCCGCAAAAGCGCCCAAGCCGGTCTGACCGGAACCCTACCCGCCGCAGGGCCGCGACGGGATTCGCAGCCGGTGACCGGGCGGTGCGCCTAAAATTTGTGCAAATCCTTGCGGGCGGTTCATTTCGCGCGACGAAAAACACTCGGGACCGGGCCGGACTGGCACGATGCGGTGTCAGGAATGGAGACAAAAAACCTGTCATTCGGAATGCCGGCAGGGCGCGCGGCGCGGGCCAGTTGCGGGGCATGGCGACCCGTAACCCCATAAAATCCAGCGCATTGGCGGGGTTGGGTGGCGACGGTGAGGTCCCCGGGCACGGCCTTACGGAAGAGTGTTACCGCTGACTCCCGCCCTCGCGCTTTTGCAGGGGCCGCGCGCGGGGGGCAGAGAATCGTCGTTTTTGCCGCCTTTTCAGACGCGCAGATGGTCGCACTTTGTGCAAAGCCCCGGAAAATAGGGGCTTCCGACGGCTCTTTATTACGCCTTAGCATGTTGCGGGGTGGGAGTGCCTCTGCTACATCCGCGCTGATTTTTGGCGTCATGGACCTATGTCATGACGAAACACACGTCTCCGGGCCCACCTGCAAGGGCGGGCCACGGGGGCATCATATCGGAAGGGTGGACGTGTCTGAATCAGCTTCGATTTCCTCCGGCATCGCCGAACGCTATGCCACGGCGGTCTTCGAGATCGTCAAGGAGAACAAGAACCTCCCCAAGCTCGAATCCAATCTGGACGATCTGGCGCAAGCCTTGTCCGAAAGCGCCGATCTGTGCGAATTGCTGAATTCGCCGGTTCTGAGCCGCGCGACGCAGGCCAGCGCCATTGACGCCATCGCGTCGAAGATGGGTCTGATTCCGGCGGTGAAGAACGTGCTGGGCCTGATGGCGGCCAAACGCCGCCTGTTCGTCGTGCCGCAGATGGTGCGCCAGCTGCAGGAAATGATCGCCGATGAGAAAGGCGAAGTGACCGCGGATGTGGTATCGGCCAAGGCGCTGACCGCGACCCAGTCCAAGAAACTGGCCGAGACGCTGAAGGCGCAGGTCGGGAAAGATGTGAAAATCAATGCGACTGTCGATGAAAGCCTCATCGGTGGACTTGTCGTCAAGGTGGGCTCGAAGATGATCGACACGTCGATCAAGGCGAAGCTCAACTCCCTCCAGAATGCAATGAAAGAGGTCGGATAAATGGGTATCCAAGCAGCCGAGATTTCTGCGATCCTAAAGGAGCAGATCAAGAACTTTGGCCAGGAGGCCCAAGTGGCCGAAGTGGGTCGCGTGCTGTCGGTCGGCGACGGTATCGCCCGCGTGTACGGTCTCGACAATTGCCAGGCCGGCGAGATGGTCGAATTCCCGGGCGGGATTCGCGGCATGGCGCTGAACCTGGAATCCGACAACGTCGGTGTGGTGATCTTCGGCTCGGACCGGGACATCAAGGAGGGCGACACCGTCAAGCGCACCAAATCGATCGTGGACGTGCCGATCGGCGACGCGCTGCTGGGCCGGGTCGTGGACGGCCTGGGCAACCCGCTGGACGGCAAGGGCCCGATCGAAACCTCGGCCCGCGGCGTCGCCGACGTCAAGGCCCCGGGCATCATCCCGCGTAAATCGGTGCACGAGCCGATGGCGACCGGTCTGAAATCGGTCGACGCCATGATCCCGATCGGCCGTGGCCAGCGCGAGCTGATCATCGGCGACCGTCAGACCGGCAAGACCGCTGTGGCGCTCGACGCGATCCTCAACCAGAAGTCCTACAACGACGGTGCCGGCGCCGACGAGAGCAAGAAGCTCTATTGCGTCTATGTCGCCGTGGGCCAAAAGCGTTCGACCGTGGCGCAGCTGGTGAAGAAGCTCGAGGAAACCGGCGCCATCGAATATTCGATCGTCGTCGCCGCCACCGCGTCGGACCCCGCGCCGATGCAGTACCTTGCACCCTACACCGCGACCGCCATGGCCGAGCATTTCCGCGACAACGGCCGCCATGCGCTGATCATCTACGATGACCTGTCCAAGCAGGCCGTGTCCTACCGTCAGATGTCGCTGCTGCTGCGCCGTCCGCCGGGCCGCGAAGCCTATCCGGGCGACGTTTTCTACCTGCACTCGCGCCTGCTGGAGCGTTCGGCCAAGCTGGGCGACGACCACGGCAACGGGTCGCTGACCGCGCTGCCGATCATCGAAACCCAGGGCGGCGACGTGTCGGCGTTTATTCCGACCAACGTGATCTCGATCACCGACGGCCAGATCTTCCTGGAAACGGAACTGTTCTACCAGGGCATCCGCCCGGCCGTGAACACCGGTCTGTCGGTGTCGCGCGTGGGCTCTTCGGCTCAGACCAACGCGATGAAGTCGGTCGCCGGCCCGGTGAAGCTGGAACTGGCGCAGTACCGCGAAATGGCGGCCTTTGCGCAGTTCGGTTCCGACCTCGACGCCGCGACCCAGCGCCTGCTGAACCGTGGCGCGCGTCTGACCGAGCTGATGAAGCAGCCGCAGTATTCGCCGCTGACCAACGCCGAGATCGTCTGCGTGATCTATGCCGGCACCAACGGCTTCCTCGACAAGCTGCCCGTCGCCGACGTGGGTCGCTTTGAACAGGGCCTGCTGGCGCACCTGCGCGGCAAGCACAAGGATCTGCTGGACTGGATCACCAACGAGGACCCGAAGGTGAAGGGCGAGGCCGAGGACAAGATCAAGGCCGCAATCGCAGAGTTCGCCGACGACTTCGCATAAAGGAGGGAGCGGTTCATGCCTTCTCTCAAGGACCTGAAAAACCGGATCGAGTCGGTCAAATCGACCCGCAAGATCACCAAGGCCATGCAGATGGTGGCCGCCGCGAAACTGCGGCGGGCACAGGATGCCGCCGAACAGTCGCGCCCCTACACCGAGCGGTTCATGTCGGTTCTGGGGTCGCTCGCGGCTTCGGTCGGCGACAGCGACAGCGCGCCCCGGCTTTTGTCGGGGACGGGCAAGGACGATGTGCACCTGCTGGTGGTGATGACGGCGGAACGCGGCCTCTGCGGCGGCTTCAACGCCAACATCGCCAAGCTGGCGCGCCAGAAGGCGACCGAGCTGAAAGGCCAGGGCAAGACCGTCAAGATCCTGACCGTCGGCAAGAAGGGTCGCGATTCGCTGCGCCGCGATCTGGGTGACCACTTCGTCGGTCACATCGACATGACCGACGTCAAGCGCGTGGGCTATGCCGACGCGCAGTCGGTGGCGCGTGACGTGCTGGGCCGCTTCGACGCGGGCGAGTTCGACGTCGCGACGATCTTCTTCTCGAAGTTCGTCAACGTCGTGTCGCAGATCCCGACCGCGCAGCAGGTGATCCCTTTCGTGGCGCCCGAAGGCACCGCCGAGGAAGAAGAGACGACGCTCTACGAATACGAGCCCGGCGAAGAAGAGATCCTCGCGGATCTGCTGCCGCGCGGCGTGGCGACGGCGATCTTCTCGGCGCTGCTGGAAAACGGGGCGTCCGAACAGGGCGCACGCATGAGCGCGATGGACAACGCCACCCGCAACGCGGGTGAGATGATCGACAAGTTGACCATCGAATACAACCGTTCGCGTCAGGCCGTCATCACCAACGAACTGATCGAAATCATCTCGGGCGCGGAAGCGCTCTAACGGAACCGGAGACGAAACATGGCAAACGCAAAAGGCAAAGTGACCCAGGTCATCGGCGCCGTGGTCGACGTGCAGTTCGAAGACCACCTGCCGGCGATTCTGAACGCGCTGACCACCGACAACAACGGCAAGAAACTGGTTCTGGAGGTTGCGCAGCACCTGGGTGAGAACACCGTCCGCACCATCGCGATGGACGCGACCGAAGGGCTCGTGCGCGGTCAGGAAGTGACCGACACCGACGGCCCGATCTCGGTGCCGGTGGGCAACGCCACGCTGGGCCGTATCCTGAACGTCGTGGGCGAGCCCGTGGACGAACAGGGCCCGGTCGAGGCCGACGAATACCGCCCGATCCACGCGGAAGCGCCGAAGTTCGAAGAACAGTCGACCGAATCCGAAGTGCTGGTCACCGGCATCAAGGTGATCGACCTGCTGGCCCCCTATTCCAAGGGCGGCAAGATCGGCCTCTTCGGCGGCGCAGGCGTGGGTAAGACGGTTCTGATCATGGAACTGATCAACAACATCGCCAAGGTGCACTCGGGCTTCTCGGTTTTCGCCGGTGTGGGTGAACGAACCCGCGAGGGCAACGACCTCTACCACGAGATGATCGAATCCAACGTGATCAAGCCCGACAATCTGTCGGACAGCCAGGTGGCGCTTGTTTACGGCCAGATGAACGAGCCTCCGGGGGCCCGTGCCCGCGTGGCGCTGACCGGCCTGACCCTGGCCGAACAGTTCCGCGACCAGTCGGGGACCGACGTTCTGTTCTTCGTCGACAACATCTTCCGCTTCACCCAGGCGGGCTCCGAGGTGTCGGCGCTTCTGGGCCGTATTCCTTCGGCCGTGGGCTATCAGCCGACGCTGGCAACGGACATGGGGCAGATGCAGGAGCGCATCACCTCGACAAAGGCTGGCTCGATCACGTCGATCCAGGCCGTCTATGTGCCCGCGGACGACCTCACCGACCCCGCGCCTGCGACGACCTTTGCGCACCTCGACGCCACGACCGTTCTGTCGCGCGCGATCTCCGAACTGGGCATCTACCCGGCGGTGGACCCGCTCGATTCGTCGTCGCGCCTGATGGACCCGCAGATCGTCGGCGAAGAGCATTACAAGGTGGCACGTGACGTGCAGGGGATCCTGCAGCGCTACAAGTCGCTGCAGGACATCATCGCCATCCTCGGCATGGACGAACTCAGCGAAGAGGACAAGCTCACCGTCGCTCGTGCGCGGAAAATCCAGCGCTTCCTGTCGCAGCCCTTCGACGTGGCGAAAGTTTTCACCGGCTCCGACGGCGTTCAGGTTCCGCTGGAAGACACCATCTCCTCGTTCAAGGCGGTTGTGGCCGGCGAATACGACCACCTGCCCGAAGCGGCCTTCTACATGGTCGGTGGCATCGAAGAGGTGAAGGCCAAGGCCGAGCGTCTGGCCGCCGAAGCAGCCTGATCGCGAAACAGGCGCAGCTCCTCCAGTCCTTGCGGACTGTCCTCGCGAGGAGGGCCCGCAAGGGACCGAGGAGCGGCTCCAAGCCAAAGGAATGACAGCAGATGGCTGAGACAATGCAATTCGATCTGGTCAGCCCCGAGCGCAGCCTGATGTCGGCCGAGGTCAAATCGGTGGTGATTCCGGGTGCGGATGGCGACATGACCGCCATGCCCAACCACGCGCCGCTGATCACCACGCTCCGTCCCGGAATTCTGCGGGTCGAGACCGACAAGGGCACCGAGGAATTCGTCGTGACCGGCGGCTTCGCCGAGATCGGCGAAGGCCTGTCGGTTCTCGCCGAACGCGCGCTGCCGCGCGCCGACATGGATCAGGCCACCTATGAGGCCCTCGTGGCCGAAGCGCAAGACGCCTATCACCAGGTCAAGGAAACCTTCAAGAACGAGCCCGGCCCCGTCGACGACGCGGCCAAGCTCTTGCAGGACATGGTTGCCGTCGGGGCCCATATCGGCCTCGATCCCAAGCAGCCGTCGCTCTGATCCGGCACGGCACGACATCGAAAAAGCCCCGCAGGTTCTGCGGGGCTTTTTCGTTTGGCCCGCACACCGCCTGCCACGACACGCCATCCGGTTGCGCCCGATAAGGAACCCGCTTCGCCCGGCGGCATTCCCGCCTCTCGCGGGTGCCGAGGCGCGCTTTAAGGGTCCCATTTCCGCCATTTTGCCAGTATACGAACCGCGCAACGGGCAATCAGAGGCGGGTGATGCGCAAACTACGTGCCGCGCGGATCGGCATCGATCAGGGCAACGAGGAACTGTTTTCCGATTTCGCCAATGGCGGCGAGATGTGGATCGGGTCGGGCTCGCGCGAGCGGCGCAAGAGGATCCATTTCTCCGAACCCTTCAGCACCATACCGGCCGTGCATGTGGGCCTGTCGCTCTGGGACATGGACAGCGGCGCCAATGTGCGCGCCGATCTGGCCGCCGAGAAGGTCACCGAAAAGGGGTTCGACATGGTGTTCCGCACCTGGTCGGACAGCCGCGTCGCGCGGGTGCGGATGGCCTGGATGGCCGTGGGCGAGGTCAAGTCCGAAGACGACTGGGACCTGTACTGAGACACAGGCGCAACACGGCCACGGACCCGATCCGGGGCCTCTGCGCTGCCTGTCCTCAGGCCCGCCGCCGCGCCAGCAAGAGGCCCACCGCGGTGGCGACGTAGATCGCGAGGCTCGCCGCGGCCATGCCGCCCAGGAACAGCGCAAAGGCCGCCTGCATCGGCGACAGCGCGGCCAGTTCCGGCAGGCTCAGCGCCGGGTGCAGCGCACCCGTCGCCGCGACCCATCCCATGGTCGCCGCCAGCCAACCCAGCATCGTCAGCACGGCCAGCACCATCACCCCGCGCACCGCCGGGCGGCGGAACCGCAGCCCCTTGCGCAGCGCGGCGATCTGTCGGCTGATATCGTGCTGGATGGCCACCAGCGCCGGCACCACCAGCAGCACCAGCAGCATCCCGAACCCCAGTCCGTAAACCAGAGTGATCACCGTCGGCTTCAGGAACTGCGCCTGGCTGGATTGCTCGTAAAGCAACGGCGCCAGCCCCAGAACCGTCGTCGCCGTGGTCAGGAACACCGGCCGCAGCCGGTCCGCCGCGCCGTCTATGATCGACGGCACCAGCCCCCGGGTCGCGCCGTATTCGTCGATCTGCGTCACCAGAACGATCGAATCGTTGATGATGATCCCGGTCATGCCCAGCAGGCCGACCACCGTGAACATCGACAACGGCACATCCCAGAGCGCATGACCATAGATCGTGCCCACGAGGCCGAAGGGAATGACCGCCATAACCACCAGCGGCCGTGTCCAGCTGGCAAAGACCCAGGCCAGCACCAGGTAAATGCCCAGCAGAACCAGCACCAGCCCGGTCCGCGCGTCGTTCAGGAAATCGCCCTCCTGCTCGCTCAGACCGGCCAGGCGGTAATCCACTTGCCGCTCGCTGGCGATAGTGGGCAGGATTTCTTCCTGCAGCGCCTGCATGATCTCGGTCGCGCGGGCGGGGTCGTCGTCGGAAATGTCGCCGGTGACCGATATCAGCCGCACCCCGTTCTCGCGCCGCACGGTGCTGAAGCCGGTCCGCCGCTCGACGCTGACGATATCGGCGAGCAGCACGTAATTGCCTTCGGGCGTGCGCATCTGCGTGCGTTCCAGGAAATCGGCGGTCAGCTCGCCCGTGGGCAGCTCGATCCGGATCGCGGCGCTGCGGGGGCCGTCGGGATAGGTCGCGGCCTCGATCCCGCCCAGCCGGTCGCGCAGCACGCGGCCCAGCCCGTCGATGTCGAACCCAAGCGCCTGGCCCTGCGCGGTCAGCTCGAGGATCAGCTCTTCCTTGTCATAGGCGAGGTTGTCCTCGACCGCCGAGACCTCGGGGAATTGCGCCAGCGCGGTTTTCAGGTCTTCGGACGCGGCCTTCAGCGTTTCCGCCGTCGCGCCGTAGAACTGCACGTCCAGCGCATCGCCGCCGGGCCCCGACCGCCAGCCGCGAAAGCTGATGGTCTCGACCAGCGGATGCCGCGCGACGCGGTCCTGCAGCGCGCCGACGAAGGCAAAGCTGGAATAGGGGCGCAGGTCGGCGTCGATCAGTTCGATCGAGAGGCCGCCCAGCTGATCAGGCTCTTTGGTGTCCGTTCCGCTCAGGCCCCGCCCTGCGTTGCCGCCCACCTCGGCGATCACATAATCCAGCGGGTTGCGGCCGTATTCGGCCTCGTATTCCGCGCCCAGCTCTTCGGCGGCGGCTTGCATGGCGCGCATCTGTTCCAGCGTGTCCTCGCGCGTGGCGCCGGGCGCCATGGCGAAATTGCCGGTGACCGAGGAGCGTTCAGGCGCGTTGAAGAACCGCCACTGCACATCGCCCGTGATAAATAGCGCCGCCTGCGAGGCGAGCAGCGCCAAAGCGCCGGCCAGCACCACGTAGCGCGCGGCGATCACCCCGGCCATGAAGGGGCGGAAGAGCGTCTCGCGCAGCCAGACGAAGCCCCGGTTCACCACCCGCGACGGCATGTCGTACCAATGTTGCTTCGCCGAATGGGCGATGGCATGGGACATGTGGTTGGGCAGGATCAGGAAGCACTCCACCAGGCTGGCCAGCAGCACCACGATCACCGTAAAGGGGATATCGGCGATCAGGTCGCCGAACCGTCCGCCGATCGCCACCAGCCCGAAAAAGGCGATCACCGTCGTCAGCGTGGCGCAGAAGACCGGCAACGCCATGCGCCGCGCGGCGGTTTCCGCCGCCTCGACCGGGGGCAGGCCGCGCCGGGCCAGGTGATCGGCGTGTTCGCCCACCACGATGGCGTCGTCCACCACGATCCCCAGCGTGATGATCAGCGCGAAGAGCGAGATCATGTTGATCGTGATCCCGGCCACGTACATCAGCGCGATGGCGGCCAGCATCGCAGTCGGAATGCCTGCCGCCACCCAGAAGGCGGTGCGGGCGTTGAGAAACAGAAAAAGCAGCGACACCACCAGCGCCAACCCGGTCAGACCGTTGTCGAGCAGGATGTTCAGACGCCCGGTGATGTATTCCGCCCGGGTTCGGATCAGATCGACGCTGACGCCGTCGGGCAAGGTGGCCTCAAAACCCTGGGCGACCTCCTCGACCTGGCGCTGAATGCCGATGGCGTCGCCGCGGTCGGACCGGTCGACGCGGATCGAGATGGCGGGGTTTTCACCGACGAAATAGCTGCGCTCGCGGTCCACCCCCTCGACCCTGATACGGGCGACATCGCCCACGCTCAGTTGGGTGCCGTCGGGCAGCGAGCGCAGCACGATCCCGGCGATCTGGTCCGCCGCGCGCTTTTCGGTGCCGGTGCGCACCCGCGCGCCGCCGCCCGACACGTCGCCCGCCGGGTCGGTGTCGACCTCGGCGGCGATGGCAGTGGCGATCTCGCGCATGGTGACGTCATAGGCGATCAGGTTGGACGAGGGCACCTCGATCACCGTCTCCGGCGCGGCGAGCCCCCGGATCGTCGTGCGCGTGACGCCTTCGGCAAAGAGCCGCGCGACCAGTTCGTCGGCAAAGCGGCCCAGCTGGTCCACGCCCACCGGCCCGGTGATCACCAGATCGGTGACCCGGTCGCGCCAGGCGCCGCGCCGTACGGACGGGTCGTCGGCCTCTTCCGGCAGGGTGCTGACGCCATCGACGGCGGTCTGCACGTCGCCGGCGGCGCGGGCCATGTCCCAGCCCGGCTCGAATTCAAGCTCGATCGAGGCCACCCCCTCGCGCGACCGGGCCGAGCTTGATTCCACCCCTTCGATCGCCAGCAAGGCGGGTTCCAGAACCTGTACGATGGCGGTGTCCACATCCTCGGCGCCGGCGCCGTCCCAGCGCACGGTCACGTCGACCTCGTCGACGATCACGTCGGGAAAGAATTGCGCCCGCATGTTCGGGACGGCCAGAAGACCGGCGGCGATGAGCACCACCAGAAGCAGGTTCGCCAGCGTTCTGTGCCGCACGAAATAGCTGAGGATACCGCCTGCCGCCCCGGGGATCGCGCGCGCCATGGTCTAGCCGCCCATCCGCTCTTCGATGCGCTGCACCACGCGGGCGGGCACCTTGGCCTGCGACAGCTGCGCCAGAATGCGGCTCTTGGCCTCGGCGGGCATACGCTTGTTGCCTTCGACGAAGGCGACAAGCCGGGCGCGGCGCTCTTCGGTCAGCTCCAGCATCTCGGGTTCTTCGGGGGCGGCGGCGTTGGGGCCGCGCAGCGGTTTGACCTTGATCCCGGCGCCCAGCAGCGGCGTGCGTTCGGCCACGACCTCTTTGTCGGCCAGATCGCGGGCGCGGATCAGGATATCGTCGCCCTGGCGGCGCATGACCTCGACCGCGACGGATTCCAGCCGGTCGTCGGTGCCGATCACGAGCACCTCGCCCGCCGCGTTGACCGCGCTTGCGGGCAGGCGGGCGACGAAGGGTAGGGCGGGTTCTTCGATCCGGACGGTCACGAAATCGCCGGGCTTGAAGCCCGGCGCGCTGTCCAGCGTTGCAAAGAGCAGCCGCCCGGTCTGGCCCGCGCCCACCGCCGCGCCTTCGCGGGTCAGGCGGCCGGCGGCGGTCAGATCGGTGCCGAAGACATCCAGCGTGACGCCGACAGGGGCTTCGCGCAGGGTCCCGTCGCTGTCCAGCAGGCGGGTGTATTGCTGGGTCGAGACGCGGAACGCGACCTCGAGCGATTGCGGATCGACCAGTTGCGCCAGCTGTTCATTGGCCGACACCAGCCGCCCGCCGACCACTGTCACGCCGCTGAGCGTCCCGTCGAACGCGGCGCGGATTTCGGTGTCGTCCAGATGCCGCTGCGCCTCGTTGCGGGCGATTTCGGCGCGTTTCAGCCGGGTCTGCGCCTGGTCGATGCGCGCCTCGGCCTGGGCCAGCGCCTGGCGGCGGGCCAGCACCTGCGCCCTTGCGGCAGAGGCGGCCAGCTCGGCGGTTTCTACCGCCGCCGCCGTTCCGACGCCCCGGCTTTCCAGATCCTTCTGCCGCTGGAACGCGCGGTCGCGCAGATCGACCTGTTCCTGCGCGGCGATCAACTCGTCCCGCGCCAGAAGGATCGCGCGGTCGGCCTCGCGTACCTCGGCCTCGGCATCCAGCACGTCGCTTTCCGCGCGGTCCAGCGCGGCCTGCGCCTCGGCGGGGTCGATCCGCGCCAGAAGCTGACCGGCCTGCACTCGCCCGCCCTCGAAGAAGGCGGGGTCGAGCTCGATCAGTGTGCCGCCCGCGGCGGCGCGCAGTTCCAGCGTGCGGCGGCTCTGCACCTCGCCAAAGGCGGTAAGGATGGGGGTTTCGGTGCCGAAGACCACCGGCACCACGTTGACCGCGAAGACCCGTTCGCGCGCCTGCGGCACCCTCGGTTCCTCGGCCAGCCGCGTCTGGACGGCGTCGCGCACCATCGCCCCGGCCCAGACCAGCAGGCCCAGGGTCAGCGACAGCAAAAAGAGGCCGGTCAGGCTTTGACGCAGAAAGCGCATGGCGCTCCTTTCCGAGGTTGCGCGGGATAGTGTATTATGTAGCGAGCGCAGGGGGCTTGCCAAGAGAACGGGGGTTAAACGCCCCCGCGGGTCATTTCCGTCGCTGGTGTTCGTCCAGCCGTGGCATGATCTCGACAAAGTTGCAGGGCCGGTGGCGGTAATCCAGCTGCAGCGACAGGATTTCGTCCCAGGCGTCCTTGCAGGCTCCGGGGCTGCCGGGCAGGGCGAACAGATAGGTGCCCCCGGCCACGCCGCCGGTGGCGCGGGACTGCACCGCGCTGGTGCCGATCTTGGCCATCGACACATGGGTGAAGACCGTGCCGAAGGCGTCGATCTCTTTCTCGTAGACGTCGCGATGCGCCTCGACCGTCACGTCGTGCCCGGTCAGCCCGGTGCCGCCGGTCGAGATCACCACGTCGATCCCCGGATCGGCGACCCAGGCGCGCAGCTGCTCGGCGATCTGGCTGCGTTCGTCGCGGATGATCTGGCGGTCGGCGAGGATATGCCCCGCGCCTTCGATCCGCTGGGCCAGTGTGTCGCCGGACCGGTCCTGCGACAGGTCGCGGGTGTCGCTGACGGTCAGTACGGCGATGCGGACGGGGATGAACTCGCGGGTTTCGTCGATGCGGGACATGGGGAGGCTCTGGTTTCAGGGGCAGGGATGCATGACCGGAAGGCGCGGCGTCTCGAAGACTTGCGCCATGCGTGCCCGGCCGGGGCCGGAGGCGAGATAGGCCGCGAAGCCGGTCCATGGGGCGGAAGGGTCGCCGCAGATGCCCGCGCCGATGGCGGCGCGGCGGCTGGCCAGCGCGGTGTCGAGGAAGGCGGGCAGTTCCCCCGCACCGAGCGGCGGAAAGGTATTGGCGGCGTAAAAGGCCGCGGCCTCGACCACCAGCCGCGACAGGGATTCGCGGTCGGCGTCGCCCAGCGTCTCGGGGCAAAGCTGCACCGCCGCGGCGATCTCGAACACCCGGTCGATGGCGCAACCCGCCGCCCCCCAGGAGCTTTGATCGGTGGCGGTATACATGCCGTTGTAGTCGGTCACGATCACCGGGCCCGGCAATTCCAGGATACGCCGGTCGGGCGTGGCCTGCTGAACCTCCGCCGCGTGATGGTCGAAGAGCGCGGGATAATCGATCTCGAAGGCCTGCGCGGGCAGGGCCCAGACGGCGAGGAGGCACAGCACCCTCATCCCAGCCGCGCCTTCAGCGACAAGAGGTCGGACCAGCTCTCGCGCTTGGCCGAGGGGGTGCGCAGCAGGTAGGCGGGGTGGAACATCGGCAGGGCGGGCAGGCCCTGCGCCTCGGTCCAGTGGCCGCGCAGGCGGGTGATGCCGCGTTTGCCCAGCAGCGCCTGACAGCTGATGTTGCCGACGACGACCAGTACCTCGGGCTTGGCCAGCGCGATGTGGCGGAAGAGGAACGGCTGCATCATGGCGATCTCGTCCGGTTTCGGATCGCGGTTCTGCGGCGGCCGCCAGGGCAGGACGTTGGTGATATAGACGTTCTCTTCGCGGCTGAGTCCGATGGTGGCCAGCATCAGGTCGAGCAAATGGCCCGCCCGCCCGACGAAGGGCCGGCCCTCGCGGTCTTCGTCGCGGCCCGGGGCCTCGCCCACGATCATCACCCGCGCGCCCGGCACCCCGTCCGAAAAGACGAGGTTGCGCGCGCCTTTCTTCAACTCGCAATGCTCATAGGCCGCAAGTGCCGCGCGCAGGGCCTCCAGATCGCCTGCCGCATCGGCCATCGCGCGCGCCTCGGCGACGGCGTCGACCTCGGGCGCGGGGGGCACCGGCGCGGGCGCCTCGGCCTTGGCCACCACGGGCGCTGCGGCCTTGGCGCGCGCGGCCTCCTCCAGCGCAAAGCGGTCGATCGGGGCCTCGGCGAGCGTCTCGTCGATCCCCATCTCCAGCTGCCAGCTGAGCGCGGCATGGGCCGCGTGCCATTCAAGTGCCGAATCCATGACCGCGATCCTAGCCCGCGACGGCGGCAATGCCACGCCCCGATCTGCGAAATCCCGCCGCCGGTCCCACTTGCCGCCCGCCCGCCCGCTGCCTATACAGACCCGACCAGCCGGAGCCCGCCCATGCGTTTCGATCAGCGACACCTTCTGGGGATCGAGCCCCTGCGCCCCGACGAAATCACCACTCTTCTTAATCTTGCCGACGATTACGTCCGGTTCAACCGGGGCCGCGACAAGCACAGCCAGGTGCTGAGCGGGCGCACCCAGATCAACATGTTCTTCGAGAACTCCACCCGGACGCAGGCCAGTTTCGAACTGGCGGGCAAGCGGCTGGGGGCCAATGTGATGAACATGGCGATGGAGGCGAGCTCGATCAAAAAGGGCGAGACGCTGATCGATACGGCGCTGACGCTGAACGCCATGCACCCCGACCTGCTGGTGGTGCGCCACCCGCATTCCGGGGCGGTCGATCTTCTGGCGCAGAAGGTGCATTGCGCCGTGCTGAACGCGGGTGACGGTCGGCACGAACACCCCACCCAGGCGCTGCTCGACGCGTTGACGATCCGCCGGGCCAAGGGCCGGCTGCACCGGCTGAACATCGCGATCTGCGGGGATATCGCGCATTCCCGCGTGGCGCGGTCGAACATCCTGCTGCTGCACAAGATGGAAAACCGCATCCGCCTTGTGGGCCCGCCGACGCTGATGCCCGCGGGCATCGAGCATTTCGGGGTCGAGGTCTATGACGACATGTGCGAAGGCCTGAGGGACGTCGACGTGGTGATGATGCTGCGGCTGCAGAAAGAGCGGATGGACGGCGGCTTCATCCCCTCGGAACGCGAATATTACCACCGCTACGGGCTCGATGCCGAAAAGCTGGCTTTTGCCAAGCCCGACGCCATCGTCATGCACCCCGGCCCGATGAACCGCGGGGTCGAGATCGACGGCACGCTGGCGGACGACATCAACCGCTCGGTTATCCAGGAGCAGGTCGAGATGGGCGTCGCGGTGCGCATGGCGGCGATGGAGCTTTTGGCGCGGAACCTGCGCGCCCGCCCGACCGAGGTCATGGCATGAGCGTGACGATGGAGATCAACGGCTCGGAAACCGGTGTCGTTCGGCTCTTTCACCTCGATCTGCCGCCCGAGGCGGTCGACCGCTTTACCACCCAGGCGGGCACCGGCGAATGGCCGCTGCAATACGGGCTGGGGGCCAAGCGCCTGCGTCCGGCGTTCGTCGAGTTGGTGGCGATCCGGGATCTGGAAGGGATGGCGCTGTCGTCCTACCTCGTCGAGGCGCACAATGTGCAGGGCACGGATTTCAAGGCGGCGCGGGCGCAGATCGACGCGCTGAAAGGGCATGTGCTGGTGCTGCCCAGCCAGGCGTTCGACAACACCTCGCAAACCCTGACGATCCGGACCCCGCTGCGCTGGATCGGCACCTTCACCGAGGCCGGTCCGCGCAAGAGCGCGGCGCGGCTGACCAGCCGTTCGGCGCGCGGGGTGACCGGAACCGGGCCGGCCCCCGTCGGCAAGGGCGTGTCGCTGGCGCTGAAGATCGTGCTGGCTGTTCTGGCGGCGGTCATCCTCGCGGTCGTCGCCTTGGCCGTCCGGCCGTAGGGTGCGCGATTTCGCGCACCGCTCTTCGGGCCGTCGGCAACGGTGCGCGAAATCGCGCACCCTACGGCGTTGCGCCGGATAACGGGGCGGCGGCAACGGTTTATCTGAACAGCGCCGCGTAGCGTGGGATGAAGAACTTTGCAAAGGCCTTTACTTCGGGCCGACGATAAGCCTCCGGCGCGATCAGCACCATATGCGGCGCGTCCAGCTCTTTGGGCGGGTCGAAGCAGCGGATCAGCGTGCCGGCCGCTTCCTCGGCCACCACCATGCGCAGGTTCATGATCCCCAGCCCCTTGCCCGCGCGCACCGCCGCATCCATCACCGTGATTTCGCTGAAGGACCGGGCGATCGCCTCTTCGGCCACGTATTTCCGCACCCAGTCGTGCAGCACCGGCTGGACATCGTCGCGCTGAAAGGTGAAGACCGTGTGGTCCTTCATGTCCTCGGGCCGCTCGGGCAGACCACGTGCCTCCGCATAGGACGGCGCGCCGTAGAGCGTGAACCTCGCCGTGCTGATATGCCGGCAGATCAGGTCGGGATGCTGTCGGCTCCAACTCAGCCGCAGCGCCACGTCCGCCTCTCCGGCCATCAGATCGAGCGGTCTCACCCCGGGCAGGAAATCCAGCCGGACCTCGGGGTGCCGTTCCGAGAACTGGCTGAAGATGTCGCTCACGCGCGGCGAGAATTTGGCGGCGTTGCCGGTGATCCTTATGGGCCGCGCGCAGGTGAGCCCGCGGACCGTCGCGGCCAAGCCATCGGCGGCGGCCTCGATGGCTTCGGCATCCGGCAGGATCGCCAGCGCCGCCTCGGTCGGACGAAAGCCGCGCGTGTCGCGGTCGAAGAGGGTCAGGCCGGTCTCGTGTTCCAAAGCCTCAATGCGCCGTGCGACCGTGGGCTGTGCGATGCCCAGCCCGCGCGAGGCGGCCAGGGTCGAGCCCTTTCGCATCACCGCGAGAAAGACGCGGATGTCCGACCAGTTCCGCAAATCGCTCTTCATTTTTGTAGAGCAGCACAAAATCGTTCAGGATACCAGAGGCTCTGATCCATGGGGTATTCTGAGGGTGTCACTTCGGCATCGAAAGGATCCCCGGCATGGCCTCCATCGACAGAACAGACATTATCGCCCCGACGCTTCTCGACCGGGCCTTCGCCGTCTTTCGGCAGATCGTCAGCGCCCGCGAAGAGACGGCCCTCGAGACCGCCGATGCGGTGCGGGCGCGCCGCGCTTTCGTGCAGGAGATGCTGGACCGCAATCCAAACGCCTTTTCAAGCGACCTCGACGTGAAGTCGATGATGCAGCATTATCCCGACAGTTTTTAGGGGCGCGATGCCCGGAGCAAACTCTGTGCGGCCCGGTCGACGGGTCCACGGCATCCGGTGCATCGGCATTCATTGTGACGAGGCGCCCCGGCCAAGATTGACGCGAGGCGCAAAAGCATGACCGACAACATCCCCTTCTTCGACGGCCACAACGATTTCCTGTTGCGGCTGATGAAATCGCCCGATCCGCGGGAAGAGACCTGGCTGGGCGACGGCGGCAAGGGTCATCTCGATTTGGCGCGGATGAAGGCGGCGGGGTTCGCGGGCGGGCTCTTTGCCATTTTCGTGCCGCCGGTGTCGGACGGGCCGCCGCGCGACTTTCGGGAGCTCATGGCAAAGCCGCCCTACGATCTGCCGTTGCCGCCCCTGATGGATCATGCCGCCGCGCAACCCGTCGCGCTGACCATGGCGGGGCTTTTGCACTGGATGGAACGCGCGGCGCCGCAGGACTTCCGCCTCTGCCGCTCGGTCAAGGATATCCGCGAGGCCTTTGCCGCGGATGTCATCGCCGGGGTGATGCACATGGAAGGGGCCGAGGCGATCGGCCCCGATCTGGACGCGCTCTATCTCTTTCACGACATGGGCCTGCGGTCGCTTGGCCCGGTCTGGAGCCGCCCGACAATCTTTGGCCACGGCGTGCCGATGGCCTTTCCCGGATCGCCGGATATCGGGCCGGGGCTGACCGAAAAGGGCAAGGATCTGGTGCGGCTCTGCGACCGGCTGGGCATTCTCATCGACCTGTCGCATCTCAACGAGGCCGGGTTCGACGATGTCGCCGGTGTGTCGACCGCGCCTCTGGTGGCCACCCATTCCAATGCTCACGCGCTCTGCGCCGCGCCGCGCAACCTGACGGATCGGCAGCTGCACATGATCCGTGAACGCGGCGGCATGGTGGGGGTCAATCTCGCGACCTTCCTTTTGAACGCCGATGGCGCCGCCGCCTCGCACACGGGATGGGACGTGATTTTGCGCCATATCGATTATCTGATCGACCAGGTGGGCGAGGATCACGTCGGGCTGGGCTCGGATTTCGACGGCTGCGTCCTGCCCGATCTGATCGGCGACGTCACCGGCGTGCCGGCCCTGTTCGAGGCGATGCAGGCGCATGGCTTCGATGACGCGCTGCTGCGCAAATTCGCGCGCGAGAACTGGCTTGCCTGCCTCGAGCGCGTTGGCGGCGCATGACCCCGGGGGATATGTCCATGATCGCGCCGGCCCTTCCGCCGCTGAGGCTGACCCGCGCCCTGGTCGACCGCCTTCCGGCCAGGACGGACGAGCGAGGGCCGGTGCGCGTGCCGGATCCCGAACCCGGGCACGACGGCCGTGCCGCCGCCGATATCCTGTCACGGCTCGACCCGCCGGGCGCGCTCTGGGTCTTTGCGGCGGGCTCGCTGATCTGGAACCCGCGCATGGCGGTGGCCGAGCGCCGCCTGGCGCATGTGCAGGGCTGACGGCGGGCGTTTTGCATTGACGACAAACGGTTTCGCGGCTCCCCGTCGGCGCCGGGCCTGATGATGGCGCTCGACCGTGGCGGTGCGTGTGCGGGCGTGGCGCTGCGGATGGAGCCGGGCGACGACCCGCACGGGTCGCTGGTCAGCCTGCTGGAGCAGGAACCGCCGGTTCCGCCGCAACTGGTACGGGCGGACACGCCGGACGGCCCGGTCCCGGCCATCGTCTTTGCCATGGATCCGACGTTCCCGCTGTATCGTCCCGAGCCAGAGCTCGACGATCTGGCGGATATCCTGTCGACGGCCGTGGGTCATATCGGGACGATGGCCGAATACCTGCTGAACACCGTGACCGAACTGGAAAAGGCGGGCGTCCACGATCCGCATCTGTGGCACTTGCAGGACAAGGTGGCGGAGCGGCTTGAACGGTTGGAGTTGCGGGCGGCGCGGTGATCGAGAGGTAATGGGCGGGTTGGTCTTCCGGCAGACCAAGGTCCCGGACCCCTGCAGTCAAGCCGCGACCAGCGCCTGCCCGTGGGGTGGCGCTGCAACCTGCGTTCTGCGCTCTTTATCTCTGCCCAGTCATTGCCCCGAGTGAGCGGCGCGCTTTGCCCTGCCAAAGCGCCAGCCCGCCGGAACGGGCAGGCGCTGGTCGCGGCGGCCTTCGGCCTTGATTCCGCGACTTTGGTGCTCTGAATACAGGTGCACTTTGGTTACGACCGGTTTTGCACCACCACCGGCGTTTCGAAATACCGGAAGCTGGGCGTGCTGCCGAAGGTCTCGGCGACGCGGGAGAGGAACGCCTCGCCATGCGCCTCTTGCGCATCGGCGATGCTGTCCCAGGTGTAGACGCCACCGGCGATCCCGGCCTCTGGGTCATAGAGATAATTCTTGCGGTACAGCTTGGGGTTGGCGCGCCAGATTTCGGCGCTTTCCTCAAAGAGTGCGACGACGCGCTCGCGCCCCATGCCTTCCGGAATGTCGAATGTCACGATCTCGGTGATCATCTGCGGCCCTCCTCTGTGGCGGAAAGGATGCCATGCCGCACGACCCCTGACCAGCCGGGCCGGACCCGCGTCACGTCGGGTGTTCCCCCCGCGCCGAATTTGCCGTACCACGGCGGGAAACCGGTCCAGGGTCCTTGCGCATGACACAGACTTTGCTTCAGAACGCCCGGCTGATCGACCCCGAAGGCGACGCGATCACCTCTGGCGACGTGCTGCTCGGCGATGGCGTGATCCAGGAAATTTACCCGGAAGGCTCTGAAAAGGCGCTGCAAAAGCTGGGGTCGGTCGAGCGGGTCGAGTGCGGCGGCGCGTTCCTCGCCCCCGGCATCGTCGATATCGGCGTCAAGATCGGCGAGCCCGGCGAGCGCCACAAGGAAAGCTACAAGACCGCCGGGCTGGCCGCGGCGGCGGGCGGCGTGACCACCATCGTCACCCGCCCCGACACAAGCCCGGCCATCGACACGCCCGAGGCGCTGGAATTCATCCGCCGCCGCGCCAATGACGCCACCCCGGTCAACGTCCTGCCCATGGCCGCCCTCACCAAAGGCCGCGAAGGCCGCGAGATGACCGAGATCGGCTTTCTGATGGACGCGGGCGCCGTGGCCTTTACCGATTGCGACGCCGTGGTGACCGACACCCGGGTCCTGGCCCGCGCGATGACCTATGCCCGCGGGCTTGGCGCGCTGGTTATGGGCCACCCGCAAGATCCCGGCCTCAGCCGCGGGGCTGCGGCGACCTCGGGCAAGTTCGCGTCCCTGCGCGGCCTGCCCACGGTGTCGCCCATGGCCGAACGCATGGGGCTCGACCGCGACATCGCGCTGATCGAGATGACGGGCGTGCGCTACCACGCCGACCAGATCACCACCGCCCGCGCATTGCCGGCGCTCGAGCGGGCCAAGGCCAACGGGTTCGACGTGACCGCGGGCACCTCGATGCACCACCTCACGCTGAACGAGATGGACGTGTCCGACTACCGCACCTTCTTCAAGGTCAAGCCGCCGCTGCGGTCCGAGGACGACCGTCAGGCGGTGATCGAGGCGGTGCGCACGGGGCTGATCGACATCATCGGCTCGTTCCACACGCCCCAGGACGAGGAATCCAAACGCCTGCCGTTCGAAGAGGCCGCGAGCGGCGCGGTGGGGCTCGAGACGATGCTGCCGGTGCTGCTGCGGCTCTACCATTCCGGCGAGCTGCCCTTGCCGGTTCTCTTCCGCGCGCTGTCGCTGAACCCGGCGCGGAGGCTTGGTCTGCCCGCGGGCCGAATGGCCAAAGGCGCCCCGGCCGACCTGGTGCTCTTCGACGCCGACAAACCGCTGATCCTCGACCGCTTCAAGCTACAGTCGAAGTCCAAGAACACCCCCTTCGACGGCGCCCGCCTGCAAGGAAAGGTGCTGCGCACCTATGTCGCCGGGCGGTGCGTTTGGAAGGCGGGGTAGGCGGGGGCTTTTTGAGGGCAGGGTGGCGGGGATGAACGGGCGGTTTCCGGAAGTTCCTAGCAGCTGCAGCAAGAAACCAGGCCCAACCGAATACGGAAATTCGGCGCTTGGATCTCGGAGACATTACGATAACGTCAAGGGTTTTGGATCTGCGATACCCTGTAGGCAATCATCCAACAAGATGCCCTCCAAATGAAAGTCAGGCTCACGATGCCTGAAAGTGCGCTTGAATCTTGTCTTTGACCTTGTCTTTCACTTCTTCCTTGAAGCTCGGTCCTTTGGCGATCTGATCGACTCCCCCAGCATTGGAAAACAGGTGCCACACTTCCGAAATCGCTTCTGAAATGTCGTCGCTGGAAATCTGACCTTTAAGCTTGGAAACTCTATCGGCATTCAAGGAAATGGACTTGGATTTAAGCGCGCAAACCCAGAAAAGAACATAAAATCGTATGTTGTTTCTGTCTCTCGCAACGAGGCCAGATGTTTCCTTGAGCTTCAACTCGATCTTGCGGATTGTCGAAGCAGCAACAAGATATGCATCCAAGGCATAGGTATCTGCAAAAATTGAATTGTAAACCGCATCATCTTTTATCAGAGACGAAGGCCGAGCCCTTGCGTTGTCCGGTTCACCCCGAAACAACGTCATAACTGCTTGAGCCATTAGGGCGATGCTGATAATTTTCGCAGCAGGCTTTCCTTCATTCTTGTAGAAATTCTTCCTCCTATCATAAAAATAACCATTGGCTTTCAAGTGATGTTCAATGTCCCTCTGAATTTTATCGGTCGCCCTTAGAGACGCGAGCGGCACCTGATTTTGACTATTGGTTGCCTTTATTATCTTGTCTCGGACCTCTTCATTTTCTGAGGCAACCACCTTGACCATCACCGATCTTGCGTCATTCCTATCTACGCCGGAAAAGAATCTACCAATTTCAGAGCTTGTCTGCAGGCCATTAACGATCTGGGGGTTTTCAATGGTAATTATTGATCCGCCCGAGCTGGCCCGCGATGCAAGAATAGTAACTCCATTGTTAAACCACCAAAAATCATCGGCCCGGCCGCTTTCCAGGGTGTTCGAGATTTCCTGATTTACCTCAGTTGAGCCTTGGTAGTCGCGAACGTTGGCCTCGAATAGATCTGACCGTATTTCTGACCCACCACCTAAGAGAAACGTATAGAAATTCCTTAGCTTAACTAACGCAACGTACCCATTGCTTCCATTGAGGGATTGATCGAAAGTGAGTTCAAAAGTTTGCGTAGGCTTCGTGCGGGCGAGAACCAAGAGCTCCTTTGCTCCCCAAAGCTTAAAGCTCACCTCTGCTTCATCAAATAGGCTTTTTAATGTATCAACGAGTTCCTCCGCCTTCAACTGAGTGTTTTGATGAACATCCGCGGTCGACTTGGTACATGCATATATTATTTTAATTTTCAAGGAGGGAAATTTTGAGGCAAGTCGTCTGTATGACTTGCGAAATATGTCCGCTCGAGATTTCACTTCCGAGTTATACTGTGTTAGTGTATCAAAATCTTGAGACAGGCTCAAAAGACGCCTGAGTGACAGTATCATATTATTGATCGGTGTTTCCGAGAACCCGCTTGTTGATTTGCTTTGGATGATCACGACTTCCAGGTCAGCAGATTTTTTGGGCAGGGTGAAACCTACCTCCTCCCCGACGCACTCCCCATCTACAAAGGTATAAAAAGAATCAATGCCGCCATCGTGTTCGCCGTCAACGATCCCGGCTTGTATTTCCTCGTAGGAAAGTTCGTACTCTTTTGTGGCCTGCTCTGCGCAAAAAACTTCGAAGAAGTCCGGCGCGGACATCTCAGGGGCAATCGTTTCGTTTTGATCCTGCAGAACCTGACCAAGAATAATTTCTGAGTTGTCAGCCATTGGCGAATTTTCTTCCCGCTTTTCTGCTCGCAGCTGTAGCGCCCTTCTCCGACGACGGCAACGGCAAGCAACGTTACGGCACCTTGTTCAACCCTGAACGGCAGATATGGGCAGCTTGCGTCGCGTCATCGGCCGGCAATAGGTGCATGGCCGACCGACGACCGATTCCCCGGCACCTGTCATGCGATGGATTGCGGAGGGCGGGGGGGGATCGTATGGTTCGGGCATGGATATGTCTGTGTTCTCTGTGCTGCTTTGGGCGGTCGTCGGGTATCTGATGGGGTCGGTGCCGTTCGGGCTGCTGATCACGCGGGGCTCGGGGATCGATCTGCGCAGTGTGGGGTCGGGCAATATCGGCGCGACCAACGTATTGCGGACCGGCAAGAAGGGGGCGGCGGCGCTGACGCTGATCCTCGACGCGGCGAAGGGGGCGGCGGCGGTGCTGCTGGCGCGCGCCGTGGCGGGCGAAGAGGCGGCGCAGGTGGCCGGGCTGGCGGCCTTCTTCGGGCATTGCTACCCGGTCTGGCTGCGGTTCAAGGGCGGCAAGGGCGTGGCGACCTTCCTGGGCATCCTTCTGGCCATCGCCTGGCCGGTCGGCATGCTGAGCTGCGCGACATGGCTGGCGGCGGTGGCGCTTAGCCGCATCTCGAGCATGGGGGCGCTGGTGGCGGCGGCTTTCTCGACCTTGTGGATGTTCCTGCTGGGGCGGGGCGAGGTGATCGGGCTGGGCATCGTGCTGACGCTGATGATCTTTTGGCGGCACCGGGAAAACATCGCGCGCCTGAAGGCCGGAACGGAGCCTCAGATCGGGAAAAAGGCCTGAGCCTGGCGCTGCCCTGAGGGGTGGACTGGACGGCTTTTCAGGATGCGCTGGAGCGGCATGGGCCGACCGGTCGTCGAAGAGTATGTGCCACGGCCGGCGGCATGCAGACACATAAGGACACCCGAATTGGCCGCGTTCGTCTGAACATCATTGCCGAAAGCGCCTCGTTCCTCGTTCTCGGGGGTCGCGCCGGAGCCGGTCTTTTTCAGCGAACCGGGCGGCAATGGGATCGGCATGGTCGGCGCGACCTTGGTGCGCTGTACCGGCCGGTTCTTGGCGGCGGTGCGCGCAGAGCACGCACCCTACGGGGCTTGGCGCCGTGTTGTCCGGAGGCGCAACGCGGTCCCGGACCCGATCCGGGACCTCTGCCCTCGCCTTGACGCGGTGAGGTCTGCCGATATTGCCGCGCGCCGGACTTGTCCCCGGGGCGCGCCGCGCCTAGGGTCGGAGCGGCGTGAAGGAGGCGAGACATCATGGCGACCGGCAGCAATATCCGCACATATTTCGGCGGCACCTGGCATGAGGGCGATGTGCCGGTCATGCGGGCCGCCGATCACGGCGCATGGCTGGGATCGGGCGTGTTCGACGGTGCGCGCTTTGTGCAGGGCGTTGCCCCCGACCTGCTGGCGCATTGCGCCCGGGTGAACCGCTCTGCCGAGGCGCTTATGCTGACCCCGACGGTTGGCGCCCAAGAGATGGTGGCGATGGTGATGGAGGGGCTCGAGGCCTATCCCAAGGACGCCGCCGTCTATATCCGTCCGATGTATTGGGGGATCGACGGCGATCAGACGGCGATCGTGCCGCAGTCCGGCAAGACCGGCTTTGCGATCTGTCTGGAACAGATCCCCATGGCCCCTGAAAGCGCCGCCGCCAGTCTTGGTCGGACGCGGTTCCGCCGCCCGGTGCTGGAGGATGCGGTGGTCAACGCCAAGGCCGGCTGTCTTTATCCCAACAACGCGCGCATGCTGGCCGATGTGCGCCAGCGCGGCTTTCAGAACGCGCTGGTGGCCGATGCGATGGGCAACGTCGCGGAAACCGCGACGGCCAACGTCTTTATGGTGCGCGACGGGGTTGCCTTCACGCCGATCCCGAACGGCACCTTCCTGGCCGGGATCACCCGTGCGCGCCACATCGCCAACATGCGCGCCGACGGGATCGAGGTGGTCGAGACGGTGCTGACCTTCGCCGATTTCGATGATGCGGACGAGGTGTTCATGTCGGGCAACATGAACAAGGTCACCCCGGTCAACGGGTTCGAGGACAAGAGCTATCAGGTCGGCCCGGTGACCCGCCGGGTGCGCGAGCTTTACTGGGACTGGGCGTTGTCGACCTGAGGCCTTGAGCCGCTGGGATCGGACGAAAGTTTCGCCGCGCGCTGGCGCGTGCAGCGACCGGCCGGGGGCTCCGCCCCGTCGCAATTGTCTCTCGGACCAATGGCGCGACAATGGCAATCGCCGGGGGCTCTGCCCCCGGACCCCCGGGATATTTTTGACCAGATGAAGCAGGAGCGCGGGGCGGTTGGCGTGTCGTGTGCGTGCGTCGGGCGCGCTTACAGCGATTTCAGATCGGAGAAACGGACCAGCCGGCGCGTCGGTTCGTGCCACAGGTTCAGCCGCGCGCAGGCCAGCGAGCTGCGCAGGGTCAGCCGAGAGTGCTCGACCAGTTCGGCATGGTCGCGCAGGACCTCGGGCAGGCGGTAGAACGGGATGCGGCTGTAGAGGTGGTGCACGTGGTGGATGCCGATATTCGCTGTCAGCCACCGCAGCGGCGCGGGCAGGTCGTAATGCGAGGAACCGTGCAGTGCGGCCTCGTGCAGGTGCCAGTCGGGACCCATGTCCCAATGGGTCTCTTCGAACTGGTGCTGCACGTAGAAGAGCCATACGCCGACCGATCCCGCGACCATCACCGTGGGCAGCCAGACGAAGGCCAGCGCGGCCCAGCCGCCCAGCAGGTAGAACGCCGAGAGCAGCGCCAGGATGCTCAGGTTCGTGCCCATCGCGCTGATCCAGTAGCGGCTGCCTTCATGCATGACGCCGAAGGGCAGGCGCTGTTTGAGCAGGAAGACATAGGCCGGCCCGATGGCGAACATCACGAAAGGGTGGCGGTAGGCGCGGTAGGCCAGACGGCCCAGCGGGCCGCGAGCGCGGTATTCGTCGACCGTCAGCGTGTCGAGATCGCCGATCCCGCGGGAATCGAGATTGCCCGAGGCCGAGTGGTGGATCGCATGGCAGCGCCTCCAGACGTCATAGGGGGTCATGGTCAGCACCCCCAGGCAGCGGCCGATCCAGTCGCGGGCGCGCCGGTTGTCGAGAAAGGAGCCATGCCCGCAATCGTGCTGGATGGCGAAAAGGCGCAGCAGGAACATCCCGTTGACCGCCGCGATCCCCATGGCCAGCGCCCAGTGCAGGCTGAGTGCCCATCCCGCCAGCGCCCAAAGCGACAGGAAGGGCAAAAGCGTCACCGTCAGCTCCCAGATCGAGCGTTTCGTGTCCGGTTGACGATAGTCGGCCAGGATACGCACCCAGTCGCGGGCGGTCTCGACGGTCCGCTCTGCGGGGGTCGGCACTTTGTGGAATGTCATTGTCTGCTCTTATTGTGTGGTACCGGGATAAAGCCCACGCCGGGTTTGGCAAGACCAAACAGCCCCGGATGCGGCGCTATTGCACGGGCAGGGGGCTTGCGTCATGATCGGGAAAGGGTCTTGAAGGGCAAATCATGCGCAAATTTCTGGTGGTTCTGGACGACAGCCGCGAATGCCTCAACGCCATGCGCTTCGCCGCGATGCGCGCGGCGAACACTCGGGGCGGTGTGGCGATCCTGTCGGTGATCCCGCCGGACGAGTTCAATCACTGGATCGGCGTCGGTGAGGTGATGCGCGAAGAGGCGCGTGAACGCATCCATGCGCATTTCGAGGTCTTCGCGAAGTGGATGCGCGACAAGCAGGGGGTCGATCCCGAGCTGGTGATCCGCGAGGGCGAGGCGGTTCCCGAGATCATCGCGCAGGTTCGCGAAGACCCCGAGATTGGGGTTCTGGTGCTGGGGGCCGCCGCCGACCGCAAGGGGCCGGGGCCGCTGGTGACGCAGCTGACCAAGAACTCCGGGTCGCTGCCCATCCCGATCACCATCGTGCCCGGCGATCTGAGCAAGGAACGGCTCGAGGCGATCACCTGACGCGATGCGAACCGTTGTCCGGCGGCCTTGGCACCTTGCGCTAATGTGCGCAGCTGCGCGCCACGACCGGGCCGCCCGCTGACTATCCGCGCGCGGCAGTCCCGGGCTTGACCCGGGACCTCCTGGGCAATTGCCGCGCGTTGGCCGTTGCAGCTCCATCCGAGTGGCCGTTGCTCCAAAACCACGGCGGATACCGTCGCCGATGTGTGCTATACTGCGCCGTACTGAGGCTCTCATACATCCAGAAACCGCGCTTTTCGGAGGACGGATGCATGATCATGCGGATATTTCAGGTCGTCACGCGGCCCGGCAAGGAAGCGGACTTTGCCCGCTTCTTCCACGACACGGCCATCCCCCTGATGCGGGGGACAGAGGGCATTATCCAGGTTCTGCCGGGGGCCCCGCGCCCCGATACCCCGAGGGAATTCAGTTTCGTGATGATCTGGGAAAGCCTTGAAGCGCTCAAAGCCTTTGTCGGCGAGGATTACCAGAGCCCCCATATCGACCCGGCCGAGGCCGAACTGGTCGAATCGCGGACCATCACGCACTACGACCTCGTCGGGGGCGTAAGCGATGAATAGCCCCGCCACCTTTGCCGAGCGCTACCAGTCGGTCCTCGTTCCGGTGATTTTCGAACCCTGGGCGCGCGAGCTTATGCGCCGTGCCGCGCCGCGAACGGGTGATCGTATCCTCGACCTTGCCTGCGGCACGGGGGTCGTGACGCGGCAGGTCGCGCAGATGGGCGTGCATCCGGGTCGTCTGACCGCGGCGGATCACAATCCGCAGATGCTGAATGTGGCGCGGGCTCTGACCGCCGAGGCCGGGCTGGATGTGGAATGGGTCGAGGCCGACGCCGGCGACCTGCCATTCGAGGATGACGCGTTCGATCTGATTTACTGTCAGCAGGCGCTGCAATTCTTCCCGGATAAGCCGGCGGCGCTGCGGGAAGTGCGGCGCGTACTGGCCCCCGGCGGGCGGGCGGCGTTCTGCGTCCAGCGGGACCTGGAGGCCAATCCGATGCTGAAAGCCCAGGCCGCCGCCCTCGACCAATATGTCGGGACAGGCGCGGGGGACGCGGTGCGGGCCATTTGCGGCCTGCCCGACGGCGAGGAGCTGCGCGACCTCTTCGAGACCGCGGGGTTCGAAGAGGTCGAGGTCGCGCCGGTCACGCTGACCCTCCACCATCCCGACGCCCGGTCCTTTGCGGCCGGCGCGATGGGCGGCATGCACACAGGCGACAAGCTGTCGGGAATTTCGCAGGACGATGTCGCGCGCGTGGTCGAGGCCTTCCTGACCGGGCTCGGCGATTGTCTCGACGGGTCCGCGATGCGCTTTCCGCACGCCTCGCATGTGGTTCTGGCCGGGGGCTGAGGGACCGCAGGGGCGAGCGGCAAGGTCCCTGCCGGTCCGGCAATTTGATGCCCGCCGGAGGGTTTTAGAACTGTTCTAAACCTTGACCCCGCAGCGGGGCGGGCGCATATAGGGAGGGACGCGAAAAAAGGTGCAGATGCCATGTTCATTCAAACCGAATCCACCCCCAACCCGGCCACGCTGAAATTCCTGCCCGGCCAAACCGTGCTGGAGATGGGGACGGCCGATTTTCCCAGCCCCGAAGGCGCGGCGGGATCGCCGCTGGCGGGGCGGCTCTTTGGCGTGCCCGGTGTGCGCGGCGTCTTTTTCGGCAACGATTTCGTGACCGTCACCAAGGACGACGGCATCGATTGGGACCACATGAAACCGGCCATCCTCGGCGCGATCATGGAACATTTCCAGTCCGGCGATCCGGTCATGGCGGATGACGCGGCAGGCGCGGGCGGCCATGCCGAACATTCCGGCGAGGATGCCGAGGTCGTCGGCCAGATCAAGGAACTGCTCGACAGCCGGGTGCGTCCGGCTGTGGCGCAGGACGGCGGCGACATCACCTTCCACGGCTTTGATCGGGGTGTGGTCTATCTGCACATGCAGGGGGCCTGCGCGGGCTGCCCGTCCTCGACGCTGACGCTGAAGATGGGGATCGAGAACCTGCTGCGCCACTATATCCCCGAGGTGACCGAGGTGCGGCCGGTTGCCGTCTGACGTTCACGTTCTGGCATTCGACACATCGGCGGCGCATTGCGCCGCCGCTTTGCTGTGCGGAGGCCGGATCCTGGCCGAGCGGGCCGAGGACATGGGGCGCGGCCAGGCCGAACGGCTGATGCCTATGCTGCAGGCGCTGCTCGATGACGCAGGCGTGGGCTGGGGCGACCTGGGGGTGATCGCAGTCGGCACCGGGCCGGGGAACTTCACCGGCATACGCATCGCCGTGTCCGCCGCGCGGGGGCTGGCGCTGGGGCTGGGCGTTCCGGCGATTGGTGTCAGTACGCTAGAGGCCGCGGCCCACGCGCGCAATCTGCCGGTGGTCAGCGCTGTGCCCGCCCCACGCGGGCAGTTCTATGTGCAGACCTTCGGGCCGAACGGCGTGCAGGATGTTAGGCTGATGTCCGCGGACGGATTGGAGACAGCCAGCAGCGCCATGCCGATCTGCAGCTACGATCTGGCGGCGCTCGAGGCGACCGATCTCGAGATGCGGCACCGCGCCCCTGCCGATCCGCTCGCAGTGGCCATCGCCCGGATCGCCGCGCTCCGTTCGCTGACGCCGGACCAGCCGCGCCCCGCGCCGCTTTACGTCAAACCCGCCGATGCCGCGCCTCCGCGCGAGGCGCCGCCGGTGATGCTCGATGACGCCTGAGGCGCTGGCCGGGATCGCCGCGCGCGCCTATCGCCACATGACCCCCTGGAGCGCGGCTGATTTCGCCGAGCCGCTGGCACAGCCCGCGGCGCTGCTGGTGGCAGAGGATAGGGGATTCGTTCTGGGCCGGGTGGTGCTGGACGAGGCCGAGGTGCTGGCCCTGGCGGTCGAACCCGCGATGCAGCGGCAGGGCCATGCCCGCCGGCTGCTGTCGCGGTTCGAGACCGCGGCGGCCGCGCGCGGGGCCGGGCAGGTGTTTCTCGAGGTGGCGGCGGGGAATGCGGCGGCGCGTGGGCTTTACGCCGCGCTGGGCTATGCCGAGGTGGGCAAGCGTCGCGATTATTACCGGCAGCCTGACGGGGCACGGGACGACGCGATCTGCCTCAGAAAGGATCTGACCCAAGGTCACGGGCTTGCCGCGCCCGGCGAATCCCCAAAAAGCGGTTGACCCTTCCCGCGCCCTGCGGCCTTAATTGGCGCGATCAGCATGATCTGCAAACGAGCGGCGGGCGAACGACCCGTCGCCTTTACCATCTGGGAGCCTTTTGATGACCCTCATGACCAAATTTCTCGGCGCAGCCGCGTCGCTGGCGCTGACCGCCGGGGCCGCTCTGGCCGATCCGGCCCTGATCTACGATCTGGGCGGCAAATTCGACAAGAGCTTCAACGAGGCCGCTTTCAACGGCGCCGAGCGCTGGGCCGCGGCCACCGGCGGCAGCTATCGCGACATCGAGCTGCAATCCGAGGCGCAGCGCGAGCAGGCCCTGCGCCGCTTTGCAGAAGCCGGGTTCAACCCGGTTGTCACCACGGGCTTTTCCATGTCCTCGCCCATCGCGGCGGTGGCGGCCGATTATCCCGACACCAAGTTCGTGACCATCGACGGTTATGTCGATCCGGGCGAGCATCCCAACGTTCTGTCGGTCCTGTTCTCGGAACATCAGGGCAGCTACCTGGTAGGCAAGCTGGCGGCCATGGCCTCTGAAAGCGGGACCGTGGGTTTTGTCGGCGGTATGGACATCCCGCTGATCCGCAAATTCGCCTGCGGCTACGCGCAGGGCGCCAAGGCGGTGAACCCCGACGTCACAGTGATCTCGAACATGACCGGCACCACACCGGCGGCCTGGAACGACCCGGTGAAAGGGTCGGAACTGGCCAAGGCGCAGATCAGCCAGGGTGCGGATGTGATCTTTGCCGCCGCCGGCGGCACCGGTCTGGGCGTGCTGCAGACCGCGGCGGACGAGGATATCCTGTCGATCGGCGTGGATAGCAACCAGAACTATCTGCATCCCGGCAAGGTGCTGACCTCGATGCTCAAGCGGGTCGACGTGGCGGTCGAGGAAGCGATGACCGCGGGCGCCGATCTGGAGACCGGCGTCAAGGTGCTGGGCCTCGCTGAAGAGGGCGTGGGCTACGCGCTGGACGACAACAACGCCAGCCTGGTGACCGGCGATATGCAGTCGGCCGTCGACGAGGCGCGCGAAATGATCATCGCCGGCGACCTGGCGGTGCACGACTACACCAGCGACGACAGCTGCCCGGCACTGACGTTCTGAACCGTCTGAAGACAAAGGCGGGGCCGCACCGCGCGGCCCCGCTTTCCGCAACGGGCAGCTCGTCAAGCCCTTGCGGCCTTTCCTCGCGAAGACGCCCAGCGGGCGGATGAGCGGCCCCCGATCCAGCGCAGTCAGGGCGTGACATGACCCATCCCGCCATCGAACTCAAAGGCATATCCAAAGCCTTCGGCCCGGTGCAGGCCAACAAGGACATCTGGATCCGGGTGATGCCCGGCACGATCCACGGCATCATTGGCGAAAACGGCGCCGGAAAATCGACGCTGATGTCGATCCTCTATGGCTTCTACAAGGCCGATGCGGGCGAGGTCTTCATCAACGGCAGCCGGAACGAGATCCCCGATAGCCAGGCCGCGATCGCGGCGGGCATCGGCATGGTATTCCAGCATTTCAAGCTGGTGCAGAATTTCACTGTTCTGGAGAATGTCATCCTCGGGGCCGAGGACGGCGGTCTGCTTAAGCCCAGCCTGAACCGCGCGCGCGGGGTTCTGAAACAGCTGGCCGAGGAATATGAACTGGCGGTCGATCCCGACGCGCTGGTCGAGAACCTCAGCGTCGGGCACCAGCAGCGGGTCGAAATCCTCAAGGCGCTCTACCGGCAGGCGGATATCCTGATCCTCGACGAACCCACCGGGGTGCTGACCCCGGCCGAGGCCGACCACCTGTTCCGGATCCTCGACAACCTGCGGGCCGAGGGCAAGACGATTATCCTGATCACCCACAAACTGCGCGAAATCATGGATATCACCGACACCGTCAGCGTGATGCGGCGCGGCGAGATGACCGCGACGGTCCGGACGGCCGACACCTCGCCCGAGCAGCTGGCCGAGCTGATGGTGGGGCGTAAAGTGCTTTTGCGGGTGGACAAGGCACCCGCCAATCCGGGCAAGACCGTGCTCGAAATCGAGAACCTGAAGCTGACCGACGACAAGGGGGTCGTGCGGCTCCGCGGGATATCGCTCGACGTGCGCGCGGGCGAGATCGTGGGCATTGCGGGTGTCGCCGGAAACGGCCAGTCCGAACTGCTCGAGGTGCTGGGCGGCTATGCCAGCGCCACCGGAACGATCCGGGTGAACGGAGAAGAGATCGACCTGAGCGGGCACCATTCCGATGGCCAGTCACGCCGCGCGCGCGGCATCGCCCATGTGCCGGAGGACCGCCAGCACGAAGGTCTGATCATGGAATATTCCGCCTGGGAAAACTCGGTCTTCGGCTATCACCGCGACGCGGCGGCGACAGGCGACGGGCTGCTGATGGACAATGCCGCCATCCGCACCGAGGCGGCGGCCAAGATGCAACGTTTCGACGTGCGCCCGCCGAATCCGAACCTGGCGGCGCGCAACTTCTCTGGCGGCAACCAGCAGAAGATCGTTCTGGCCCGCGAGATCGAGCGCAACCCGGACATCCTGCTGGTTGGTCAGCCGACCCGGGGCGTGGACATCGGCGCGATCGAATTCATTCACCAACAGATCGTCACCTTGCGCGATGCAGGCAAGGCGGTCTTGCTGGTGTCGGTGGAACTGGACGAGATCCTGTCGCTCTCGGACCGCATCGCGGTGATGTTCGACGGTCAGATCATGGGCGAACGCGATCCCGCCAAGACCGATCAGACCGAACTTGGCCTGTTGATGGCCGGGATGACGGAAACGCCCGACAAGCCATTGATCGAAGCCGTCGACGAAAAACTGACGGCCAAAGAGGAACGGGAGGCGCGGCATGTCTGAACGCCAGCCAAGGGACCCGTTTTCCGTGACGGAAAACGGACCGGAATTTTGGCAAAATTCCACGCCCGGGGCAGAGGAGCCGCGGCATGGATAGGATGCCCGCCTGGGCCGATGCCATCCTCGTCCCGCTCATTTCGCTGTTTCTTGCGGCGATCCTGTCGGCGCTGGTGATCCTGGCGATCGGCGAGTCGCCGTCTCAGGCCTTCTGGCTAATGGTCGATGGGGCGCTGATGCGCTCGTCGGGCTGGGGGTATACGCTCTACTACGCCACCAATTTCATCTTCACCGGCCTCGCGGTCGCCGTTGCCTTCCATGCCCGCATGTTCAATATCGGCGGCGAGGGGCAGGCGATGATCGGCGGTCTGGGGGTGGCGCTGGTCTGTCTTTTCATCCCTTGGCCGCATTGGTCCATCGCGCTGATCGGCGCGACGCTGGCGGCGGGGCTTTTCGGTGCGGCCTGGGCGTTGATCCCGGCCTATCTGCAGGCCAAGCGTGGCAGCCACATTGTGATCACCACGATCATGTTCAACTTCATCGCCGCGGCCGTGTTGAACTACGTTCTGGTCAACCTCCTGCGGCCAGCCGGCGCGATGGACCCGGCAACGGCCAAGTTCCCCGAAGCCACCCATCTGCCGACCTTTCAGCAGATGTTTTCCACCGCCGAAACCGCCCTGTTCCGAGGCTCGCCCGCGAATGTCAGTTTCTTCATCGCTCTGGCGGCCTGCCTGGCGGTCTGGGTGCTGATCTGGCGCACCCGGCTGGGATACGAGATCCGCGCCTTCGGCAATTCCGAAACCGCCGCCAGGTATGCCGGTATCAGCCCTGTGCGCATCACGGTCGTGGCCATGCTGATTTCCGGCGGGCTGGCGGGGCTGATGGCGCTCAACACCACAATGGGCGAGGCCGAGCGGCTGGTCATGAACGCCACCGAGGGCGCCGGCTTCATCGGGATCGCCGTGGCGCTGATGGGGCGGTCGCATCCGCTGGGCGTGCTGCTTGCGGCGATCCTCTTCGGCTTCCTCTATCAGGGCGGGGCCGAGCTGGCGCTCTGGACGGACATCCCGCGCGAGCTGATCGTGGTCATTCAGGCGTTGGTGATCCTCTTCACCGGGGCGCTGGACAACATGGTGCGGATGCCGTTGCAAAAGCTGTTCATGGCCCTGCGCCGGAAGGGGGCGTGATGGATCTCGACACGATTATCCAGGTTCTGGACAGCACCATCCGGCTGGCGACACCGCTGTTGCTGGCCTGCCTTGCGGGGCTCTTTTCAGAGCGCTCGGGCATCATCGACATCGGGCTGGAAGGCAAGATGCTGATCGCCGCCTTCTTCTCCGCGGCGGTCGCGTTTTCGACTGGGTCGGTCTGGCTGGGGATGCTGGCGGGCATAGCCGCGTCGCTGGCCTTGTCGGGCATCCACGGGCTGGCCTCGATCACGTTTCGCGGCAACCAGCTGATTTCCGGCGTGGCGCTGAATTTCCTAGCCAGTGGCGTGACGGTTCTGGTGGCGCAGGTCTGGTTCGGGCAGGGCGGGCGCACGCCATCGCTGATGACGGGCGGCCGGTTCGAGGGCTTGACGCTTCCGCTGGCCGAGACGCTGCGCCCTGTGCCGGTGCTGGGGCCGATCTATGCCGACCTGATTTCGGGCCATTCGATCCTTGTCTATGTCGCCTTTCTGGCGGTGCCTTTGACATGGTGGGTCCTGTTCCGCACGCGTTACGGCCTGCGCCTGCGCGCCGTGGGCGAAGCGCCCGAGGCGGTGGATACCGCTGGCGTTTCGGTCGTAGGCCTGCGCTTTTCCGCGCTGGTCATTACCGGCGTGCTCTGCGGGCTGGCGGGGGCCTATCTGGCGACCGGGCTGCAGGCGGGCTTTGTCCGCGAGATGACCGCGGGCCGTGGCTATATCGCTCTGGCCGCGCTGATCTTTGCCAAGTGGCGGCCGTGGTACGCGCTTTACGCCTGCCTGCTCTTCGGCTTCCTGCAGGCGGTGGCGCTGCGCTATCAGAACATCGACCTGGGTGGTTTTGTGATCCCGGTGCAGGTGATGGACGTGCTGCCCTATATCCTGACCGTCGTGATCCTGGCGGGCTTTGTCGGCAAGGCGATCCCGCCGCGCGCCGGTGGCGAACCCTATGTGAAGGAGCGCTAGGGGGAGATGAACCCCGCCGTCTGGCTGCACCGCACCGCGCAGCGCTGGCCCGAGCGTCCGGCGCTGCTGGTCGGTGAGAGGGTCACAGCCGATTACGCGGGTTTCGCGGCCATGGCTGCCGCGCTGGGAAATGGCCTGCGCCAGCGGGGTATCGGCCCGGGTGACCGCGTGGCGGTCTTCATGCAGAACGCGCCGGAGTATCTGATCGCGCTCTACGGCATCTGGTGGGCCGGGGCCGCCGCCGTTCCGATCAATGCCAAACTTCACGCCAAAGAGGCCGCATGGATCATCGCCAATGCCCAGGCTGCGCTGGTCATCGCCGACGAACCCCATGCCGGGGCGCTCTCCTCGGTCCTGCCCGGGGACCTTGCCGTCGTCGCAACCGGAACGCCGGACTGGGCCGCCCTGCAGGCGACCGCGTCGGACGCGCCGCCGATGGCCATGGGGCCAAAGGATCTGGCCTGGCTCTTCTACACCTCTGGCACCACGGGGCGGCCCAAAGGTGTGATGATCACCGCGGGCAATCTTCAGTCGATGACGCTTTGCTATTTCGCCGATGTCGACGAGGTGCGGGCCGAGGATGCGATCCTCTATGCAGCGCCGATGTCGCATGGGGCGGGGCTTTATAACTTTATGCACGTGATCCGGGGCGCGCGCCATGTGATCCCCGAAAGCGGCGGGTTCGACGCTGCCGAGGTGTTGGCACTGGCCCCCAGGATCGGCCCGGTGTCGATGTTCGCGGCCCCCACCATGGTGCGTCGTCTGGTCGACGCGGCACGGCGCGCCGGGTTGGACGGCGACGGGTTGCGCACGATCGTCTATGCGGGCGGGCCGATGTACGAGGCCGATATCCTCGACGCCGTGGCCACCATGGGGCCGCGGTTCGTGCAGATCTATGGGCAGGGTGAATGTCCGATGGGGATCACCGCGCTCTGCCGCGAAGATGTGGCGGACCGCGACCACCCGCGCTGGCGCGACAGGCTGAATTCCGTGGGCCGCGCGCAAAGCGCGGTCGAGGTGGCGGTCGTCGATGCCGAGGGCCAGCCGGTGCCGCCCGGCACCAGCGGCGAGATCGCCGTGAAGGGCGCGACCGTGATGGCGGGTTACTGGCGCAACCCCAACGCCACGCAGGACACGCTGCGGCAGGGCTGGCTGATGACCGGCGACATGGGGGTGCTGGACGCCGAGGGCTATCTGACGCTGCAGGACCGCGCCAAGGACATGATCATCTCGGGTGGGTCGAACATCTACCCGCGCGAGGTCGAAGAGGTGCTTCTGTCGCATTCCGCCGTGCGCGAGGCCGCCGTGCTGGGCCGCGCCCACCCCGAATGGGGCGAAGAGGTGGTAGCCTTTATCGCCGCCGATCCGGGCAGCGTCGACGCCGCCGCGCTGGACGCGCTTTGCCTCGACCGGATCGCGCGGTTCAAGCGGCCCAAGGCCTATGTCTTTGTCGACGACCTGCCCAAGAACAATTACGGCAAGATCCTCAAGACCGCGCTGCGGGACCGGCTGGCCGGAGGTGGGGAATGACCCGCATCGCCTATGCCGCCGCGCGGGTCTTTGACGGGCAAAACCTGCTGACGGACCATGCGGTCCTGTCGGAAAGCGGGATCTGCGCCGGGGTCGTTCCGGTGTCGGATGTGCCCGAGGGTTACGCCTGTCAGCGGCTTGAGGGCATGGTTCTGCCGGGTTTCGTCGATCTGCAGGTGAACGGCGGGGGCGGGGTGATGTTCAACGACGCGACCGACATCGCAGGGCTCCGCCGCATTGCCGAGGCCCACGCGGGCACCGGGACGCTGGGCATACTGCCGACGCTGATCACCGACACGCCCGAGCGCACCACGCAGGCGATCCGTGCCGTGCGCGAGGCGCTGGCGGCGGGTGTCCCCGGTATCCTTGGCCTGCATCTGGAAGGCCCGCATCTGTCGCGCGCGCGCAAGGGCGCACATGAGGCCGCGCTGATCCGGCCGATGCAGGACAGCGATCTGCAAGAGCTTTGCGCAGCGGCGCGCGATCTGCCCAACCTCATGGTCACCGTCGCGCCGGAGGCCGCGAGCCTTGCGCAGATCGCAGCCCTGGCGGAGGCGGGCGCGCTGGTGTCGCTGGGCCACAGCGATTGCGATTACGAAACCGCCATGGCCGCTTTCGGGGCGGGCGCGCGCTGCGCCACGCATCTTTTCAATGCCATGAGTCCCCTGACCAGCCGCGCCCCCGGTCTGGTCGGCGCGGCGCTGGATCACGGCGCGGTGGCGGCTGGGCTGATCGCCGATGGTATCCATGTGCATCCCGTTAGCCTGCGGCTGGCGCTGCGGGCCAATCGCGGGCCGGGTCGGCCCTTTCTGTTGACCGATGCGATGGCGCCGCTGGGGACGGACGACGCCTCGTTTACGCTGAACGGACGGCGCATCCGCCGGGCTGGTGGCCGCCTGACGCTGGAGGACGGCACGTTGGCCGGGGCCGATCTGACCATGACGCAGGCCATCGGGGTGACGACCGGGCCGGTCGGCGTACCTATGGCTGAGGCCTTGGCGATGGCGACCTCGGGTCCGACAGGTCTTTTGCGCGATGCGCCGGGATTCGGGCGGTTCGAGCGCGGGCAAAGGCTTCGGGCGATCCACTGGCCGCCGGAGGGCGCGGTCGCGTCATTATGAGGGCGAGGTTCGGGACGAAACGAGGCGCGATATTCATCGCAGCACGAGTCGCGGATTCAAGGGCGAAGCCCGCCGCGACCAGCGCCTGCCCGTCCCGGCGGGCTGGCGCTTTGGCTGGGCAAAGCGCGTCGTTCGTTCGGTGCAATGACTTGGCTGGGATAAAGCGCACAGAACGGATCAAGCAGCGCCACCCCACGGGCAGGCGCCGGTCGCGGCTTTCGAATGTTCCATTAACGTCGCCCCGCCCGGCAAGGACCCATCAACCGTATCCCACCAGCACCCGCCCGAAGCCCGGCAATTCGTTTGACGCCGCGCGCGCCGTGGTGGATGACTGCACCCAACCGGATGCCCCGCATTCACCGGACCCAAGGAAAGGCACACCAAATGGCCGTCTCTCCCCCCGTGTGCGATTTCGGCTGGACCGCGCCGGGATTCCGCCTGCCCGCCACCGACGGCAAGGTCTACGCCCTGTCCGACATCGCCGGGCCGAAGGGTACGCTGGTCATGTTCATCTGCAACCATTGCCCCTATGTGCTGGCCGTGCTCGACCGGATCGAGCGGGACGCCCGCGATCTTCAGGCCCTGGGCATTGGCGTCGCGGCGATCTGTTCCAACGATGCCGAGGCCTATCCCGCCGACAATTTTGACAACATGGCCCGGCTGGCACTGGACCGCGGGTTCCCTTTTCCCTATCTGCACGACGCCTCTCAGGACGTCGCCCGGGCCTGGGGGGCGGCCTGCACGCCGGATTTCTTTGGCTTCAATGCCGACGGGGAGCTGCAATACCGCGGAAGGCTAGACGGCTCGGGCCGAAATCCCGCGCCCGTCGATGCCCCGCGCGAGCTTTATGAAGCGATGCGGCAAGTGGCTGAAACCGGGCGGGGCCCGCGCGACCAGATCCCTTCGATGGGATGTTCGATCAAATGGAAAGTGACATGACCAAGACCATCGTCTTCGATCTCGACGGCACGCTGGTGCACAGCGCGCCCGACATCCACGCCGCCGTGAACCGGATGCTGGCCGATTGCGGCGAGGCGCCGCTGGATATGCCAACGGTGACCGGCTTCGTCGGCAACGGCATTCCGAATCTGGTGCGGCTGGTGATGCAGGCGCGGGACATTCCCGCCGATGCAGAGCCCCGGATGATGCAGCTGATGGTCGACCATTACACCGCGCATCCGGCGGATCTGACGCGGCCCTATCCCGGTGTGGTCGACGCGCTGACCGCGTTCCGCGCGGCGGGCCACAGGCTGGGGGTTTGCACCAACAAGCTGCACGCGCCTTCGGTCGACATCCTTGATCAGCTGGATCTGGCACGGTTCTTCGACGTGGTGATCGGCGGCGACAGCCTGCCGGTCAAGAAGCCCGACCCGGCCCCGCTCTATGCCGCGTTCGAGGCGCTTGCGCCCGAACCGGGGCTTTACGTCGGCGACAGCGAGGTGGACGCCGCCACGGCCGAAAACGCCGGGGTAAGCTTTGCTCTGTTTACCCGGGGCTATCGCAAGACCCCGGTCGAGGCGCTGCGCCACCACTTTGCCTTCGACGCCTTCGACGACCTGCCCGCGTGGGTCGCGCAGAACGCGGTGAGCGCCGGCTGACGCAGGCACGGGTCAGGCCCTGGCCAAGCTCTTTGCGACCTCCTGCTGCATCTTCTGAAGACCGCTTTCAAGATCGGCGATAAAGGCCCGCGCGGCCAGCGATTGCGTGGCATAGCCCGGCGTCAGAATCGAGACGCCGCTGGTGATCCGGGGCCGAAAGCGGCGCAGCGTCAGGGCCGGGTTCGCAGGGTTCTGCACGAGATAGCTGTAGGCCGTGATCATGTCGCAGACCATATAGCACAGCCCCTCGGCCACGAATTGCAGACCCGGCAGAAAGGTGCGCAATTCCAGGTACTTGTTAAAGCGATGCCCGGTTGAATGAAAGGCTGCTTCGGTCTGGGTGGCGGTGGTGTGATCCTCGAACAGGATCGCCATAGGCTTGCCGTCGAGATCGGCGGGCGTCAGCGTCTTGCGCGCGGCCAGAGGATCGTCCTTGGCCAGCACGCAGACGCAATCCAGCGCGAAATCCGTCTGGTTGATCGAGGCGCGCGGGGCCGGGGTTTCGGCAAAGCCGATGTCGTATTGCTGCGAGGCGATCAGATCCTCGACCACCCCGGATGACCGCATGATGAGCGCCAGCTCGATCCCCGGCTTGTCGCGGGCGAATTGCGTCAGCAGCCGCGGCATGAAGAACCCCGAGGCGGCGGGGTGACAGGCGATGCGCAGCTTGCCGGTTTCCAGCGTGCCGATGCGCGCCAGCGTTTCCTTTGTGCGGTCCAGCCGCGCCAGCACGGCCTCGGCCTCTTCCAGAAAGAACCGCGCTTCGGGGGTCGGCGTCAGCTTGCCGTGTTCGCGCAGAAAAAGCGCAAAGCCCAACTCGTCCTCGAGCGTGGCGATCATGGTGCTGACGGCGGGCTGCGTGCGCCCCACCGTCCGCGCGGCCTGGCTGATCGAGCCGCTGCGCATGACTTCGACGAAGGTGACAAGCTGACGGACCGAGAGGTTCATATCAAATCCATAAACTCAGTTGATGGGTTTAAAGATATTATCAAATTGATTTTATGGTGCTTGTCCAGCGATCCTTTCTTCACCAACGCCCATAACCGGCGGAAGGGGGGATCATGGACACGTTTTCGAAATATCTGCTGACCGGGCTGATCGGCATCGTCGCCCTTGGCCAGTTCGTGCAGGTGATCACGCGCTACGTCCTTCAGGTGCCCGTGATGGGGCTGGAGGAGACGATGCTCTATCCGACGGTCTGGCTTTACATGCTGGGCGCCGTCAACGCCTCGCGCGAGAACACGCATATCCGCGCGAACGTTCTGGAGATCTGGCTGACCACCGACCGGCAGCACACGATCCTCGCCATCATAGGCGAGATCATCAGCCTGATCGTGGGCCTGTGGCTGCTGTCCTGGGCCTGGGATTACACGCGCTATGCCTGGCGGGTCTGGAAGGAAAGCCCGACCCTCTACATCCCGACCTTCTATTCCGACGTCGCGCTGGTGATCGGTATGGCGCTGATGATGATTTACACCGCCTGGCACCTCTGGGGCCACGTGCGCAAGCTTGCCGGGGAGACGGCCCAATGATCGAGATCGCGCTTCTGGCCATTGCCGTACTGGTTCTGACGCTGACACTTGGGGTGCCATTGCCCTACTGCTTCGGGGCGGCGCTGATGGTGATGTATTTCATCGGCGACGTGACGATGAAGGGGATGATGCTCTGGGGGTTCCAGCAGTTGGGCAACCCGGTTCTGCTGGCCATTCCGCTCTTTGTGCTGGCGGGGACGATCATGTCCGAAAGCGGGATCGCGGCGTCGCTTTTGCGTTTCGTCAATGCCTTCATCGGCCATGTGCGCGGCGGGCTTGGCGTCGTGGCGGCGGTCAGTTGCGCGGTGATCGGGGCGATCTCGGGCTCGGGCCTGACCGGCATCGCGGCCATCGGCCCGCTGCTGATCCCGGAAATGGAAAAGCGTGGCTATCCCCGCGAATACGCCACCGCGCTGATCGCCAACTCGTCGATCCTGGGCCTGCTGATCCCGCCGTCCGTGACGATGATCGTCTACGGCTGGGTGACCGACACCTCGATCCTGGCCTGTTTCCTGGCGACGCTGGGGCCCGGCCTGCTGATCATGTTCAACTTTTCGGTGGTGAACCTGTGGATGAGCCGCAAGTTCGACCTGCATCTCGACGACAAGCCCACCTTCAGCGAGCTGACCAGCGAGGTCACCAAGCGCGGCATCAACGCCTTCCCGGCGCTGCTGATGCCGGTGATGATCCTGGGCGGCATCTATGGCGGGATCATGACCCCGACCGAGGCCGCGGCCCTGTCGGTGATCTATGCGATCCCGGTTGGCTTTCTGATCTACAAGGGCCTGCGGTGGGACAACTTCCTTTCGGCTGGCAAAGAGGCCGCGACCGCCGTGGGCGCGATCATGGTAATGATCCTCTTTTCGATGATCCTGGGCCAGATGTACGTCTACGAAAGCATCCCGCAGCAGCTGGTCAGCGCGATCTTCGGCATCACCGAGAACAAGGTCCTGCTGCTGATCATGATCAACATCCTGCTCTTCCTGGTGGGCATGGTTGTCAACGACGTGACCGCGATCATCCTGATCGCCCCGCTGCTGCTGCCGCTGATGAACGCCATCGGTGTCAGCCCGGTGCAATTCGCCGCGATCATGGGGGTCAACACGGCCATGGGGGGTGTCACGCCGCCCTATGCCTCGATCCTCTATCTCGGCGCGCGGATCGGCAATGTGAAGGTCACCAAGGTGATCCCGCCCGCCATGATCCTCATCGTGACAGGCTATGTGCCGGTGGTCTTCCTGACCTCGCTCTGGCCCGACCTGTCGCTCTTTTTGCCGAGACTGTTCGGCTACTGACCGCAACCCCTTTCCACATCCAACGGAGGACACCACCCATGAAACACTTTCTGACAGGCACCGCCGCCGCCGCCCTGATGGCCATCGCCAGCGTCGCAAGCGCGGCCGAGCTCAAGATGAGCCACGTCCGCCCGCAGGACGCCACCATCGACGTGGAACTGCGCGCCTTCGCCGGCAAGGTGGCCGAGGCCACCGGCGGCGACGTCACCATCAATATCTTTCCGGCCTCGGCGCTAGGCGATTACACCACGGTGCAGGAACGCGTGAGCGTCGGCGCCATCGACATGGCCACCCAGCCCGCCGCCACCGCTGCCGACCGCCGGATGCAGATCAGTTCGTTCCCCTATCTGGCGAACAGCTGGGCCGACGCCCGCGCGATCTATGGCCCCGACGGCCCGGTGCGCGACGTGATAGCCGGGCTTTATGCTGAGCAGGACATCACCATGCTGGCCGCCTATCCGGTCTATTTCGGGGGCATCTCGCTGAACACCGATCCGGTGAACCCGGGCGACCCCAGCCAGTCCAACGGCATCAAGGTGCGCGTGCCCGGCATCAAGTCGTTCCAGCTGACCGGCGAGGCGCTGGGCTACATCCCGTCGCCGATCCCGTTCTCCGAGGCGTTCACCGCGATCCAGACCGGCGTCGTGGACGGCGTGATCGGGTCGGGCGCCGAAGGCTACTACGCCTCTTTCCGCGACGTGACCAAGGCCTACATCCCTGCCAACACCCATTTCGAAGTGTGGTACATGATCATCTCGAACGGCTCGCTGGCCGAGCTTGACGCTGAAGATCAGGAGGCGCTCAAGGCCGCTGCCGCCGATTTCGAAGCGCAGCGCTGGACCGTGGCCGAAGCGGATCAGGGCAAGTGGGAACAGCGTCTGGCCGACGAGCTGGGCACCAACGTGGTCCAGCTGACCGACGATCAGCTGGCTGCCATGGCCGCCAAGGTCCGCGAAACGGTCTGGCCGATCGTTCTGGAAGACGTCGGCGCCGAATGGGGCCAGGGCATTCTCGACCAGATCGGCAAGTAATTTCACCCGGGGCGGCGGGTCACCGCCGCCCCGCACCCGAAACCTCCAGCCCAAGGAGAGGACAGTGCGATGGACGCGGATTATGCAATCGTCGGCGGCGGTGTCGTGGGCCTTTCCGTGGCCTGGGGGCTTTTGAAACGCGGCAAGCGCGTCACGCTGATCGACGGCGACGATGGCTCGTTCCGCGCCAGCCGCGGCAATTTCGGGCTTGTCTGGGTTCAGTCCAAGGGCATGAAGCAGCCGCGCTATGCCCGCTGGTCGCAGCAATCCGCCGCGATCTGGGCCGACTTCGCCGCCGAGCTGGGCCACAACACCGGGCAGTCAGTGCCGCTGGAACAGAAGGGCGGCTATGACCTGCATTTCTCGGAAGAGACCCTGCAGGCCACGGTCGAGAAATACGAGGTGCTCAAGGCGCAGCTGGATGGCGATTACCCCTACGAGGTGCTGGGCCACAACGCCCTGCGCAAGGAAGAGCCGCATATCGGCCCCAAGGTCGTCGGCGCGATCCTGCATCACCAGGACGGCCACGCGAACCCGCTGAAACTGCTGAAGGCGCTGGCCGATGACGTGCGCCGGATGGGCGGGGTTGTGCTGAACGGCAAGACCGTCACCGAGGTGACCAAGCCCGACGGCTTCGTGATCCGCTGCAGCGACGGCTCCACCATCGGCGCGGCCAAGGTGGTTCTGTCCGCCGGGCTGGGCGCTGCGACGCTGGGGCCGAAGCTGGGCTTCAAGGCGCCTGTCCGGCCGCAGCGCGGGCAGGTGCTGATCACAGAGAAACTGCCGAAGATGATCAATCGCCCCTCGCTCATTGCGCGGCAGGTGGACGAGGGCGGCATCCAGATCGGCGCTACCAACGAAGAGGTGGGCCTTGACGACCGCGTGACCCAGCCGGGTTTGTCGGGCCTCGCCGCCGAGGCGATCGCCGCCTATCCCGCACTGGCCCGCGCGCAGCTGGTGCGCAGTTGGGGCGCGCTGCGGGTGCTGTCGCCGGACGGGCTGCCGATCTATCAGGAAAGCCGCGACATGCCGGGGGCCTATCTGGTGACCTGCCACAGCGGCATCACGCTGGCCGCGGCCCATGCCCGCTACCTGCCCGACTGGCTGGAACGGACCGAGGCCGCCCCGGATCTGGAGGTGTTCAGTGAAGACCGCTTCGCCGTTTCTTGAACTCGACCAAGGCCCGCGCGTGCGCGTGCATTTCGACGGGAGGCCTTTCGACCTGCCCGAGGGCGCGAACCTCGCCGCCGCCTTGCTGGCGGCTGGGGTCGGGGTGTTCCGGCACACGCCCGTATCGGGCGCGCCGCGCGCACCCTATTGCATGATGGGGGCCTGTTTCGAATGTCTGGTCGAGATCGACGGCGTGGTCCGTCAGGCCTGCATGATCGAGGTGACCGAGGGTCTGCGCATCGCCCGCCCGCATGAGGAGCCGACGGATGACCCAGAGTGACCTGATCGTCATCGGCGCCGGACCCGCCGGCATGGCCGCCGCGGCGACGGCGGCGGGGCATGGGCTGTCGGTGACGCTGCTCGACGAACAGCCGCGTCCCGGCGGACAGATCTATCGCGATGTGGACCGGGCAGCGGCGAAACGCGGCGACATTCTGGGGCAGGATTACACCCACGGCGCGACCCTGACCGCCGGGCTGAAGGCCCCTGGGATCGACCACATCGCCGGCGCGGTGGTCTGGGCCATCGAGGACGGCTTTCGCGTATCCTACACCCGCGACGGCAAAGGCGCGCAGGTGACCGGCGACCGGATCGTTCTTGCCACCGGCGCGCTGGAGCGTCCGATGCCGGTGCCCGGCTGGACGCTTCCTGGTGTGATGACGGCGGGGGCCGCGCAGATCCTGCTGAAGCAATCGGGCGTGCTGGCGCGGCGGGCGGTGCTGGTGGGCAGCGGGCCGCTGCTCTACCTAATCGCGGCGCAGATGGTGCGGGCGGGCACGCCACCGCTGGCGCTGGTCGAAACCCAGACGCGCGGCGATCTGGTGCGCGCCGCGCGGCACTGGGCCGGTGCCGTACGTGGCTGGCCCTATCTGGCCAAGGGGCTGAGGATGCTGGCCGAGATCGTCCGCGCCGGGGTGCCCCGCTACACCGACGCGACTGACATCGCCGTATCGGGCAGCGCTCGCGCCGAGGCGGTGACCTTCCGCGCCGGGGGCAGGGCGCACAGCCTCGCCTGCGATACGGTGCTTTTGCATCACGGCGTCGTGCCCAACACTCAGGCGGCGCGGTCGGTCGGGGTGACTCATCGCTGGGACGAGACGCAACATTGCTTTGCGCCCCAGGTCGACGCGTGGGGCGCAACGGATGCCGAGGGCGTCTATATCGCCGGTGACGGCGCAGGGATTGGCGGGGCGAAGGTTGCCGAGGTCGCGGGCAGGATCGCCGCTCTTGGCGTGGCCTGCGATCTGGGCCGGCTGACGCAAGCGCAACGCGACGCGCTGGCCGCGCCACTGCTGCGCGCGCGGGTCAGCGAAGGCGCGATCCGGCCGTTCCTCGACACCGCCTATCCGCCGTATGCGCAGGCCCTGTCCCCCGCCGACGCCACCATCGTCTGCCGCTGCGAAGAGGTCACGGCGGGCGACATCCGCGGCTATGCGAAACTGGGCTGCCTCGGCCCCAACCAGACCAAGGCCTTTGGCCGGCCCGGCATGGGGCCGTGTCAGGGCCGCTATTGCGGTCTGACGGTCACCGCATTACTGGCAGAGGCGAACGTGCAGACGCCGGATCAGACGGGATATTACCGCATCCGCCCGCCGCTCAAACCCGTCACGCTGGGCGAGCTGGCGGCCATGGACACAGCGGCCCAGGACGCCGCCGAATAGGAGCACAGGCATGATCGAACGCATCGACACCGGCAAGCGGATGAGCAAGATCGTCAAGCACAATGGCGTGGCGTATCTCTGCGGACAAGTGGGCGACGGCGCGACCGTGGCCGAACAAACCCGCGACTGCCTCTCGCGGGTCGAGGCGCTGCTGGACAAGGCGGGATCGTCGCGCGAGCAGATGCTGCAGGCGGTGATCTGGCTGGCCGACATGGCCGATTTCGCCGAGATGAACGCTGTCTGGGACGCTTGGGTGCCCGAGGGCCACGCCCCGGCCCGCGCCTGCGGCGAGGCCAAGCTGGCGCGGCCCGAGCTCAAGGTCGAGATTATCGTGACGGCGGCCTGCTAAGGGCTTCAGCTGTCCAGAAAGCCTTTGACCAGACGGTTGAAGATGTCGGGCCGTTCCATGTGCACCGCATGGGCGCAGCCCGGCACGACCGCCAGCTGGCAGCGCGGGATCGTGCGCCAAAGCGTTTCGACCTGCGACCATTGATAGGTGCGGTCGCCGTCTCCCCAGATCAACAGCGTCTCTGACGCGATCTGCGGCAGGTGATCCACGCCCGACCAGTCGCGCATCGCCGCCAGCCCAGCAAGGATCGCGGGCAGACCGGACTTTTCGGCGATGGCGGCGCAGGCCTGATATTGGGCGGCGGCCTCCCGCTGCAGGAACCAGGTGGCGGCGATACGGCGTGCGGTGGAGGCCGGTCCATCGTCGCGCGTGCGCTGCATCGAGGTCTCGATGGGTTCGAACCGGCCAGGCAGAACGCCCACTGCGCCGGTGCCGTAGAGGATCAGCCGCGCGACGCGGCCGGGGGCCTGGCGGATCATCTCTTGTACGATCATGCCGCCCATGGAATGGCCCATCAGGTCGAAGCGGTCCACGCCTTGGCGGGTGACTTCCTCCAGCACCCAGGCAGCGAAGCCGGGGATGCTGTCGATGGGCGGTAGATCCGCGCCCCGGCCAAAGCCCGGCAGATCGACGCGGACCAGATCGCGCCCCTCGGCGAGCGGCGCCTGCAACGCCCATTGATCGCTCCCGCCCATGAAACCATGGACCAGGACCAGCGGTGTCACCGGCGACCGCCCTGCACGATGCGGTCAAGGATCATGGCGCAGAAGAGGATCGAGAAGCCCGCGAGGATACCCTGACCGACGTTTGCGTATTGCAGCGCCTCCAGCACGTCCTCGCCCAGCCCCTTGGCGCCGATCAGCGACGCGACCACGACCATCGCAAGGCTCAGCATGATCGTCTGGTTGATCCCGGCCCGGATCGACGGTGAGGCAAGCGGCAGGTCGACCTTGGTCAACAGATACCATTTGTTCGCCCCGAAACTGATCGCCGCCTCGCGCACCGATTCCGGCACGCCGCGCAGGCCCAGCACGGTCAGGCGCACCACCGGCGTGCCGCCGAAGATCATTGTGGTGACCACGGCGGCGGGCTTGCCCGTGCCGAAGAAGGCGATCACCGGGATCATGAAGACGAAGGCGGGCATGGTCTGCATGAAATCCATGATCGGCTGGATCGCCGCGTAAAAGCGCGGACGGCGGGCGGCGAACATCCCCAGCGGAATGCCGATCAGGATCGACAGACACGCCGCCGTGCCCAAGAGCGCCAGCGTCGTCATCGCCTTTTCCCAGAACCCCAGCAGCCCCATGTAGGCCAGGAACGCGCCGGAATAGATCGCCATGCGCACCCCCGCCGTCAGCCATGTCAGCAGGATGATCAGCGACGCGATCACGATCCACGGGGTGCTGACGAACACCAGCTCCAGCGCGTCCAGCACCAGCCGGATGCAATAGGTGATGCCGTCGAAAAGCGCCTCGCCGTTCAGCACCGCCCAGTTGAAGAAGGCCTCGACCCAGTCGATGCTGGTCAGGCGGATGTCCGGGTCGGTGGGAAAATCGGTGAGCAGGGCGAAGCGGTCGGGGAAGCTGTAGTGCACCATCGCCGCCGCGACGAGCAGCCCCATGAAAACCGCGCTGAACACGATCTGAGACACCGGCATACCCGACCGGATCGAGCGATCCGACAGCCAGTCGGAAAAGCGCGCCTCGAGCGCCCAGTTGGCGGTGGTGGCCTGCGCGGCCTTGGCCAGAATGAGGATCGCCAGACCCGTCAGCGCGATGGTCGGGCCGGTGGCGGCCAGAGCTTCGGCCTCGGCGCGGATACCGCCGATATTGGCCTCCAGCCCGTCGACCGCGCGTTGAAAGGCGTCGACCCTGTCAGACCCGCTTTCGATGGCGGCGGCCAGCTGCTGGCGGCGCAGCTCCAGCGTGCCTTCGATGGATTCGATCCGCGCCATGGCGTCGGCGGCCAGATCGCCGAAGAGCCCGCGCGCGATCTGCACCAACGCCAGCGCCTCGAGGATCAGAAACGGCAGCGCCCAGGACCAGAGCCCGCGCGCCCCGAACCAGACCGGCCCAAAGAGACCGGCCATAAGGTTGAACGTGGGCGTGAACCGGGCCGAGGCGCCGATGCGGTCGAAATTGCGAATGTAATACTCGGGGCTGGTGCGCACGAAGGTGCGGATGTTCTCGCGCCGCTCTTCGGCATAGGCCAGCGCGGCGTCGCTTTCGGTGTCTTCCAGCGGGTTCAGGTTCTCGTCTCTCATGATACTTCTGTCCCTTCGATGACCGTCCGCAAGAGATCGGCGCGGGTGATGACACCGACATCCGCGCCATCATCCTCGACGAGGATGGCGTTTTCGTCGTCGATGGCCATATTGATGAGATTGCTCAGCGTTTCGGCCCCGTTCACCCGGGGGGCATCGGACGGGATCGGGCCGTGGGCGGCCAGATAGGCGTCGATGGGCTGCATGACCGCATGGGCATGCACCACCTTCAGCCGCGAGATACCCGCGACGAAGTCGGCCACGTAATCGTCGGCGGGGTGCATCACGATGTCTTCGGCAGTGCCGACCTGAACCACCTTGCCGTCCCGCATGATCGCGATGCGGTCGCCGATGCGCACCGCCTCGTCCAGATCGTGGGTGATGAAGACGGTCGTTTTCTTCAGGATCTTCGACAGGCGGATGAATTCGTCCTGCAACTGCCGCCGGATCAGCGGGTCGAGCGCCGAGAAGGGCTCGTCCATCAGCAGAACGTCGGGGTTGGCCGCCAGCGCGCGGGCGAGCCCCACACGCTGCTGCATCCCGCCCGACAGCTCATGTGCATATTTTGCGCCCCATGCGCCCAGTTCAACGATGTCGAGGATGGCGGCGGCCTGGCGCATCCGTTCGTTCTTGGCCACCTGGCGGATTTCCAGCGGCATCGCCACGTTGTCCAGAACCGAACGGTGCGGCATCAGGGCGAAGTTCTGGAACACCATGCCGATCTTCTGGTTGCGGAAGCGCTGAAGCTCTCTCGGCCCCAGCGCCATCACGTCGGTGCCCTCGATCTCGATCTTGCCATCGGTGGGTTCGAGCAGCCGGTTGAAATGGCGCACCAGCGTCGATTTCCCGCTGCCCGACAGGCCCATGATGCAGAAAATCTCGCCCCGGTTCACGTGCAGGCTGACATCGGCGACGCCCACCACCGAGTTGAATTCGGCCAGAACCTCGGCCTTGGACAGGCCCCTGTCCCGGATCGCGCGCAGGGCCTGTTCAGGCCGCGCGCCGAAAATCTTCCAGACATTCGAGATTTCAATAACGGTTTCTGCGTTCATCTTTCCCCGCCCTGCCTGGTTCAGGCGGGGCGGCCCGGTCGCAACCGGAGCCGCCCCTTTGTCATAAGTGCCGGATCAGAGGCCCAGCATCGCATCGACGCGATCGGAATTGGCCTCGACCCATTCCTTGGCAACGTCTGCCGGATCGCGGTCCTGGGCGCTGATCTCATATGCCAGGCTGCTGACGTCGTCGGCGGTCAGCGCGAAGTTGGTGAAGAACTCGGCGATTGCGGGCGAGCGGTCCACCAGCGAGTTCGACCACGCGATCTGCACCTCTTTCAGCGCGTCCTTGCTGGCGACCATCGACTTGTTGTACCAGTCCGGATCGTCCGAGGGCTGCACCATGACGTACTTTTCCGGGTCGTAGGTCGGCTCGGTCAGCATCATGACGTCGAACATGTACCAAACCGCGTGCGGCGTGTAGCAGTAGAAGGCGTAGCCCTCGTCCTTGGCGATGCTGTCCTTGATGCGCGCGGTCTTGACCGCCTCTTCGGCGCGGATGGGTTCGATGAAGTCCAAGAGGCCATAGTCGCGCACCTTGACCTCGTTCACGTTGGCCGAGGCCCAGCCCGGCGCGCCGATCCACATCTCGCCCTTGCCGTCGCCGTCGCTGTCCATCAGCGCCGCCACGTCGGGCCGACCCAGATCGGTGATGTCGGTGATGTTGTTGGCTTCGCCGAAATTCTTGCTGACGCAAAAGCCCTGGTTGCCTTCGTAGGGGTTCGACGAGAGCGTCACGGTACCCTTGCCGTCGACATATTCCTTGGTAAAGCTTTCCTGGTTGGGCAGCCACACATCGGGGTGCACGTCGATGTCGCCCTTACCCTGGTCCATGGCCTGGAAAATCGTCGCGTTGTTGCCGGGGACGTATTCGACCTGCCCGCCGATGCGGCTGGTCACGATCTCGCCCAGTACATGAGCGATGGCCTGCGCGCCGGTCCAGGACGGCACGCCGATCTTGACCTCTTCGGCGAAAGCCGGCAGCGCGAAGGCGCTGACCGCCGCGGCAAGTCCAAGGGATTTCAGTTTGGTTTTCATGATCTTCTCCTCTGTTGGTGCTGTTGGTGCGCCTTTGCGGCGTCCTGTCAGTTCAGCGATTGGTTTATCTGGTCTTCGTAGGCGAAAAGCGCGGTGGACCCCCCGGTATGCAGAAAGAGCACGTTGTCGGTCGGCTTGAAGAAGCCCTGCCGGACCATGCCGATCAATCCGGCCATGCCCTTGGCGGAATAGACCGGGTCAAGAAGAATTCCCTCCTGCCGCGCGCTTAGGCGGATTGCCTCCATTGTGGACTCTGCGGGAATTCCGTAGCCCTCGCCGACATAACCGTCATCCACGAGGATCTTGCTCAGCGGGATGGGGTCGGCGCCGAGTTTCTCCAGCGTTTTCAGGGTCAGCGCGTGCACCGCGTTCATCTGGCGTTCGCGCGGCTGGCGGACGCTGACGCCCATCACCGGCAGCGCATGGCCGATTGCCTCGAACCCGGCCACGAGCCCGGCCTGGGTGCCGGTGCTGCCTGTGCCCATCACCAGCCAGTCGAAGGTCTGACCGGTCTCGCTTGCGTGATCCGCGATCTCCTGCGCGCAATTGGCATAACCAAGCGCGCCGGTGGCGTTCGACCCGCCGCCGGGAATGAAATAGGGGCGGTGCCCCTCGGCGCGCAGTTGTTCGGTCACCGCCTGCGCCTCGGCGTTCATGTCGAGCCCCGGGGGCCGGAAATCATGCGTCGCGCCAAAGAGGTTGTCGAGCAGCACGTTGCCCGTCTGCTCATACGACGCGGCGCGGTCGGGCACCCGTCGTTCCAGCAGGACATGGCATTTCATGCCGACCTTGCAGGCCGCCGCCGCCGTCTGGCGGACATGGTTGGATTGCACGGCGCCCTGGGTGACCAGCATGTCGGCGTTCTGCTGCATCGCCTCGCCCACAAGGAATTCCAGCTTGCGGGTCTTGTTGCCGCCCATGGCCAGCCCGGTGCAATCGTCGCGCTTGATGAAAAGACGCGGGCCGCCCAGATGTTCGGTCAGGCGCGGCATGGCCTCGATCGGGGTGGGGCGGTGGCACAGGTCGGTGCGCGCGAAGCGTTCGAAATCAATTCGGACGGCGTCGCGCGGAAGCGTATCGGTATCGGCCATGGCAAATCCTGCAGGAGCTAAAGTCCCTTTCAGAGTGACCAAGAACCCCGGCACGATCCAATGCTATGTTTAAATGGCATTATGCAAATTTTGCATTATGATTAAATTATGGACCTTTTGTTAATCCGCGATCTCGAACGCCTGCGCCAGACCGGGAACTTTTCCCAGGCCGCGGCGCTCGGTAACCTCAGCCAGCCGGCATTCAGCCGGAGGATCAAGGCGCTCGAGGCCTGGGTCGGCGTCACGCTTGTCGACCGGTCGCGCCAGCCGGTGCGCCTGACAGAGGCGGGTGCGCAGATCCTTGAGGCCGGATTGCAGGCCTCGGCGCGGATCGAACAAGAGCGCAGCCAGATCCTCGAGGCACAGTCGCTGCCCGACAAATACGTCGTCACCTTCGCCGCGCAGCATTCCATCGGATGGCGTTTTTACCCCGCCTGGCTTCAGGGGCTCGAGGACGCCTACGGCCCGATCCTGTCGCGGCTCAGGGCCGACGATCTGCCCAACTGCATGCGCGATCTCAAGAACGGAAGCGTCGATTTCGTGATCGCCTATCAGCGCGCCGATGCGCCGCGCGGTATGTGCGTCGATTCCATCGCCATCGGCGACGACCAGCTGATCCCGGTGTGCAAACCCGATGCCGAGGGCCTGCCGCTCTTTCGCTTCGACACGCCGGGGGTCAAGATGCCCTACCTGCGGTTTGGCGACGCCGCGCCGATCGGTGCGCATCTCGAACCGCTGTTCTTGGACAAGCTTCTGTCACGCCGGTTGCAGACGGTCTATGAAAATTCCATGGCCGGAGCGCTGCGGATCCGGGCGCGGGCGGGCGACGGCGTGGCCTGGCTGCCGCGCAGCCTCGTCGCGCCGGATGTGGACAGCGGCATTCTGGTGCAGGCGGGCGAGCCGGACTGGATCGTCGATCTGTCGATCCGGCTCTTTCGCAATACCGAGCGGTCGAACCGGACCACGCGGTCGATCTGGTCGTTCCTCGAAGTCCGCCAATCGGTGTCGCTCTTGCCCGAGGCGTGACCCGCGGGCGGGCCTTTGACGGCCATCCGGCCCTTCCCTCGAAGCTGACGCAGTGCGCGGTGGTGCAACAACGATGTCCCATGTCGCCGGTCCGGCTGCCCTGCCGCGCATGATCGGTTCGATATGGCCTCGGGACCAGGTCCAGCCATTCCTTGCATCGCTGCCTGCAGCGGCATGAAAGCCCGGCAGACCGACCGCTGGCGCGGATCAAGAAATTCGGAAAGATGGCATATTTTCAGGGCGTTTCTGCGGGCGTTCTGGCCACGCGAATGTCGGTCATACGCATCCGCCCGAGCCCATCGGCCCGGCGTTTTCGATTTCTGTAGCGCATACGGCGGATCCACTGCGCAATCGGTTCATTGAAACTCGACCGTTTTCCGCTTTGGCTCATCAAGGGTCCGATTCATGCCCAAAGTGATCAAGAAATATTCGGACCCCCCTGATCACACGGATCGGCGGACGACACCTTGCTGAAGATCGCGGCAAAGTGCGCGCCGGAAATCGGCACGGAGCTTGAACGCGCCAAGGCGATTGCGCAACTCAACTGGGGAACCACCAACGCAGCAGAGGTGGCGCGCGCGATGGCCGAAACCGTCGGATTGAAACTGGCCGACGTTCCCGATTTCGACGCGGCGGCATCGTTCGAAGAGGTGGCAAACCTCAAGATGTCCAGCGGCGATGGTGCCGATATCAAGATCAAGCGCCCGGAACTCTAGACCGTTGACGCGCTGGACTATAACCGCGCCTACAAGATCCAGGTCAAACCCGCGGTGCCCGCGAACATCGTGGCGATACCCGGCATCGACAAGCGGTTCGTTCGCGAAAAGGAAACCTGCGAAATCAAGTGGCGCGAAGACTTTTTTACGTAGGCTTCACACGGGCAGAAGAAGAAATCCATATTGTGTGCAATAAGAACAATCCGTCCCCGTTTGTGATTGAGTTGGCGAGACGTTTGAAGGAGCAATAGGGCACTCGACTGCCTAAGTGTTCAGGACCCGGTCACTGGCAACCAAATTCGCTCATATATTGCCGGACCCGGTCAAGGTTCGAGCTCGAGCTGGGTCCACAAAGAGACTCACATGGCACGCCGTCTCCGTCACCGTCGGCCCTTCTATAGCCGCATACACACCATTGGTAGACAGCCTCTCTACAGCTACTGAAGCGCCCACAGGTGCCGCCGCAATTGTAACTTTGAGCTAGTTGAAACGACTGCCTCGGCTCCTCAGAAAGCACGTAGGTCGGCAAGGTTACTAGCGACATAACCAACGCAAAAAAGGTGAGTATTTTCAGATCAAACATTTTTTCTCATTTCAAAATAAATTCCCGTAATCCTTATCAGTGGTAATACCTTCTGGCAACCCTTTTAACAGTCTTTAGCCGATGAGAAAATTAATGATTATCAATAACGTCCACAATATGGCCACATAGTGCGACGTCAGATCGGACAGCTCAAGTGCATCATCGAGGTCCCGCAAGATGAGCAGGCCTGCATCAGAACTGAGCTGCGACGGTCGGGGTTCCAGCGGCGCGCGTTGGAGGGAATCCCGCCTCAGATTGTGACTTATTCCAGCACTCGATAGAATGAACGTACAACACCGCCTTCACGTAGCTAGACTGATCCAAGTGTACCCTCAAGCATATTCAGTTACTGAAAAAATTTTTAGGTAACTGGGAGAAAATGAGTTACCAATATTTATGTGAAATGTTGGTCAGCGAAAACTAAGGAAAACACATGGCTAAGAAAGAAGAAGAACGAGACTGGTCGGAGATCATCGCTGAAGTGCGGTCAAAGGCGAAGTTGGAACTTGAAGAAGTTGCTAGCGAAATTCATGCAAAGGTAGAAGAGGTGGTTGCGAAGGTCCGTTCTGCCAACTTCCATGAGGAAGCCGAACAGTTTCTATCTCGAGTTCGAAATCTTGCAGACGATTTCTCTCATTCCGAGGAAGGTCCTTCGTCTTCAGTCGCCAAACCCAAGACCGGTAAAGCTAAACGCCCTCCCATGTACCGCACACCTGATGGTAAAGAATACTCCAGGGCACTCAAGGGCTGGACGGAAGCTGAGAAAGAGAAGTTCAGGATTAAGTGAAGACTAACGAGCGCTGCATCCAAAGCGGACATCACTTAGACCTCGCCCAATCCTAGATGACGGCTGACGAGGGCTTAACGGACATCTTATAGAAAGGCTCAGATGTCGTGGAAGAGCCCAGAGCGGACCTTCTGACCGTGCGCTTTCCGCCGGTTGTTGAGTCAGTTTCGTGTTTGATCGATGTCATGCTATTATGGGGCTATTGAAACATCGGGGGGGGGAGGACAACATGTCGAACACGCACAAAGGTCAGTGCTTCTGCGGAGCCGTCGAAGTCGAAGTGACCGGGGAACCGGCCGGTATGGGCTATTGCCATTGCGAAAGCTGTCGGTCTTGGTCGGCCGGTCCAGTTAATGCATTCACTCTCTGGGACCCGGACAAGGTCAAGATTGTGAAGGGCGAAGAGTATGTGAGGCAATACAACAAGACCGAAAACAGCGATCGGAAATGGTGCGAAAAGTGCGGTGGACACCTAATGGCAGGGCATCCGGGCCTTGGCCTTACCGATGTCTATGCGGCGGTAATTCCGAGCCTCGAGTTCAAGCCGGGCATTCACGTCAACTACGCCGAAACGGTTCTTCCAATGAAGGACGGCCTACCGAAAATGAAAGACTTCCCCTCCGAATTCGGAGGTTCGGGAGAAACAGTTCCGGAATAGGTCGATGGCCACGCGACAGCCGTCACCCCTGGTGTCATTTCAGCGGTTGGCGGCTTTGTCCGCAAGCCGGACCTAACCTCGATTTTGGCGAACGTCTGGAGCCGTTGAAAACCGTCGTTGGGGTTGGGATCGATTATTTCTCCATAGCCTAGCCCTGCAGCATCCCCACTTGATGAAGCTAGATGAAGATGTCCTTGGGCTGGTCACGCTCAGTGCTTCAAGTGTTTCCAACCCCTTCACTGGCAGAGGGCATATATGAATTACGCACATACCCCCGGTGGCCCATACCCACCCCCTCGCAAAAGCTGGACCGGAGAGGTCTGTGCCGGGTTGGTTGCCTGCACAAGTGGGCCGTTATCTCAGTTGCGTCAGCTTAAAGTGTAGGGGCGTTGTCCGGACCCTGAGGCACTAGTCCGTGCTGCAAGGCGTTACGTGAGACTTCCTGCGGCAAACATCAAAGCTAAGCTCAGCGGAAGAAATCCGCCAAATGTCTACCATATGTCTATTGGAGCACTGGGCTCTCGCGCACATTTTTCCATAAGTCTTTGATTTTAGTGGTGAGCCGTGCAGGATTCGAACCTGCGACCCACTGATTAAAAGTCAGTTGCTCTACCAACTGAGCTAACGGCCCACTAGGCGGTGTATCTAGAAAGACGCTTGCAGGGGGTCAACCCATAAAATCGACAAAGTCCGGGTCTTTTGCGGCCGGCATCGGGGGCTCTGGAAGAGGGGCGGGGAAGGGCGTATATGCTCGGCATGACCGCTGTGCGCGATACCGGATTGCCCTTCATGAAAATGCACGGGCTTGGCAACGACTTTGTCGTGCTGGACGCGCGTGCGCGCACGCTGGAGGTGACGCCGGCGCTGGCGGTGGCGCTGGGTGACAGGCATCGCGGGGTGGGGTTCGACCAGCTGGCGGTGATCACCAAGGGCACGCAGGACGCGCATCTGACTTTCTACAACGCGGACGGGTCGTTAAGCGGGGCGTGCGGTAATGCCACGCGCTGCATCGCGCGCTTCCTGATGGACGAATCGGGGCGAGAGGCGCTGACGCTGACCACGGATCGCGGCACGTTGCCTGTGTGCGATGCGGGCGGAGGGCTGACCTCGGTGAACATGGGGGCGCCGCAGCTTGACTGGGCCGAGATTCCGTTGGCCGAGGCGATGGATACGCTGGAATTGCCGATCGAGGGCGCGCCGACGGCGACCGGCATGGGCAACCCGCATTGCACCTTCTTCGTCGAGGATGCCGAGGCGGTGGCGCTCGACCAGTTCGGGCCGCGGTATGAACACCATCCGCTCTATCCGCGGCGCACCAATGTGCAGGTGGCCAGCGTGACCGGCCCCGACCGCATCCGCATGCGCGTGTGGGAAAGGGGCGTGGGGGTGACGCTGGCCTCGGGCTCCAGTTCCTGCGCCACGGCGGTGGCGGCGGCGCGGCGCGGGCTGACCGGCCGGCGCGTCATGATCGACCTCGATGGCGGCACGCTTATGATCGACTGGCGCGAGGATGGCGTCTGGATGACCGGCCCCACGGCGCATGTTTTTGACGGGGTGCTGTCCCCTGACTGGCTGGCCGCGCTATGACCGCGCCCAAGTTCACCACGCTGGGCTGCCGGCTCAACGCCTACGAGACCGAGGCGATGAAGGCGCTGGCCGATCAGGCCGGGCTGGGCGATGCCGTGGTGGTCAACACCTGCGCGGTCACCAACGAGGCCGTCGCCAAGGCCCGCAAGGAGATTCGCCGCCTGCGCCGCGAAAACCCGCAGGCGCGGGTGATCGTCACCGGCTGCGCGGCGCAGATCGACCCCGACAGCTTTGCCCGGATGGAAGAGGTCGACGCCGTCATCGGCAATACCGAAAAGATGACGCCCGAAACCTGGGGCCGTCTGGCGGCGGATTTCATCGGCAATACCGAAACCGTGCTGGTCGACGACATCATGTCGGTCACCGAAACCGCCGGTCACCTGATCGACGGCTTCGGCACGCGCAGCCGCGCCTATGTGCAGGTCCAGAACGGCTGCGATCATCGCTGCACCTTTTGCATCATCCCTTACGGCCGGGGCAATTCCCGGTCGGTCCCCGCCGGTGTCGTGGTGGATCAGATCAAGCGGCTGGTCCAGCAGGGCTATAACGAGGTGGTGCTGACCGGGGTCGATCTGACCTCTTGGGGCGCGGATTTGCCGTCGCAGCCCAGGCTGGGCGATCTGGTGATGCGGATCCTGCGGCTGGTGCCCGATCTGCCGCGTCTCAGGATCAGCAGCATCGACAGTATCGAGGTCGACGACAACCTGATGCGCGCCATCGCGACCGAGCCGCGGCTGATGCCGCATCTGCACCTGTCGCTGCAGCATGGCGACGATCTGATCCTCAAGCGGATGAAGCGCCGCCACCTGCGCGACGACGCCATCCGCTTTGCCGAAGAGGCGCGCAAGCTGCGGCCTGACATGACCTTCGGCGCCGACATCATCGCCGGTTTCCCGACCGAAACCGAGGCGCATTTCGAAAACTCGCTGAAGCTGGTAGAGGAATGCGGCCTGACCTGGCTGCATGTCTTTCCCTACAGCCCGCGCCCCGGCACGCCTGCCGCGCGGATGCCGCAGGTCGACGGGCGCGCGATCAAGGAGCGCGCGGCGCGGCTGCGCGCCGCCGGTACGCGGCAGGTCGACCGGCATCTGCAGGCGCAGATCGGGCGCCGTCACAACGTGCTGACCGAAGCCCCCGACATGGGCCGGACCGAGCAATTCACCGAGGTGCGGTTCTCCCAACCTCAGCCCGTCGGCCAGATCGTGCCTGTCACGATTGCCGGGCAGGACGGGCATCAACTTCGGGCCTGACCATGCATCCCAATCCTATCTTCCACAAAACCGACCGTGCGCGCAGCCTCGCCTTTGCCCGCGAGCGTGGCTTCGGCGTTTTGGCGGTATCGGCCGAGGGCGCGCCGCATCTGTCGCATGTGCCCTTCCTGCTGTCCGAGGATGGCACGAGTGCGCTTCTGCATCTGGTGCGCTCGAACCCGATCGCGCGGACGGTGCGCGCGGCCACGCCCGCGCGGCTCGACGTGCTGGGGCCGGACGGCTATGTGTCGCCCGACTGGTACGGCATCGACGATCAGGTGCCGACCTGGAACTACGTCGCAGTGCACCTGCTGGGGCAACTGCACCCCATGCCCCCCGAAAGCATCGAAGAGGTGCTGGAGGCGCAATCGGCAGCCTACGAGGGGCGGCTCGACAAGCGGCCCTGGACCATGGACAAGATGAGCGGCGACGCGAAGGCCCGCATGCTGCGCCAGATCCTGCCCTTCCGGCTGGAAGTGACCGGCATCGACGCCACCTGGAAGCTGGGCCAGAACAAGCCCGACGAGGTGCGAAAACGCGCCGCCGGTCACGCGCGGGGCGGTCTGGGTAACGATCTGGGCACGCTCGCCAACTTGATGGACGCGCCGCCCGATCTGACCGACTGACCATTTGCGCTTGCGGCACATTTGCGCCATGACAGAGGCATGAAACTGACCACGCGCGCGCTTGCAGTACACCTTTTCACGGCGACCGGTGCTGTCTTCGCCATGCTGGCCCTTCTGGCGGCGGCGCAAGAAAAGTGGTCGGTGATGTTTCTCTGGCTCGTAGTGGCCTTCGCGGTGGACGGCATCGACGGGCCTCTGGCGCGCAAATACCACGTCAAGAAGAACGCCCCGCGCTTCGACGGGGTGCTTCTGGACCTGATCATCGACTATCTGACCTACGTCTTCATTCCGGCCTTCGCGCTTTTTCAGTCGGACCTTTTGCCGGGGTGGACAGGCTGGTTCGCCATCATCGTGATCACCTTCGCCAGCGCGATGTATTTCGCCGACACGCGGATGAAGACCGATGACAATTCGTTCCAGGGCTTTCCGGGATGCTGGAACATGCTGGTGCTGGTGCTCTTCGCGATCACGCCGAATTTCTGGGTGATCCTGGCCATCGTCGCGGTGCTGGCGGTGGCGATGTTCCTGCCGCTGAAGTTCATCCACCCCGTCCGGACCGAGCGCTGGCGGATGCTGTCGTTGCCCATCGCGCTCTTGTGGACGTTTTTCGCCGGCTGGGCCGCTTGGGTCGATTTCCACCCCGAAAGCTGGGCGCATTGGGGGCTGATCGCCACGTCGGTCTATCTGGTCTTCGCCGGTGTTGCACAGCAGCTGATCCCGGCGCGGGGCTGAGCGGCGACCTTCTTGCTGCCTTGACGGAATTCGCAGGTGGGCACGTTATCGTGTCTACATCCGGCGTCCTGCGTCGCGCAGAGCCTGCAGAAAGATCGCTTGCCCGCTCGTCGGATACCAGTCCGCCCGGTACAGCGCGCCGATTGCGCGCGGGGCGTCGTCGAGCGCGACGGGCAACTCAAACAGCAACCCCCGGCGCGTTTCCGAGACGACCTGCGCCCGGGAAATCAGCGTCAGCCGGTGGCGCGACTGCAAAAGCTGGCGCACCAGCACCATGGATGAGGTTTCGACCAGCGTCTCGCCCACGGCCTCGGCCAGCGACGGGAAGGCGCGTTCGAAATAGCTGCGGGTCGGGGTGCCCGATCTGGGTAGAACCCAGGGAAAGGAATGCAGATCTCCGGGCGTGATTGCACCACGTTGCATAAGCGGATGATCCGGCCCGCAAAAGATCGCCAATCTGTCTAGGAAAAGCGTTTCCTGCCGGATGTCCCGCGCTGGCGGCGGATCGCGCAGCGCCCCGACCAGAATGTCGAGCGCGCCTGTGCGAACCGCTTGCAGCAGTTCGGGAAAGGGACCGTCGTCCACATAGATGCGCAGCTGCGTCGCGCCGTCCTGAACGCTGTCGATGGCCTCGGACAGGATTGTTGCCCGGGCCAGCGGCAATGCGCCGATGCGCACCCGAGCCGCGCCGTGGCCGAGCGCCGTGGCGATTTCCTCGGTCGCCTGTTCCAACTCGGCGAACATCAGCCGGGCGGCCTGTTGCAGGGCCTCGCCCTGCCGGGACAGGCGAACGGCGCTGCCCGCTTTCTCAAAGAGCGGCAGACCGAGGCCGTCTTCCAGGTCTCGCGCGGCGCGGTAGACCGTGGGCTGGGCCGCCCCAAGCGCCCGGGCGGCAGCGGAATAAGACCCCGTCTCGCCGATAGCGATCAGCGTGCCCAGCTGCGCGGCGGTCGCGCGGGTCTCGACCCGCAGCGGCATGGGTTTGCGCGCGCGCCCCGCCCGCCCGTTCAGCAGATCGAGCGCCCGGCTGGCGCGGAAGCGGAATCGTTCGCCCTCTGCGGTGGGCACCATCCCGCGCGGCGCGCGGTGGAAAAGCCGGGTGCGCAGCTGGTCCTCGAGCCGCGCGATGGCGTGGGTGATCGCCGGTTGCGACAGGTGCACGACCCCCGCGGCCTCGGAAATGCTGCCTCTGTCGCAGACCTCCACGAAGGCGCGCAGATGTCTGAGATTGAAAGAACGGCCCGCCTGCGTCATGCGCTGCTTATAGCCAAATTCGATACCTCGCGCAAAATTCGAATTTGTGCGGCAGGCGGAAAACGCGGATCATGTCCTGGCACCAAGGGGAGGGTGAGGCCGTTGACCGACAAGAAGACCGCACTTGTGATTTCCGCTCATGCCGCGGATTTCGTCTGGCGTTGCGGCGGCGCCATCGCGCTCCATGCGGAAAAGGGATACGAGGTGACGGTGGCCTGCCTGTCCTTCGGCGAGAGGGGCGAAAGCGCGCGGCTCTGGAAAGAGGGCAAGTCGCTCGACGAGGTCAAGGCGATCCGCCGCGCCGAGGCCGAAGCGGCGGCAGAGGTGCTTGGCGCGCATCATCTGGAATGCTTCGATCTGGGCGACTACCCGCTGCACATGGACAAGGACGACAAGTTCGCGCTGGTCGATCTGATCCGCAGGGTTCAGCCTGCGTTCATGATGAGCCACTCGCAATACGACCCCTACAACACCGATCACATGTACATGACCCAGGTGGCGCTGGAGTGCCGGATGATCGCGCAGGCCTGGGGCCACAACCCGGGTGAAAAGGTGCTGGGCGCGCCGCAGCTTTACCTTTTCGAGCCGCATCAGACCGAGCAGATGGGCTGGAAGCCGGACACGTTCCTGGACATCACCCCGGTGTGGGACAAGAAGCGCGCGGCGATGGAATGCATGAACGGGCAGGTCCATCTGTGGGACTATTACACCCGCGTCGCCCATCAGCGCGCCAATCACTTCAAGCGAAATTCAGGCGGCATGTCGGGCGGGCGCGATTGCAAATACGCCGAAGGGTTCCAGTCGATCTTCCCGCGCACGGTCGACGAATTGTAAGCGCCGGGCCGGGCAGGGTGGCGCGGTATAGGTGTAGCTAATCGCTGGAGGAGGCGATGGGCTGCCGACAGGGGCGCACTGCCCCGGTGTCTGGCAAGGAGGAGAGCCGAGGATGACTGCAGCGACATTCCCGTCATTCGACACGGCCCATCTCGGGCATGTCGAGATGCTGACCGACCGGTTCGAGGAAAGCCTGGATTTCTTCACCGGCGTCTACGGTCTAAAACTCTCCGGCCAGAACGGGCAGAGCGCCTATCTGCGGGTCTGGGACGATTACGAATTCCATTCGCACAAACTGACGCGGGCGAAAACGACCGACGTTGGCCATATCGGGTATCGCGCCGCCTCGCCCGAGGCGTTGGGGCGGCGTGTCGTGGCGATCGAGGCATCGGGCTGCACGACCCAAGGCTGGGTCGATGGCGGCATGGGTCACGGGCCCGCCTACCGCTTCGAAGACCCATTCGGGCATATGTTCGCGCTTTACTGGGACACCCGCCGGGCCGAGCCCGGACCGGGCGACGCCCCGGCGCTTCATGGAAACCTGCCTGGGCGCGCGCCTCACCTAGATGATCCCGCTGGACAACGGCCGTCTGGGAGGTTGCTGGTTCGCGGTCAAAAACAAGACCTGCGATCTGGCCTGCTCCGAAGAGCACGGCGGCGGGCGGGGGCGTCTGCATTACGTCACCTACGCAACCGATCTGCGCGAGGACATCCTGCGCGCCGCAGACCTCTTCCTCGAAGCGGGGGTTCATATCGAAACCGGCCCGGACAGGCACGCCATTCAGGGCACGTTCTTTCGTCGTGTCCGGGAGCCCGCGGGCAACTGGGTCGAACTGGCCAACGCGGGTGCGCGGCTGATCCTCGCCCCAGCCTGTCGTCTGGACCGAGGCGGACCGCAAGACGGGTCAGGCCTAGGGGCTCAGGACCATCGACAGCTTTCACACCCACGGGTCACCGCCCGTGACACGGCAGGGCAGACTGCCCGTCGCATGATATAAGACGAGACCAAAAGGAGCCGCCATGCCGGTTGTGGTTCAGAACATCGAAAGAGCCGATTCCGCCCTCATCGCAAGGCTGGGCGCCGCCGGGGTCGCGACCGTGCACGAGGCGCAGGGCCGCACCGGGCTCATGTCGGCTAAGATGCGGCCGATCCAGCAGGACATGGCAATCGCCGGGTCGGCCGTCACCATCAGCGCCGCACCGGGGGATAACTGGATGATCCACGTCGCCATCGAGCAGCTGCGCGACGGCGATATCATGGTGCTGGCCCCGACGGCCCCCTGCGACATGGGCTATTTCGGCGATCTGCTGGCCACCTCGGCCATGGCGCGGGGCTGCCGGGCGCTGGTGATCGACGCCGGGGTCCGCGACACGCGCGACCTGCGCGCGATGGGTTTCGGCGTCTGGTCGACGGCGGTTTCGGCGCAGGGCACGGTCAAGGAAACGCTTGGGTCGGTGAACGTGCCCATCGTCTGCGCCGGGGCGCATGTGAACGCGGGCGACGTGATCGTCGCGGATGACGACGGCGTCTGCGTGGTGCCGCGCGCCGATGCGGCGGCGGTCATGGAGGCGGCGCAGACCCGCATCGACGCCGAAGAGGCCAAGCGCCAGAGGCTCGCGGCCGGCGAGCTGGGGCTCGATATCTACGACATGCGCCCCCGGCTGGCCGAGAAGGGGCTGAAATATGTCTGACGGGCTGCGCTGCATGTGGATGCGGGGGGGCACGTCCAAGGGCGGCTACTTCCTGCGGGACGATCTGCCCACGGCCCCGGCGGCGCGCGATGCGCTGCTGCTGGGGGTCATGGGCTCGCCCGACCCGCGCCAGATCGACGGGATGGGCGGGGCCGATCCGCTGACCTCCAAGGTGGCGGTGGTCGGTCCCTCGGACCGTCCCGGCGTCGATGTCGATTACCTCTTCCTACAGGTCTTCGTGGATCAGGCCATCGTCACGGATGCGCAGAACTGCGGCAACATCCTCGCCGGTGTCGGCCCCTTCGCCATCGAACGCGGGCTGGTGCCCGCGCAGGATGGCGAGACACCGGTCACCATCTACATGGAGAACACCGGCCAGATCGCGGTGGCGCGGGTGCGCACGCCGGGTGGCGTCGTGTCCTATTCCGGCGACGCCCATATCGACGGCGTGCCGGGCGGTGCGGCACCCGTACCCATCGAATTCCGCGACACCGCCGGGTCGACCTGCGGCGCGCTCTTCCCGACGGGCCGCGTGGCGGACGAAATCGACGGGGTCGCGGTGACGCTGATCGACAACGGCATGCCCTGCGTCATCATGCGCGCGTCGGACATGGGGATCACCGGGCAGGAAAGTCCGGCCGAGCTTGAGGCCGATACCGACCTGCGCGCGCGGCTCGAAGCGATCCGGCTCAAGGCCGGGCCGCTGATGAACCTGGGCGACGTGGCGGCCAAGTCGGTGCCCAAGATGACCATGGTCAGCGCGCCGCAGCGCGGCGGCGCGATCTCGACCCGGACGTTCATTCCGCACCGCTGTCACAAGACCATCGGCGTGCTGGGCGCGGTCAGCGTCGCCACCGCCTGTCTCACGCCCGGTGCTGTCGGCCACGATCTGGCGCAAATCCCAGAAGGCGACGCCAAACCGCTGTCGGTGGAACATCCCACCGGCGAGATGACGGTCGTCGGCAGTGTCGAGGGCACAACAGTGACCCGGGCCGAGGTGCTGCGCACCGCGCGGAAACTGATGGACGGCACCGTCTTTCCCGCCGACCCCGTTCAATCCCTGCAGGAGGCTGCGGAATGACCCCCGATTATCTGCCGTTTCACCCCTCGCCCAAGAAACCGGACTACACGCCGCCCCCGGGTGCGGTGGACGCCCATTGCCACGTCTTCGGCCCCGCCGCCGTCTTTCCCTTCGCGCCCGAGCGCAAGTACACGCCCTGCGACGCGCCCAAAGAGCAGCTTTTCGCCCTTCGCGATCATCTGGGCCTGTCGCGCAACGTGATCGTTCAGGCCACCTGCCACGGGCGGGACAATGCCGCGCTGGTCGATGCGCTGGAGGCGTCGGAAGGCCTTGCGCGCGGGGTCGCCATTGTGGGCGAGGACGTCTCCGAGACCGATCTAAAGGCCATGCACGCGGCGGGCGTGCGCGGTGTCCGGTTCAACTTTGTCAAACGGCTGGTCGACGCCACGCCGCACGAGGTCTTCGAACGGATCGCGGCGAAGGTAGCGGCGCTGGGCTGGCATATCGTGGTTTATTTCGAGTCGCAGGATCTGGACGAGGTCGCGCCGCTGGTCCGGCGGCTGCCGGGGATCGTCGTGGTCGACCACATGGGCCGGCCTGACGTCGCGCAAGGCGTCGAGGGCGCGGGCTTCGCCGCCTTCCTGCGGTTCATGGAGGAAAATCAGGATGTCTGGGTCAAGGTTTCCTGCCCCGAGCGTCTGACGCTCGCGGGCCCGCCATATGACGATGTGGTGCCCTTTGCGGCGCGGCTTGTGGACCGCTTCCCCGACCGGGTGCTCTGGGGCACCGACTGGCCGCATCCCAACATGAAAAGCCACATGCCCGACGATGGCGCGCTGGTCGATGTGATCCCCCGGATCGCCCCGACCGAGGCGCTGCAACGCAAGCTCTTGATCGATAACCCCATGCGCCTCTACTGGCCCGAGGAGGGCGCATGACCACAGCCCGGACCACATGGCGCGACGGGCTTATCGCGGTTCTGGCGACCGCGATGGTGCTGGCGTGCATCCTGTGGAACATAGAGGCCCCGACGCGTCTGGGCTTTGCGCTGCTGACCCAGCAATACATGGCTTTTCAGCTTGGGCTGGCGCTGGTCATCGCCTACCTGAAATTCGACTTTCGCGGCGAGGACAAAGCCGGCGCTGGCCTGATCGACGGGGTGATCGCCGCGGCGGTATTCGGCGTGCTGATGTACGCGGCCTACGATTTCGTCTGGCTGCTGCGCGAGCAGGCCTACCGGCCGTGGCAGATCACCATGATCGGCGCGGTGGTCGTGGTCACGGTGATGGAGGGCATCCGCCGCCGCGCAGGCTGGATGCTCTTCTCCATCGTCGGCGTGTTCCTGATCTACGCGCTCTTCGCCGACAAGGTGCCGGGGCGGCTGATCGGCAAGGAACTCAGCCCGGTCCGGCTGGTGCAATACGTGGGCTTCGACCCCAACGCGGTCTTTTCCACGCCGCTGGCGGTGGGCACGATCATCGTGCTGCTCTTCGTCTTCTTCGGCAAACTGCTGTTTGCGGCGGGGGGCGGGGCGTTCTTCACCGATCTGGCCATGGCGGCGACGGGCCGGTCGCGCGGCGGCAGCGCCAAGATCTCGGTCGTCGGCTCGGCGCTTTTCGGGTCAATCTCGGGCAGTGCGGTGTCGAACGTGGTGACCACCGGGGTGGTCACCATCCCGCTGATGCAGCGTGGCGGGTATTCCAAACGCGATGCCGGCGCGATCGAGGCCGTGGCCTCGACCGGCGGTCAGCTCACGCCGCCGATCATGGGGGCTGCGGCCTTCCTCATGGCCGAGTTTCTGGACATCTCCTATTTCACCGTGGCGGGGGCGGCGCTGATCCCGGCGCTGCTCTATTACCTCAGTGTCTTTCTGCAGGTCGATCTGATCGCCGGGCGCGACCGGATCGCGCCAACGGATGTCGAAGGCCTGACCGTCCGGCAGGTGCTGGCCGAGGGCTGGCATTTCATCATCCCCTTCGCGGTGCTGCTGTTCGCGCTCTTCTGGTGGCGGATGGATCCAGCGGATTCCGCATTGCTGTCGGCGGTCGCCATCGTCGCGGTCAGTTTCCTGCGCAGCTATCGCGGCCAACGGCTGACCCTGTCGACGCTCGGGCGCACCTTCGTCGACACCGGGACCGGCATGGTCGATCTGATCCTCGTCGTGGCGGCGGCGGGCTTTGTCATCGGCATTTTGAACATCACCGGCCTGGGCTTTGCGCTGACGCTGGTGCTGGTGGATGCGGTCGGGTCCAACGTGATCCTGCTTTTGGGTATCTCGGCGGTGATCTGCATCATCCTCGGCATGGGTATGCCGACCTCGGGCGTCTACGTCCTGCTGGCGGCACTCGTCGCGCCGTCGCTGGTCGAGGCAGGGATCGAGCCCATCGCGGCGCATCTCTTCATCCTCTATTTCGGCATGATGTCGATGATCACGCCGCCCGTGGCGCTTGCGGCCTTCGCGGCGGCGACGATCACCAAGGACGACCCGCTGGGCACCGGCTTTGCCGCGATGCGGGTAGGCTGGGCGGCCTTCATGCTGCCGTTCATCTTCGTGGCGACGCCCGCGATCCTGATGAATGGCGGTTGGGGCGCGATTGCGCTGAACCTCGCGCTGGCCTGCGTCGGCGTCGCGGCGATCACCGCGGGGATCGTGGGGTTCTGGGCGCAACGCCTGTCGGCCCTTTTGCGCATCGGGTTTGTCGCGCTCGGGCTGCTGACGCTGCCGCTGGGCTTTCTGCCCGCGGCCGAGACATTGCACATACCGGCGGCCATTGCCGCCGTGCTTCTCGCAGGGGGTCTGCGGATCAAGGCCCCAAAGGAAACGAAGTCAGAACCAGGGAGGATATGACGATGAATTTTCTGACCAAGACGCTAGCGGGCGGCGCTTTTGCGCTGGCCTTCGGGGCGACGGCGGCTGTCGCGCAGGTCGTGACGATCGCGACAGGCGCGCAGGGCTCGCTGGCCTATAACTCGGGTCAGGCGGTGGCCAAGGTGGCGAACGACGCTGGCATCACCGCCCGCACCCAGCCGCTGGTGGGCTACCTGCCGCTGATCAACAACGGCGAGGTGGATTTCGGCTTTTCCAACGGGGTCGAGGCCGAATACGCCTATTCCGGCACCGGCAATTACGACCGCGCGAACCCCAACATCAGGCTGGTGGGCGTGATGTTCCCGCTGACCACCTCGATCATGGCGCCCTGCGACCTGGGGCTGAAGACGGTGGCCGACCTCAAGGAGCGCGCGGGCGATCTGCGGATCGCGTCGGAATACACCTCGTCGACGATCATCCCCTTCTACATCGGCGGCGGGCTGGCCAATGCGGGGCTAAGCTATGACGATTTCCAGCAGGTGCCGGTGGCGTCCTTCGTCGCGGGCATCAACGCGCTGGGCGACGGGCTGGTGGACATCGCCCTTGTCAGCCTGAACGCGGGCGCGGGCCAGCAGGCGGCGGTCAAGCTGCAGGTTCGCGGCGGGCTGTGCTACATCTCGCTAGACAATTCCGACGCGGGCGTCGCGGCGTTCAAGGAATTCCTGCCGGCGGGCAACATCGTGTCTTTGCCGCAGAACGACAAGATCAACGGTTTGCAGAACGGCGGCGCGAACCTGATGAGCATCCCGTGGGTGATGATGGTCAATGCCGACGTGGATGAGGATCTGGTCTATACGATGACCAAGACCGTCGTCGAGCAGAACGCTGCGCTGAAGGATAGCTTCGGCGCCTTCGCCCGCGCCAAGGCCGAGACGATGGCCCCGGCCTCGGCGGTGCCCTATCACCCCGGAGCGCTGAAATACTATGCCGAGGCCGGTATCGACGCGCCGCAGTAACGCCAATCCGGCGCGCGCGGAGACGCGCGCGCCTTTCCAACAGGAGACAGGGACATGATGATCGAACTCACCGCAGCCGACGGCCACAAGCTGGACTGCTGGATGACCGAAGCCGAGGGCGCGCGGAAAGGCGGGATCGTGATCCTGCAGGAAATCTTCGGCGTCACCGACCAGCTCAAGGGCGTGGCGGCCCGCTATGCCGCGCTGGGTTATGACGTGGCGATCCCGGCGCTTTTCGACCGGTTCGAGAAAGGCGCGGTCATCCCCTATTCCGAGGCCCCGCGCGGCCGCGACATGATGCTGGCGACCGACCTCGACACCACGATGAAAGACGTGGACGCGGCGGTGCAGGCGCTCAAGGCAAAGGGCGGCAACGTCGCGGTGATCGGGTTCTGCTGGGGCGGGGGGCTGGCGCTGCGCGCCGCGCAGGTGCTCGACATCGCCTGCGCGGTGCCGTTTTACGGCACCCGGTTGAACCAATACCTGCTTGCGCCTCTCAAGGCCCCGGTCGAGGGGCATTTCGGCGCGGAGGACGGCCACGTTCCACCCGAAATGCTCGACGCTGCGCGCGCCTACTTCCCGGATATGGGGGTTCACCTTTACCCCGGCGCGGGCCATGCTTTCGCTAACAATCATAGGCCGGCAGACTTTGTCGAGGCGGCGGCCGAGGAAGCGCATGCGCGCGCCGAAGCCTTCATCGGCGCGCATATGTAGTCGTTGCCACGAGGCGGGAAGGAGCGGACAGGATGCGAATAACCTTCATCGGGCTGGGCGAAGCGGCCAGCGCCATCATTTCGGGATGGGGCGACGCACAGCCCGGCCCGATCCGCGCCTTCGACATCAAGACGGTCGACCCGGCGACCGCGCCGGAAATCGCGGCACGGGCCGAGCGGCTTGGCGTAACGGCCTGCGCCAGCGCCGCCGACGCCCTGAAAGATGCCGAACTGGTGTTTTGCATGGTCACGGCCGACCAGGCCGTCGCGGCGGCAGGGCAGGGCGCGCCACACCTGCCCGAGGGCGCGGTCTGGTGCGACATGAACAGCTGCGCGCCCAGCTCGAAACAGCGCTCTGCCGCGACCGTCGAAGCGGCGGGCGGGCGCTATCTGGACGTGGCCGTCCTGGCCCCGGTCTATCCTTTGCGCAACATGGTGCCCTGCCTCGTCTCGGGACCCGACGCGAGCAGAATGGCGCCCGTGATGGCGGGTTTCCCGATGGATGTGCGGGTGGTCAGCGACGCGGTCGGCCGGGCGTCCTCGATCAAGATGGTGCGGTCGATCATGGTCAAGGGGCTGGAGGCGCTGACCGCCGAATGCGTGCTCGCCGCCGTCGCGGCGGACGTGGCGGACGAGGTCTTCCCCTCGCTCAAATCCGACTCGCCCCGGCTCGAAGTGCTCGAACGCGCGGCCTACAATTTCGAGCGCATGCTGGTGCATGGCAAGCGCCGGGCCGCCGAGATGGACGAGGTCGCCAAGATGCTGGCCGACCTGGGCCTGCCGGGGGACATGTCCACCGCCACGGCCCATTGGCAGCGCGTTCTGTCCGGAACCGATCTGACCCTGCCCGAGGGGGATGTTCCCGACCACCTGTGGTTCGCGTCGGAATACCTAAAACGGCTCCTGCCGGACTGATCGCGATTACGCGGTCCGCGCCCCGGCGTCGGTCCTGTCCTGCGCGGGCAGGGTGATGGTGACCGCGAAACCGTGCTCGCGCGGGTGCACCGACAGCGTGCCGCCATGACGCTTGGCCACCGCATCGGCGATCGAAAGACCGAGCCCGCTTCCCGCGCCGGGCTCCATCTGGCCAAAGCGGGCCAGGATCTTGGGGATGTCCTCGGGGGCGACGCTCGCGCCGTCGTTCTCGACGCTGAGTGTAAGGGTTCCGGCGCTGCGCCCCAGCGTGACCACGATTTCGGTCAGGCCCGTGCCGCCGTGCATCAAAGCATTGTCGATGAGGTTGGTCAGCGCCTCGCGCAGCATCAGCGCGTCCACCAGATGCGCGCCCACGTCCGCTGCATTTGCCGTCAGTGTCACACCGCGCGCCTTGGTTGCGCGCTGCATGTCGCTGACCGTGTCCCGCACCAGCGCGCAAAGATCGACGCGGGCAAAGCCCTCGGTCCCGGATTCCGCGCGCGCGCGTTCCAGCGTAAGCAGGCGGTTGGCCAGATCGGTGGCCTTCGCGGCCGCGCTCACCAGATCGCCCGCCCGCGTGCGCGCCGCTTCGAGCGTTCCGGCGGTCTGGATCGACTCGCCCAGTGCCCGCATCCCCGCGATGGGGTTGCGCAGCTGGTGGGCCGCATCCGACACGAAGGCCGCCTGCGCGTCGAAGGTCGAGCGCATCCGGTCCAGCAGCGCGTTGAGCTGCGACACGATCCCGCGCGCCTCGACCGGGACGGCCCGCTTGATCGGGCTCAGGTCCTCGGGCGAGCGGGTCGAGATCGCGTCCTCCAGATCGGTCAGCGGTTTCAGGCCGATCGCCACGCCGAACCATACCAGCGCCGCCACCGCCAGCAAAAGGGTGGCCATCACCGCCGCCGAGCGCAGGGCCAGCGCCCAGACGAAGGCATTCCGCGCCTCCAGATCCTGCCACACGGTGATGGTGAAGATGCCCGACAGGTTGTCGATGCTGGCCTCGTCCTTGAGCCTGAGCACCCGCACCGGCGCGCCGCGATAGGTGGCGTCGTAATAGGCGAAGGCGACGTCGCGGCTCAGCCGCCCCGGGGGGATCGGCGGCACGGCATAGCCGGTGACCAGAACGCCATCGGGGCCGTAGACGTGATAGCGCACGGGTCCGCCCGCGGTTTCGCTCAGCAGCGTTTCGGTTTCCAGCGACAGCGCGTCGCCGTCGCCGCGCGCCACATCGCGGGACACCGCCACGGCGGTGAACATGAGGTTGCGGTCGAAGAACTCTTTCGCCGTGGCCTGCGCCACGCCGATCCGCCAGACCCCGATCATCAGCGCCAGAACCATCAGCGGCAGCAGGATGATCGTGAAAAGCCGCAGCCGCAGCGAAAGACGCTTCACCCCTGCCGCTCCTGCAGGACATAGCCGATGTTGCGCAGCGCCCGGATTTCGAGCCCGACCGGCCCGAGCTTCTTGCGCAGCCGCGAGATATGCGCCTCGACCGCGCTTTCGGCCACGTCGGCGCCGGTACCGTAGAGCGTCTCGATCAGTTCCGTCTTGGATTTCGCGCCGCTGCGCGCTCGCAGCAGGGCGTCGAGCAGCGACAATTCCCGGCGCGGCAGTTCCAGCGGCGCGCCGTCGATCATGACCAGCCGCTGATCGGGCACATAGCGCAGCCGGCCCATCGTGATCTCGGTCTGCATGGCGTTGGGCACCCGGCGTGACAGCGCGCGGATACGGGCCTCGAGTTCGTCCATCTCGAACGGTTTGGCGAGGTAGTCGTCCGCCCCGGCATCCAGCCCGGCGACCAGATCGTTGGTGGCGCTGCGCGCGGTCAGCAGCAGCACCGGACGGTGATCCCCCCGCGCCCGCATCCGCCGCAGGATCGACAGACCGTCCCGCCCCGGCAGGTTGATGTCGAGGATGATGATGTCGTTCTCGTCGGTTTCGAGAAACTCTTCAGCCGCATGGCCATCGGCGATCAGGTCGGTGGCGTGGCCCCTGTCCTGAAGGCGGTAAGCGATGCCCTTGGCCACGCTTTCGTTGTCTTCGATGATCGCGATGCGCATTTTCCGCCTTCGTCAGTTTCGTGCAAGGTTCGCAGGATACATACTGGGCATCAAGTGCGCGAAGCACTGAGATCGGGCGGGTCAGCCGCCAAGGGAGGAAACTATGACGATCAAGAAAATGGCCCTCGCGGCCGGCTTTGCTGTTGCGGCCACGTCCGCCTTTGCCGGAGGGCACGGGCTCGACATGTCGGGCAAGACCATCGAATTCGTGATTCCGTTCTCGGAATCTGGGGGCTCGGCCAAATGGGCGAACTTCTATGCGCCGCTGCTGAGCGAGGCGCTGCCGGGCCAGCCCACGGTCGTGGTCAAGTATATGCCCGGCGCAGGCTCGACCAAGGGCGCCAACTGGTTCCAGGATCAGACCTGGGACGATACCGAGGGCACGGTGATCTTCGGTTCTTCGGGGTCGACGCAGTTCCCCTATCTGCTGGGCGATCCGCGCGTGCGCTATGAATACGGCGACTGGAACGTGGTTCTGGCGTCGGGCACCGGCGGCGTCGCCTATCTGCCGCCCGAGGAAGCAGGCATGCTCGACGGTCTGGACGCGACCGGTCTTGCCGGGCACGACTTCATCTGGGGCAGCCAGGGGGCGACCCGTCTCGATCTGGTGCCGCTGCTGGCGTGGAAGATGCTGGGCATGAATGTCGAGCCGGTCTTCGGCATCAAGGGCCGCGGCGACGGCCGCCTGATGTTCGAGCGCGGCGAGGCGAATATCGATTACCAGACCTCGTCGGCCTATCTGGCCAACGTCACCCCGCTGGTCGAGTCCGGCGCGGCGGTGCCGTGGATGACCTGGGGCGCGCTGGATGACGACGGCAACATCGTCCGCGATCCGACCTTCCCCGACATCCCGTCCTTCAAGGAGGTCTGCGAAGCCACCCCCGCCTGCGAAACCAGCGGCGACGCGTGGGAGGCGTGGAAGGCCTTTGCCATCGCCGGTTTCCCGGCGCAGAAGATGGTCTTCCTGCCGAAAGGGGCGCCCGAAGAGGCGATCGCTACCTTCACACAGGCCTTCAACGACGTTCTGGCACGCGACGATTTCGCCGGGATCTCCGAGGCGCGCCTCGGCGTCTACCCGCAGATGACCGGCAAGGCCGCGCAGAACACGCTCAAGCTGGGCACGCAGGTGCCGCCTTCGGCCAAGGCTTTTGTGCAGGCCTGGCTTGAAGAAGCCTACGGCGTTTCGCTGAAGTAAACGCCCTGCCCCCCGCGCCACTGCGCGGGGGGTCCTTTTTCCCGGGAGCAGACCGATGGACCTTTTTGCAACGGCGCTGCCGGCGCTTTCCGAAGCATTTGCGCTTATCCTTCAGCCGCAGCAGATCATGTTCCTCATTCTGGGGGTTCTTCTGGGCCTGTCGGTGGGTGTGTTTCCGGGCCTCGGCGGCATCGCCGGATTGTCGCTGGTGCTGCCCTTCATGTTCGGCATGGACCCGGTATCGGGCCTTGCGCTGATGGTCGGACTGGTGGCGGTGGTGCCGACGTCGGACACCTTCGCGTCAGTGCTCATGGGCATACCCGGCTCGTCGGCCAGCCAGGCCACGGTGCTTGACGGTTTCCCGCTGGCCCGCAAGGGCGAGGCGGCGCGGGCGTTGGCGGCGGCTTTCGTGTCGTCGCTCTTTGGCGGGCTCTTCGGGGCCTGCGTTCTGACCTTCTTCATCCTCATCGCCCGCCCCCTGGTGCTGGCCTTCGCGCTGCCCGAGATGCTGGCGGTCACGCTGCTGGGTCTTGCGATGGTGGCGATCCTCGCCGGCCGCCTGCCGCTCAAGGGTGTCGCGGCGGCCTGTCTCGGCCTGCTTCTGGGCACCATCGGAGAGGCCAGCCACGGCGGCAGCCTGCGCATGGCGACCTATGACATTCCTTATCTGACCGATGGCATCAAGCTGGTGATCGTCGGTCTGGGCATCTTTGCTGTGCCCGAAATCATCAGCCTGCTGCGGCAGGACCAGTCCATCGCGCGGGGGGCCACCCTGGGCGCGGGCTGGATGCAGGGCATCCGCGACTGGTGGACCAATATCTACCTGTCGATCCGCTGCTCGGTCATCGGTGTGATCGTCGGCGTGATCCCCGGCCTTGGCGGATCCGTCGTCGACTGGATCGCCTACGGCCACGCGGTGCAGACCACCAAGGACAAGTCCAACTTCGGCTCGGGCGAGATCCGCGGCGTGATCGGGCCGGAAAGCTCGAACAACGCCAAGGAGGGCGGGGGCCTCGTGCCGACGCTGATCTTCGGCATTCCCGGCTCTGGGTCGATGGCGGTCTTCATCGGCGGTCTGGCGCTGCTGGGCTACGAGGCCGGGCCGCAGATGATCCAGAACGATCTGAATGTCACCTACACGATCGTCTGGTCGCTGGCGCTGGCCAACGTTGTGGGTGCCGGGCTCTGCATCGCGCTGTCGGGCGGGATCGCCCGGCTGACCACGATCCGCTTCACGCTGCTGGCGCCGTTCCTTTTCATGATGATCTCGTTCGCGGCGTTCCAGTCGCGCCAGTCGCTGGGCGATCTGGTCGCGCTTTTCGCCATCGGGCTTGTCGGCATCTTTTTGCGCCGTTTCGACTGGTCGCGCCCGGCCTTCCTGATCGGCTTCGTGCTGTCGTCGCAGGCCGAGAATTTCTCGGCCAACGCCCATCAGATCGCTACATTCAAATTCCGCCGCGGGATGGAGCAGGGGCTGGAATACCTTGCCTCGCCCATCGTTCTGGTGATCCTGGCGATCACTGTGGTGTCGGTGATCCTCGGGATCCGCCAGTCCAAGCAGATCCGCTCGGAGGGCGAGGTCCACACCGGCGCCAAGCGCGCGCCGCTGATCTTCCTGCTGATGCTGCTGGCCTATTCCGTGATCGCCTGGGTCAACGCGGCCTCCATCAACCTGATGTCGGACAAGATCTTTCCGATGGCGGTGGCCAGCGTCGGCATCGTGGCGCTTGTCCTGCTGCTGATCCGCATGATCCGCGCGCCCGAGGGCGACCCGATCTTCGCCGACCGCGAGGCCGCGGGCGAGGATGCCGACGCGCCGCACGGGCTTTGGCCGACGCTGGCATGGTTCGCGTCGCTTCTGGTGCTGTCGGCGCTGCTGGGCTTCGTGCTGGCGCTGACGCTCTTCATGCTGGCCTTCTTCCGGTTGCGCGCCGGGGTCAGCTGGTTGCAGACGGTTCTGCTGACGGCGGGGGGCATCGGGTTCATGATCTTCCTGACCTCGACGCTCAACCGCGATTTCCCGCCGGGGCTGCTGCAAGAGCTTGTCGATCTGCCCTGGCCATTGCGATGAGGCTTCTGTGCCTGCCGGGCGACGGGATCGGGCCCGAGATCATGGCGGCTACCTGTCAGGTCCTGCGCGCGGCTTGCCCCGGGGTGACGCTCGAAGAGGCCGACATCGGGTTTGCCGCCTTGCAGGCAGACGGCACGACGATCCCCGACGCGGTGCGCGCCCGCGCCCGCGAGGTCGATGGCGTGGTCCTCGGCCCGGTGTCCCACAACGCCTATCCGCCGGTGGCGGAGGGCGGGTTGAACCCCTCGGGCGTGTTGCGCAAGGACCTGGCGCTTTTCGCCAACATCCGCCCGGCGCGGTCGCATCAGGCGGTGCCGACACCCACCGGGCACAAGGTCGACATGGTGGTGGTGCGCGAAAACCTCGAAGGCTTCTACGCCGACCGCAACATGCACGAGGGCCCCGGAGAGTTCATGCCCGTGCCCGGCGTCGCCCTGTCCGTCCGCCGCATCACCGAGGCCAATTCCCGCGCCATCGCCGAGACCGCGTACCGGCTGGCGGCCCAGCGGCGCGGCAAGGTTGCCGTGATTCACAAGGCCAACGTGCTGCGTCTGTCGGACGGGCTCTTCCTCGACACGGTGCGCGACGTGGCGCGGGCCTTTCCGCAGGTAGAGACCGAAGAGCTGCTGATCGACGCGGCGGCGGCGCATTTCGTGCGCGACCCCTCGCGCTTCGACGTGGTGCTTGCGACCAACATGTATGGCGATATCCTGTCTGATCTGGCCTCGGAACTGGCCGGCGGGCTGGGGCTGGCGGCCTCGCTCAACCACGGGGCGGAACACGCGGTGGCGCAGGCCCAGCACGGATCGGCCCCGGATATCGCGGGGCAGGACGCGGCCAACCCCGCGTCGCTGATCGGATCGGCGGCAATGCTGCTGGAACATCTGGGCCAGCCCGACGCGGCCCGACGCATCACCACGGCGCTTGACGCGGCGCTGGCCCGGCCCGATACGCGCACGCGCGATCTGGGCGGGGCGCTCGGCACCCGCGCCTTCGCCGATCATCTGACCCAACGGATCGAGGCTACACCATGACCCAGCACCCAATTCCGTATCTCTTCCTGCGGGGCGGCACGTCGCGCGGCCCCTATTTCAACGCAGCCGACCTGCCAAAGGACCGCGATCACCTGGCGCAGGTCCTGATTTCGGTCGTCGGGGCGGGGAACCCCCGCAACATCGACGGAATCGGCGGCGGCACGGCGGTGACGACCAAGGTGGCGATGCTGTCGCGCTCGGACGATCCCGCGGCGGATATCGATTACTTCTTCGCGCAGGTGGGCGTCGAAGAGGCCGAGGTCGATTTCTCGCCGACCTGCGGCAATATCCTCGTCGGCGTCGGCCCGGCGGCGATCGAGATGGGGCTGGTGCCCGCGCGCGACGGGGTGACGCCGGTGCGCATCCGCGCCGTCAACACCGGCGCGCTGATCGAGGCCGAGGTGCAGACGCCCGGCGGCGCGGTCCGCTATGACGGTGACGTCGCCATCGACGGCGTGCCCGGCACGGCCGCCCCGGTGACGCTGAACTTCATGGAGGTGACGGGCTCGCGCACGGGCAAGTTTTTTCCGACCGGCAACCCGGTGGACGAGATCGACGGCGTCCAGGTGTCCTGCGTCGACGTGGCCATGCCGATGATGATCGCGCGGGCGTCGGATTTCGGCATCACGGGGCACGAGACCGCCGAGGAACTCGACGCCGACAAGGCGCTCTTTGCGCGGATGGAGGCGCTCCGGCTCGAGGCAGGCAGGCGCATGGGGCTGGGCGACGTGACCCGGTCGGTCGTCCCCAAGATCGGCCTGATTTCGGCACCGCGCGCGGGCGGGCATTTCGCCGTGCGCTACTTTATGCCGTGGAACACCCATCCGACCGTGGCGGTGACCGGTTCGCAATGCCTGGCGGCCTGTGCGCTGGCCCCGGGCACCGTGGCCGAGGGGCTGGTCCGTCCCATCGGGCCATCGCCCGTGAACGTGGTCATCGAGCACCCGATGGGGACCATGGAGGTGCGCGTCAAATACGACACCGACCCCTTCGCCTTCGTCTCGGCCGGGGTGACCCGCACCGCGCGGCTGATCGCGCGCGGCGAGCTTCTGGTGCCCGCCGCCGTGTGGGAGAACGCATGACGCTGCACACCTTCGACATCCTAGCCCGCGCCTTTGTGCAGGAGGGGACGGGGGCGTGTTTCGCGCTGATGGGCGATGCGAACATGGCTTTCGCCACGCGGCTGTCGGAAACCGGCTGCCGGATGATCTATGTGCGGCACGAACATTGCGCCGTGGCCGCCGCCATGGCCTATGCCCGCAAGACCGGCGAAGTGGGGCTGGCCACCGTCACCTGCGGGCCGGGACTGACCCAGCTGATGACCGCGCTGCCCGCTGCCGTGCGGGCGCGGATCCCGCTGGTCGTGCTGGCGGGCGAGGCGCCGCTGAAGGCGGGCTGGTACAATCAGGCGATAGATCAGGCCCCCTTTGTCACTGCCACCGGTGCGGCCTACCACAGCCTGCACTGGCCCGCCCGGATGCCGACAGCCGTGCGCGACGCCTTTCTGCAGGCCCGGCGCGAAGGCCGCCCGGTCGTTCTGGGCGTGCCCTTCGATCTGCAGGAACTGCCCTGGACCGGGTCCGAGACCTTGCCCGAGCCCGCCCATCGCCTGCACGTCCAGCCGCGCCCGATTCCGCCCAATCCCGACGATCTGCAGGATGCCGTCAGGGCGGTGGACAGCGCAAACCGAGTTGTCGTGATGGCCGGCATGGGCGCTGTCGAGGCGGATGCAGCGCAGGCCTGCCGCGCGCTGGCCGAACGCTGCGACGGGCTCTTGGCGACGACCTTACCCGCGCGCGGTCTCTTCCACGACGACCCGTTCTGCGTCGGCATCGCGGGGGGCTTTTCCACCGAGGTCGCGCGCGAGATGTTCGCCGAGGCCGATCTGGTGATCGCCTTGGGCGCATCTCTGGCGCGGCACAACGCGGATGGCGGGGCGCTCTGGCCAAAGGCGCGGGTTCTGCAGATCGACACCGATCCCGTCGCCGTCAGCCAGGGCCGCGTGGCCGCCGACCTGCATCTGCGCGCCGACGCGCGGCTGGGGGCCGAGGCGCTGGCCGAAGCGATCCGGCCCCGCCCGGCGGACTGGCGCAGCGATGCGCTGGCAACGCGCATCCGGACCGAGCCCGCCGATTCCGCGCAATTCCCGCCAGAGGATGGCCTGCACGATCCGCGCGACGCTGTCGCCGCGCTCGACGCCGCGATCCCGTCCGACTGGCAGCTGGTCAATTCGTCGGGGCATTGCTCGTATTACGTCGCGCAGATGCCCCGCCGCGCTTACGAAAATTTCCTGACGATCCGCGAATTCGGGGCCATCGGTAACGGCATCTCTTTCGCGATGGGAACCGGGGTCGCCCATCCCGACCAGCCCGTCGTGTTGTTCGACGGGGACGGCAGCCTGCTGATGCACGTGCAGGAGATCGAGACGATCCTGCGCCACGGGCTTAATATCCTGATCGTCGTGCTGAATGACGGCGCCTACGGGTCGGAAATCCACAAGTTGCGGGCCGAGGGGCTGTCGGATGCGGGAGCCGTCTTTGGCCCCACCGATCTTGCGGCGATTGCCCGGGGTTTCGGCGCGGCGGGCCAACGGGTGGACGACCTGAGCGACCTTCCGGGCCTGATTTCGCAGTTCCAAGGGTCGGGCCGCGCGGCACTGCTGGACATTCCGATCAGCGACAGGATCATGTCGCCGGTCATTCGAAGATCTCACGGGAAAGGCTGATCCGATGAAAGTGCACATTCTCGACGACTGGTTCGACACGCTCAAGACGCTGCCGAGCTTTGCCCGGCTCGAGGGCCACGACGTCACCATCTGGACCGACCATACCGAAGACCTCGACGTTCTGGCCGAGCGGCTGGCCGATGCGGACTGCGTCGTGCTCTTTCGCGAACGCACCCCGGTGACGGCGGCGCTGCTGGAGCGTCTGCCGAACCTCAAGCTGATCAGCCAGCGCAGCGTTTATCCGCATGTGGACGTGCCGGCGTGTACGGCCAACGGCGTGATGCTCTGCTCGAACATGTCGGCCGGCAAACCCTCCATCGCCGCGTCGGAACTGACCTTTGCGCTGATCCTCGCCTCGGCGCGGCAGATCCCGCAGCAGATGCAGAGCCTGCGCGCGGGGACATGGCAGCTTGCGCCGGGGCAGACGCTGATGGGGCGCAGGCTGGGGCTTTATGGGTATGGCAAGATCGGCGGCCAGGTGGCGCGCTATGCCGAGGCGTTCGGGATGAAGGTCTGGTGGTGGGGCTCGGACGAGGGCCGGGACCGGGCGCATGCGGCCGGGGCCGAAGTCGCGCCGAGCCGCGAGGCGTTCTTTGCCCAGAGCGATTTCGTTTCGATCCACGTGCGCCTGACACCCGCCACCCGTGGCCTGATCAGCGCCGAAGATTTGCTGGCGATGAAGCCCTCGGCCACCTTCGTGAATACCTCGCGGTCGGGCCTTGTGGCGGACGGCGCGCTGGAGGCCGCGCTGGAGGCCGCGCGGCCCGGGCGGCTGGCGCTGGATGTGTTCGATCCCGAACCCTTCACCGACACGTCGGACCCGGTCATCAGCCATCCAAACGTGATCTGCACGCCGCATATTGGCTACGTCACCGAGGACGAGTTGGATATGCAGTTCGCGGATATCTACGACCAGATCAACGCCTATGCCGACGGCGCGCCGATCCACGTGATCAACCCCGAGGTGCAGTGAAGGGTCAGAGCGCCAGGTCGTCGGGCTTGGTGCCCGGCGGGAAGACGATGCAGCCTTCCTCGTCGGCCACGAGGAAGGCGCCGGGCGAAACGCGCGCCTCGCCCAGGCGGATGTCGATGCCGATCTGCCCGTCCCCGCGCCGCTTGCCGGGGCGCGGGATGTGGCCCAGCGCCAGCACGCCCAGATCGAGCGCCGCCAGCTCGCCCACGTCGCGCACCGCGCCCCAGATCACCACGCCGGCCCAGCCGTTGTCGTTGAGCCCACACGCGATCATGTCGCCCATGACCGCGTTGCGCACCGATCCGCCTGCGTCCACGACCAGAACGCGGCCCTCGCCCGGGGTCTGCGACAGCTCCTTGATGCGGCTGTTGTCCTCGAGGCATTTGACCGTTTCGACCACGCCCGAGAACCGCTTGCGGCCGCCGTATGACGTCAGCCCGAAGGGCAGGATTTCCAGCAGGTCGCCATATGCGTCGTGCAGGTCGCAGGTGTTCATGCGGGTAACCTCCGGGGTTGGGTCATGAGCGTCGAGGCGCTGCTTGGCGGGTTCGATCCCATCGTGGCGATTATGCTGCTGGGCGCAAGCTTTGTCGGCTCGTTCATCACCGTGGCGCTGGGGATCGGGGGCGGATCGCTGCTTTTGGCGATCATGGCGTCGTTCCTGCCGCCCGCAGCGCTGATCCCGGTGCACGGGGTGATCCAGCTGGGGTCGAACCTGTCGCGGGCGGCGGTGCTCTTTCGCAAGACCCACTGGCCACCGGTCGCGGCCTTCGCTGTGGGCAGCGCCATCGGGGCGGGGGTGGGCGGCAGCGTCGTGGTGAATCTGCCGCCGGGGATCGTGCTGATCGGGATCGGGGTCTTCGTGATCTGGAGCGTTCTGGCCCGGCCCCCGGCCTGGCTGTCGCGGTTTCCATTGCTGACCGGCCTGATCTCCAGCTTCCTGACCATGTTCTTCGGCGCGACCGGCGTGTTCGTCGCGAATTTCTCGAAATCCCTCCGTCTTTCGCGCGAGCCGCATGTCGCGACCCATGCGGTGCTGATGACCCTGCAGCACGGGCTGAAGATCGTGGTCTTCGGGATGCTGGGCTTTGCCTACGGCCCCTGGGTGGGTTTCATCGCGGCGATGATCGCGGCGGGGTTTCTGGGCACTTTGGCGGGCCGCTCGGTTCTGATCCGGATGAGCGATCACGGCTTCAAACGCGCGCTCGATGTGGTGCTGGTGCTGATTTCCCTGCGTCTGATCTGGCAGGGGATCGGGGCGCTCTGACCTGGTGCCGGTCAGACGTCGAAGCGCCCCTGTTCGGTGTTCTTGTTCAGCTCTGCCGCCGCGAAGACGCGCCCGTTCATCACGCCCCAGACCCCGTGGCCCAAGAGTTGCGCGGCCACGACCGCGCCGCCCAGGTTGAACTCGCCATCCGAGGTATAGAGCGAAAACGGCCGCATTGCGCCGGTCAGTACCACGGTCTTGTCGCCGATCCGGGGCGCCAGAAAGCGCGCCGTGTCGCCCATCGTGCCGGTGCCGTGGGTGACAACGACCGCCTCTTCGGGGGCGGCGGCGACCGCGCCGGCAATGGCCGCGCGGTCGGCATCGTCGAAGTAAAGACTGTCCTTCAGCATCAAGAGCTCGACCGTGGGAAAGTGGCAGCGCCCGATGCGGAGCATCTCGGGCAGATGCGTCGCGCCGTCGGGCGCGAATGACAGCCCCTCGGTCCGGGGATCGTGCACCTTGTCGATGGTGCCGCCGGTGACGATGATGCGCAGGTCTTTCATCGGAGGGCCTTTTGGTTTGCCGCGGTCGTGGTGCTTCTATCCCATTCGGGTGCGGTTGAAACCGTCAAACCGGTGCACTGTTCAGGTGTCGGACCGCGACACCAGCCTGAAATAGCGGACCGCGACCGGCGCGCCCAGTATGACGACGAAGATGCGCAGCACGTGATGCGCCACGACAAAGGCCACGTCCGCCCCCACGATCAACGCAAGCACTGTCAGTTCGGCCTGTCCGCCCGGGGCGAAGGCCAAAAGCGTCTCCATCCCCGGGGCGAGGCCGAACATATAGATCGCCTCGACGAAGACGATGGTCAGCAGGATCAGCAGAACGCAGAAGCCGACGCCGGCGATCAGGTCGCGCCGGGCCTCCTGCAAGGTGATCCCGGCGTATTTGCTGCCGATTGTCAGCCCGATAAAGAATTGCGCGGCCCATATCGCCTCGGCTGGGGGGCGGTAGTGCAGCAGCCCTGCGAGGGTGACGATGGCGGTCACGATCAGCGGCCCCAGGATCGACGCCCCGAACATGCCGACGCGTTTCGCCCCAAGCCAGCCAACAAACGCGCAAACCACCATCAGCGCCATTTCGTGCAGCGGCACAGTGGCTGCGGGCGCGCCCGGCGGGTTGCTGAGGTCGGCCCCCCAGACGCCCTTCAAAAGGAACGGCAGCGCCACGACGATCACCAGAACGCGGGTCGCGTGGATCAGCGACATGGCGCGGACATTGCCCCCGGCCTCTTCGCCAAAGACCAGCATGTCCTGGAGCCCGCCGGGCATCGAGGCGTAATAGGCGGTGGCGAAGTCATAGCCCCAGAGCCGCCGGAAATAGGGAATTCCGACCAGCCCGATAGCGGCGACCATCACCGGCACCAGAACCAGCGTGGGCCACATGGCCGGGAAGGTGACCAGCACGGCCGGTGTCAGCGTCGCCCCCACGGCGACACCCAGCACAGTGCGCATCGCCTCGTTCACGGGCTTGATCCCGCGCATGGGCACGCCTGCGAGCGCGGCCAGCAAACAAGCGGCGATCGGGCCCAGCAGCCAGGGCAACGGCAGGTCCACGAATTTGAACAGCGCGACGCCAAGCGCGCCGATCGCGAAGGCGTTGAGGACGGGCATCATGGCTCCATCGCCCGCAGACGGTGCCGCAGCGAGGTTTGCAGATGGGTCTCGGCCGCGGTCCCCGCCGCCGCGCTGTCGCCGCTGCGCAGCGCGTCGATGATCGCCTCGTGCTGCGCCACGACCGTGTCAATGCGCGCGTCGTCGGTGAACGTCGTGGGCCCCAGCAACAGCAGCGAATTGTTAAGCGCCCGCGCCGCTTCCAGCAGAAAGCGGTTGCGTCCGGCAAGGTAAAGCCCGCGGTGAAAGGTCTGGTTGATTGCCGCCGCCCGCGCCGGGTTCTGCCGTTCCTGCGCGATTTCCCGGTTGAGGTCCTCCAGCGCGTCGAATTCCGCGCCCGTGCCATGTTTGGCGGCCAGCTCGGCCGCGGTGCGTTCCAGCACCACGCGCATCTCATAAAGCTCGACCACTTCGGCGTGGCTGAGCCTGCGGATCACCGCGCCGAGGCGGGGGCGGTGTTCGACGATGCCGTCCGCCTCCAGCCGCCGCAACGCCTCGCGCACAGGGGTGCGCGAGAGATTCAGCCGCTCGCCCACGTCTTCCTCGCGCAGCCGGTCGCCGGGGGCGAACTGACCCTCGCGAATCGCGCCGAGAAGCGCGTCATAGGCGGCTTCGCCGCTGGATTTCGACAGGGTTTGCGGGGTGGTCATCGGCTGGGCCTTGAACTTTGTATCCGCTGGGATACAATACTGTTAACCCAGGAGCAGGGTGAAGTCAAAGCGACTTTGCCCGCAGAGGTGGCAAAGGTTTGAAGATGGACACGAAACCCGACATTCTGGTCGTCGGTGGCGGGAACGCGGCGCTTTGCGCGGCGCTGACCGCGCGCGAAACGGGCGCGCGGGTGGTGATGCTGGAAAGCGCGCCGAAACCCTACCGCGGCGGCAATTCACGGCACACGCGCAACTTTCGCTGTATGCACGCAGGCCCCTTGGGCGTGCTGACCGATGCCTATGGCGAGGACGAATATTTCGAAGACCTGATCAAGGTCACCGGCGGCAAGACCGACGAAACGCTGGCCCGCATGACCATCCGCGCCTCGGAGGAATGTTACGACTGGATGCAGGCCCATGGCGTGCGGTTCCAGCCGTCGCTTTCGGGCACCCTGTCGCTGTCGCGCACCAACGCGTTCTTCCTCGGCGGCGGCAAGGCGCTGGTGAACGCCTATTACCGGCGGGCCGAGGACAAGGGCATCGACATCGCCTATGAGGCCGAGGTCACGCATCTGGAGCATGACGGCGCCCGCATCGGCGCGGTCGAGGCGACAATCGGCGGCGACACGGTCACCTTCCATCCGCGCGCGGTGGTCGTCGCCTCGGGCGGCTTTCAGGGCGATGTCGACTGGCTGGCGCGGGCCTGGGGGCCGGCGGCGCGCAACTTTTTGAACCGGGGCACGCCCTACAACCGGGGCGTCGTGCTCAAGGACCTGCTGGATCAGGGCATGGAAAGCGTCGGCGATCCGACCCAGTGCCACGCCGTCGCCATCGACGGCCGCGCGCCGAAATTCGACGGCGGCATCGTGACCCGGCTGGATTGCGTGCCGTTCTCCATCGTTGTCAACAAGGACGGAGACCGTTTTTACGACGAGGGCGAGGACGTCTGGCCCAAGCGCTATGCCATCTGGGGCCGGCTGGTCGCGGCGCAGCCCGATCAGGTCGGCTATGCGATCATCGATTCCAAATCGCTGGAGCTTTTCATGCCGTCGGTCTTCCCGCCGGTGAAGGCCGACACGCTGGAAGGGCTGGCGCAGAAGCTGGGCCTGCCGGGCACCAAGCTGCGCGAGACGGTCGAGGCTTTTAACGCCGCCTGCCGCGACGGCGACTTTCATCCGACCGAGCTGGACGGTTTGGCGACCGAAGGCCTGAGCCCGCCGAAAACCAACTGGGCGCGCCCGATCTCGGAGCCGCCGTTCTACGGCTATTCGCTGCGTCCCGGCGTGACCTTCACCTATCTCGGACTGCGCGTCGACGAGAGCGCGCAGGTGCACGGGCCGGACGGGCCGGTCGAAAACCTTTGGGCAGCAGGAGAAATCATGGCGGGGTCCATTCTGGGACAAGGGTATCTGGCCGGGTTCGGCATGACCATCGGCACCGTCTTCGGGCGTCTGGCAGGGAAGGGGGCCGCGGCTTATGTCAACTGAACTGATCGCCGAAGCCCGCCGCCAGGTCGAGATCTGCAACGCCTGCCGCTATTGCGAGGGCTATTGCGCCGTTTTCCCGGCGATCACCCGGCAACGGGCCTTTGCCGACGGGGACATCACCCAGCTGGCCAATCTCTGCCACAACTGCCGGGGCTGCTATTACGCCTGTCAGTACACCGAACCGCACGAATTCGCGCTGAACCTGCCCAAGGCGCTGGCTGAGGTGCGACAGGCCAGCTGGCAGGACCACGCCTGGCCGCGGGGATTTGCGCGTCTTTACGACCGCAATGGCGTGGTGATCGCGGCGCTTCTGGTGGTGGCGATTGCGCTGCTCTTCGCGCTGGCGCAGGCGTTCCGGCCGGAAACCGGCGAAGGGTTTTACGCCTACATGTCCCACGGGCTGATGGTGGCGGTCTTCGCGCCTGCCTTCGTGCTTCCGCTTGCCGCCATTGCCGTGTCGCTGCGCGGCTACTGGCGCAGCGTGGGCGGCGGTGCGGTGTCGCTGACCGATCTTTGGGCCGCGCTGCGCTCGGCGGGGCGGATGGACAACCTTTCGGGCGGGCACGGCGAGGGCTGCAATTTCGAAGATGCGGACCGCTTTTCCAACGCCCGGCGCGGGTTCCACCACGCTGTGCTTTATGGCTTTCTGCTGTGCTTTGCCTCGACGTCCACGGCGACGCTGATGCACTACCTGCTGGGGCTCGAAGCGCCTTACGGGCCTTTCAGCCTGCCCAAGCTGCTGGGTGTTCCCGGCGGGGTGCTCTTGTGCCTGGGGACGGCGGGGCTGGCGTGGCTCAAGCTTAAGGCCGATCCCGAGCTCGGCGCGCCCAAGGTCTGGGGCGGCGAGATGGCCTTTGTCGCATTGCTCTTCGCGGTCAGCGCCACCGGCCTCGTGCTCTATGCGGCGACGGGCTCGGCGGCGGTCGGCTGGCTGCTGCCACTGCATCTCGGCACCGTCCTGACCTTCTTCCTACTGATCCCGTTCTCGAAAATGGCGCATGGCTTTTACCGCCTCGCGGCTCTGGTGCGGGATCAGACCGAGCGAGGCTGACACCAAACCTTCCCGGCATGGCGACATGAAAAGAGCGCCCGAAGATCACTTCGGGCGCTCGTTGTTTTCGTCGGGTTGGCGGGTCAGTTCAGCCGCAGCCCGGTGTCCGGGGCGAAATACGACACCTTGCCCAGATCGAAGGCCAGTTTCAGCGGCTTGCCGGGCTGCGCCGTGGTCTCGGAGTGCAGACGGGCGGTGACATGCTTGCCGCCCAGCTGCATCACCGCGAAGGTGTCGGCCCCCGCCGGTTCGACGATGTCGATCAGGCATTCGGCCTCTTGCGCGTCGCTGCCCGTGCGCATCGTCGGATCGGCGATGTCTTCGGGGCGCACGCCCAGGATCACGTCCTCGGGCAGGTCGTGGTTGCGGGTGTCGGTCAGCACGATCGGCGCGCCGTCCTTGCGGGCGATCTCGATATGGGTGCCGCCGCCGTTCGCCCGGGCCTTGGCCGGGATCAGGTTCATCGCCGGGCTGCCCATGAAATCCGCCACGAAGAGGTTGGCCGGACGGTTGTAGATTTCCGACGGCGACCCGATCTGCTGGATCACCCCGCCCTTCATCACGACGATCTTGGTGGCCAGCGTCATCGCCTCGATCTGGTCGTGGGTCACATAGACCATCGACGCGCCCAGATTGTGGTGCAGGGCCTTGATCTCGGTCCGCATCTCGACCCGCAGCTTGGCGTCCAGGTTCGACAGCGGTTCGTCGAAGAGGAAGAGCTTGGGATCGCGCACCAGCGCCCGGCCCATCGCCACCCGCTGACGCTGGCCGCCCGACAGCTGGCCGGGACGGCGGTTCAGCAGCGGCTCGATCTGCAGCTGCTGGGCCACCTGCGCCAGCTTGCGGTCCTGCGTCGCCTGATCCACCCCGCGCACCTTCATGCCGAAGGTGATGTTCTTGGCCACCGACATGGTCGGGTAAAGCGCGTAGGACTGGAACACCATGGCGATGTCGCGGTCCTTGGGGCTGACGTTGGTCATGTCCTGCCCGCCGATGAAGAGCGACCCGCCGGTGATCGGCTCTAGCCCGGCAATGCAGTTGAGCAGCGTGGACTTGCCGCAGCCCGAGGGCCCGACCAGCACCAGAAAGTCGCCCGGTTCGATCGACACGTTGATGTCTTTGAGGATCTCGACGGGTCCGTAGTTCTTGTAGAGGTTCTTGATTTCAAGGATCGGAGCCATGGGATTTATCCTTTCACGGATCCAGCGGTCAGACCGCGGATGAAGTATTTGCCGGCGACGACGTAGACCAGAAGGGTGGGCAGCGCAGCGATGATCGCGGCGGCCATGTCGACGTTGTATTCCTTCACGCCGGTGGTCGAATTGACGATGTTGTTCAGGGCCACGGTGACCGGTTGTGTGCCGGCCTCGCTGAACGACACACCGAAGAGGAAGTCGTTCCAGATCTGGGTGAACTGCCAGATGACCGCGACAACGATGATCGGCAGCGACAGCGGCAGGAAGATCGACCAGAAGATCCGGAAGAAGCCCGCGCCGTCCACCTTGGCCGCCTTCGTCAGCTCGGCCGGAATACTGACATAGTAGTTGCGGAAGAAGAGCGTCGTGAACCCGAGCCCGTAGATCACGTGCACGAAGATCAGACCGGGAATGGTCCCCGCGATGCCCATGATCCCCAGCACCCGCGCCATCGGAAGCAGCACCACCTGGAAGGGGATGAAGCAGCCGAACAGCATCAGCGAGAAGAGGATGTTGGCCCCGCGAAAGCGCCATTGCGCCACCACATAGCCGTTCATCGCCCCCAGCAGGGTCGAGATGGCCACCGCCGGAATGGCGATCAGCACCGAGTTCCAGAAGTAGGGCCGCACGCCTTCGCACTGAATGCCGGTGCAGGCGCCCGACCAGGCGGTGCGCCAGGCGTCGAATGTGACCTCGCGCGGCAGCGCGATCAGGTCGCCGGTGCGGATCTCTTCGAGGCTTTTCAGCGACGTCGTGACCATCACGAAGAGCGGCATCAGGTAGAACAGCGCGAAGAGGACGAGGGTGATGTAAAGCAGCCAGCGCAGGGCGATCTTGCCGATCTGGCTGTTGCTCTTGGCGGATGTCATCGAAAGATCAGTCATCTTGGGTCCTCAGCTCGGAATAGAGGTACGGGACGACGATGGTGAAGACGACCAGCATCATGATCATGGCCGAACTGGCCGCCTGACCGATGTCCCCGCGTGAGAACGCCATGGCGTACATATACGTGGCGGGCAGGTCGGTGGCATAGCCGGGGCCGCCGCCGGTCAGCGCGATCACCAGGTCGAAGCTCTTGATGGCGAGGTGCGCCAGCACGATGAAGGCCGACAGAAAGATCGGGGCCATCGACGGGATGATGATGGCGGTATAGACGCGCCAGGTGGGAATGCCGTCGACCTGCGCGGCCTTGATGATCTCGCCATCGACCGACCGCAGACCGGCCAGGAACAGCGCCATAACAAAGCCCGAACTTTGCCAGATGGCAGCGATGACGATGGTGTAGATCGCCATGTCGGGGTTCACCAGCCAGTCGAAGGTGAAGGTCTCGAACCCCCAGCCGCGGACCATGGCCTCGATCCCCAGACCGGGGTTCAGGATCCATTTCCACGCGGTGCCGGTCACGATCATCGACAGCGCCATGGGGTAAAGATAGATCGTGCGGATCGCGCCTTCGGTGCGGATGTTCTGATCGAGAAGGATCGCCAGGATCAGCCCGAGGATCATCGCGATCACGATAAACAGAATGCCAAAGATAAAGAGGTTGTTGATTGCCGTGTCCCAGCGCGGCGACGCGAAGAGACGTTCGTATTGGATAAAGCCCTCGATTTCGTATTTCGGCAGCAGCCGCGACCGCGTCATCGATACCCAGGCCGTCCAGGCGATAAAGCCGTAGACGAAGACCAGAACTGCGATGAACGAGGGGGCCAGTACCAATTTGGGCGTGTTTTCTTCAAGCCACTTGGTCATTGGATTTGTCCCTTTGGGGGTGGTCCCGCCCCTTGGGATCAAAGGGCGGGACAGGCCGGTTACATGCTGTTTGCGACGGCGTCTGCCAGCATCTTGACCGCGTCTGCCGACGACATGTCAGAGTTGAAATGCGCGGTCACGACATCGGTGATCGCGCCAGACTGCGCACCGCGCAGCGCCATGCCGTGGGCATAGCTGGGCAGCAGCGACCCGTTGGCCGAGCTTTCGTTCATGTCCTTGGCGGACAGGTGCGCGCAGCTGTCGAACTCGTCCAGCGACACGTCGGTGCGGGCCGGGATCGAACCCTTGTTAAGGTTGAACACCTTCTGGAAGTTCTGACCGACGATCAGTTCCGCCAGCAGGGCCTGGCCTTCCTGCTTGTCGTCGCCGTCAACGTCGAACATCGCAAAGCTGTCGACGTTGTAGAGGAAGCCGTCACCCGGGGTCGAGGCGCAGAGGAAGTCTTCGCCCGGGACCTTGCCCGCGGCCATGAATTCGCCCTTGGCCCAGTCGCCCATGATCTGGAACGCCGCTTCGCCGTTCATGACCATCGCGGTGGCGAGGTTCCAGTCGCGGCCCGAGAAGTTGTCGTCGACATAGCCGCGCATCTTGCGCATCTGGTCGAAGACCGCGACCATCCCGTCAGAGGTCAGCGTGTCGGTGTCCAGCTCGACAAAGGCCTTGTGGAAGCCGTCGGGGCCGAGGATGCCCAGAGCGACGGCCTCGAAGACGGTGGCGTCCTGCCAGGCCTGGCCGCCATGCGCCAGCGGGATCACGCCCGCCGCCTGCAGCTTTTCGGCCGCCGCGTTGAACTCGTCCCAGGTGGTGGGCATTTCGATGCCGTTGGCCTCGAGAACGTCGGCATTTGCCCAGATCCAGTCGACGCGGTGCACGTTGACCGGCGCGGCGCACCAGGTGCCCTCGCACTTCATGTGACCGGCGATCGAGGCGGGCAGAACGTCGGCCCAGCCCTGTGCCTCGGCCACGGCCGAGATATCGGCCAGAACGCCTTCTTCGTACCATTCCTGGATCGCCGGGCCTTTCAGCTGAACGGCGGTGGGCGCGTTGCCCGACAGAACGCGTGCGCGCAGAGCGGTCATCGCGGCGTCGCCGCCGCCGCCCGCGACGGGCATGTCTGTCCACTCACCGCCCTTGGCGGCGAATTCTTCCTGCAGCACGGCGACCGACTTGGCTTCGCCGCCCGAGGTCCACCAATGCAGGACTTCGGCCTGCGGGTTGGCGATGGCCGCGGTGGATGCGACCAGTGCGATACCGGACACAGCGCTGAGAATGTAGGATTTCATCTTGGTTCCCTCCCAAAGATAGTAAATACGGGCCCTTTTACGGGCTTCGGTAGCGCAATCATGGCGGATCGCCCCGGCGCCATGCAATTGAGACATGGCCGGTTCCCGGGCTGGTCATGCAAATAATCGGGCGGTTCGTTACAGGTTGTTACGTTGCCCCCGATTTTGTTGCATGGTGTTACCGATCCGGGTCCGGCATGCATGCACGGGGGCCGCGGTGCAGGAGGGTGACAGGTGGCGATTCCCAGAATTCTGGTGGTCGATGACGACCCCGAGATGCGCGAGATGATGACCCAATTCCTGCGGCGGAACGGCACCATCGCGCTGCCCGCCGCGACCGAGGCCGAGGTCCGCAAACATCTCGGCGGCGGGCGGGTCGACCTGATCCTGCTGGACGTCATGCTGGGCGACGAGAACGGGCTGGAGATCTGCGGCCGCCTGCGGCACGAGCAGGACGTGCCGATCATCATGGTCTCGGCTTTGTCGGCCGATCACCAGCGCATGGCGGGCTACGAGGTGGGGGCCGACGATTACGTGGCCAAGCCCTTCAACCCCGATCTGCTGCTGGCGCGGGTCAAGGCGGTGCTGTCGCGCGCGCGGCGGTCGTCGTCGCTGGTGCACCGGCGGAACACCAAGACCTTTCACTTCGCCGGCTGGACCTATGACGCCAAGCGCGACGAGGCGCTGTCGCCCGCGGGCGTGCAGGTCGCCCTGTCGCGGCGCGAGACGGCGCTCTTGCGGGCGCTGCTGGCCAATCCGCACATCCCGCTCACCCGCGAAGAGATCGCCGCGGCGCTCGACGTGACCGGCGACACCAAGCAGACCGCCGACGCGCTGGGCCGCGCCATCGACGTGCTGGTTGGGCGGCTGCGGTCCAAGATCGAACGGAACCCCAAGGATCCGCAGATCCTGCGCACCGAGCGGGGCGTGGGTTATGTCTTTGCGGTCGACGTGATGGCGCAGGACGCGTGATCGCCCGGCCCTTCAGCCTGCGCGCCATCGGCACGCTCTTCGTTGCCGCGGCCTTTCTGACGGGCGTGCTGGCGACCTGGATGTGGATGCAGTCAAACGCCGGCTGGCGCGCGCATGGCACTCAGGCCTTCGTGGCGGGTGTGACGACCTATAACGCCTTGCAGAACAACACGCTGCCCTCCGGCGACGTGGCGATCCTGCCGCTGTCCGATGCCGATCAGGCGCTGGCGCGCGCGGGCGCGTTCAACCGCATCGCCGCCGCGCCGCAGGCCGCGCGCCTCACCACTGTGCCGATCCTCGCCGATGCCGAGAACATCGCCACAGGCGAGCCCCTGACGCTGGTAATCCTGTCGCCCGACCTGGTCTACCGCCTGTCGGCGCTGCCCATCCGCGACGGTCAGACCGCCGCCGAGACCACCGGCGAGGTCTTCCGCCTGCTGGCCTCTTATTGCAGCGACCCGGTTGTCATAGCGCGGATGGGCGACGCGCCCTGGGTGCGGATCGACGGCGGCGCCGTCTGGGGCTGCGCCGACGCCCCGTCCGACCAGCGTCTGATCGCGGCGATGGGGGCGGTCATCGCGCTGGCGATGCTGTTCACCGCGACCCTGAACACCTCGGCCGATTTCACCCATTTCGCCGATCAATTGCGCAGCCGCCGCCGGCTTGGCGGGCCGACCAGCTACGACATCCCCGGCCCGCGCGAGCTGCAGGATATCGTCGCGGCCGTGAACAGTTATCTGGAGACCGAGCGCGCCCAGCTCGAAAGCCGGGCGGCGGTGCTTTCGGGGGTCAGCCACGATCTGGGCACGCCTGCCACGCGCCTGCGCCTGCGCACGGCGCTGATCCAGGACGCCGAGCTGCGCGAAAAGCTCGAGGCGGACATCGACAGCATGACCGGCATGATCGACAGCGTGCTGACCTACACCCGTGCCGAAATGAGCGCCGAGCCACCGCGCAAGCTGTCCCTGACCGCCCTGATCGACGCCATCGTCGCCGATTACGAGGACATGGGACGCGACGTGACCCTGCGCGCGCCCCGGGACGTGATCGTGCATGGCGGCCGTTCGGTGTTTATGTCGCGGCAGGGTCAGACCGTGGTGGCTGGGGATCGCGACGTGATCGTCACCGGCAGGCCCATCGCGCTGCAGCGCGCGGTTACCAACCTGATCGACAACGCCCTGAAATACGGACGCCGCGCAACGGTTCAGCTGGAAACCGATTCCGACAGCGCGACCATCGTGGTCGAGGACGAAGGATCGGACAGTTCGGCGGCCGAGATCGAGGCGCTGATGGCCCCCTTCCGGCGCGGCGACAACACCGCGACCGTCGATGGCTACGGGCTTGGCCTGACCATCGTGGCCACCATCGCCCAGCTGCACGGCGGCGCACTTGCGTTCGAGGACGGCCCCACGGGCCTGCGCGTGCGGCTGACCATCCAGCGCGGATAGCCGGGCCCGCCCCTTGGCAGGCCGCTCGCCGCGAGGTTGCGCGTCTTCCTTCGGACACAGAGGCGCGCGCGCGACGGCGCTTGTCCCCGCCAAGCCGGTTCGAGTCCCGCAAACGTCACTCAGGCATTGCTTTAAGGGAAATTCCCTCTAAGAATGCTCGCGTATAGGTATAATTTGTTCACTAAGGAGAGAGACTTATGGAAGGTACTATCGGAACGATAATTTTGTTCGCGGGCAATTTTGCGCCAAGAAGCTGGGCATTCTGCGACGGGCAGTTGGTGTCAGTTGCGGAAAATTCGGCGCTGTTCAGCATCCTCGGAACAACCTACGGCGGTGACGGGCGGAACACTTTTGCGCTGCCCGATCTGCGCGGCTGTGTGCCGATCCACCCCGGCACCGGTCCGGGGCTGACGACGCGCCGTCTGGGCGAGCGTCTGGGGCAGGAAAACGTGACTCTGACGCTGGCGGAAATGCCCTCGCACAACCACTTTCCGCGCGCACAAAGCGGTGCAGGCAACGAACAGACGCCGATCAACGCCGTCAACGCGGACGAAGGCAACCAGACTTTCAACCTCTACAACAACGCCGCAAACGGCAATATGATGGCCACCACGGACACCGGCGGCAACCAGTCGCACAACAATATGCAGCCGAGCCTCGGCATCAACTACGTGATTTGCATGCAGGGCCTTTTCCCGTCGCGCAGCTGATCCTGTGTCGGGGTTGTCCGGACAGACAGGCAACGGGGGGCGGCAGCGCCTCCCGTTTTCGTTTCGACAGCCGCGCGCAGAGGCGCTAACGCTGACAGGGCCGGGCCCCGAGCCCGGCGTTATCCTGGCCACCACAGGCACGCCGAATGACCGATCATGGGGACTACACGTCGCTTTGGACCCTCAAGGGGCGCATCGACATACCGCTGCGTGACGCGCGGGGACATGCGCTCAAGTTCCAGTTTCCAACGGTTCACCGGCTGGCCCCCGACCGCTGGCGGCTCTACCTCGCCGCGCGGGGCGAAGAGAATGTGGGCCGGATGGTCTTTGCCGATCTCGACCCGACGCGCGCCATGCGGGTTCTCGACTGCGGCGAGGTGATCGACAGCTCTGGCGCGGGGCAGGGCGATTACGACGCCGACGGGATCGGACCGTCCTGCGTCTTTCAGACCGACGCCGGCCTGACGATGGCGGCCACGGGCCTGAGGCTGAGGATGCCGGCCTACGACGCCGGGATCGGCTTTCTGCGCAGCGACGACGACGGGCGTAGCTGGCGCCGCTGCCCCGAGATCGCGCCGTTCTACGGCCCGTCGCCGCATCTCTTCGCCGTCGGCGCGGATATCCAGCGCATCGGCGGTCGCTATCACATGTGGTTCGCGCAGGGGGCCGGGTGGCGCGAGGACGTGAAACCCTACCCCGAACCGACCTACCAGATCGGTCATGCCACGTCAGACGACGGCACGGCCTGGGTCGCCGATCCGGCCCCGGCGATCGCCTTTGCCAGCCCTGAAGAGACTGGCATCACCCGGCCTTGTGTGCGCTTGGCGGCCGAGGGGTACGAGATGTGGTACTGCACCCGCCGCAAATACGACCCAAAGCGCCCCGAACTGCGTCGCTACCGCATCGGCTATGCCACCTCGTCCGATCTGGTGCACTGGCGGCGGCAGGACGCGGCGCATCGGTTCGCGCCGCCCCCCGCGCCGGGCGATTTCGACGGGCAGATGCAATGCTACCCTACGGTTGCCGCGACGCCCGGGCGGACGGTCATGTTCTACTGCGGCGATGGCTATGGACGCGGCGGCGTCGGCTATGCGGAACGGGTGACGGCGCGATGACCGACTTCCTGATCGCCAGCCACGGGGTCAGCGCCAGCGCCTGGCTGGCGGCCTTTCTGCACACGCATCCAAAGGTCCACTGCGTCCACGGCAGCCAGATGCAGCCCGTCAGCGGGGCCGAAACCTATGACATCGACGCCATCCGCGCCGAAAAGGGCATGGCCGGCCTGCTGGCGCTGGCGCAGCAGGTGCGGCGCGGCGCGCAACAGCGCGGCGCGCGTCCGCTGTCGCAGGTGTTCGGCGATTTGCGCGCCGCATCCGACCGACCGATCCGCGGCGCGGTGCACAGCTTTCGCCTGCGCGATCTTCCGGGGCTCGATCCGGGCGACAGGGCCGCACCCATCGTTGTCTTCAACCTGGTGCGGCATCCCGTGGACGTGGTGCATTCGGCGCATGGACTGCTGCGGCAGTCGATGCGCATCGACCTGCATGAGGCCTGGTGGACCGCCGGGCGGTTGGTGTCGGGCCACCTTCAGACGATCGAGACGCTGGCCGCGCGCCATGATCTTTTCCCCGGCGATCCGGAGGTCATCAGCTTTTTCGGGGCCTGTCTCGCGCTCGAGGGGCTGGCCGCCGATCAGCGCGCCGTTCCCGAGGTGCGGGGGAAGGACTGGGTCGACTGGGCGGGCACCCTGCGCAGCGAGGATGTCACCGGCGACAGCCAGACCCGCGCGGACCTGCTGACGCGGATCGGTGCCGATCCGGTGGCGGCGCGGGCGCTGCCCGACCGGATCAATGCCCATGCGGGCGGTGGCCGCGACCAGGGCCCGCGCGCCAAGTGGGCGCGCTGGTCGGACTGGCAGCGCAGCGCGTTTCAGACCTTTTTCGACACAGCCCAGCTGCGCGCGGCCTATACCGGCATGGGCTATGACCTGTCGATGATCCCCGAGGGGGCCGCCGCAGCATGACCCCCGAAAGGTCAGTCGATCTGGCCGAGGATGTCTGCCCGGATCGTCTCGATATCATCGGTGAAGAGCGCGGGCAGCAGATGCGGAAACCGCCCCCGGTAGGGCGGCAGGAACCGCAGCGCCACCCCGGCGGCGGCGAAACGCGCCGGATCGTACAGCGCCCGCCCGCCCGGCGCGTTGACGTAACAGGTCCCGCCCATCTGGCGGACGATTTCCACGATCCGGTCCTGGCCCGTCAGCCCTTCGGGCTTTGTCAGCGCCGAGCTGCGGAGGATCTCGGGCGTCAGGCGCAGGCCCGCGCAGACCCGGCGCAGGGTCCGTTCCAGAAAGGCGGTCAGGTCGCGCCCCGGGTCCTCGATCAGCGCGCGCAGTTCCCGGCGCAGCGCCGTGTCAGTCCGGTCGAGCGCCGGCAGCCCTGCGCTATTCGCCATAAGCCGCGCGCCTGAGTCCGGGGCCAGTTGCATGTCGCGGATCAGGGCGTCGCGCGGGGCCTTTTGCACCGCCAGGGTCAGCCACCGCTCGCCCCCGCCCGGCGCGGGCACCTGACAGCGGTGCACCCGCCCACGACGCGGAAATTGCACGTCGTCCAGGATCACGAAGACATCCGCCGCGGCAAAGAGCCGGAAGTACCCGGCATAAGGCAGAAAATAGGGCTGCATCACCGCAACCCGGCGCGCCCGAGGCTCGTATTCCCCGCGCGTGTCGCCTAGCATCGGCGGGCAGCAGGGCGGCAAGGACAAGGCAGAGGCATGAAGATCGTGGCCTATATGCAGGTCGGAAACGAGGTCGCGCTGATCGACGCGGTCATTTCACATACCTTGGCGCTGGGTGTCGATGGCTTTGTCATCGTCGATGCCGCCTCGCACGACGGCACCGCCGAGGCCCTGCGCGCTTATGTGGGCGATCCGCGGTTCGACATCGTCTTTCTGGATCACGATCAGGTCTATGGCCCCAATCCGCCCGATCCGATCGCCTTCGGCCGCGAGATGATCGCGCGGATGCGCGCGCGGTTCGATCCCGACTGGGTGCTGCGGCTGGATGCGGACGAATTCTGGCTGACCGACGGCGCGACCCTGCAATAGGTCTGCCAGGCCGCGAGCGCCGATCAGATTACCGTCACCCGCGTGAATGCGATCCGCGTGCCGGGCGGGCCCGCGCCGGATATATTGGTGCGCGACCGCCGGTTCGACGAGATCGCCGTGATGGTGGCCCCCTTCGAGGGGCAGCTGTTGTGGCGGAAAGGTGCGGGCCGGTTGCCGCTGAATTTCACGGCGGTGCTCGCCAAACCGCTGCTGCGCGCCGACAGGCTGCACGGTTTTGCACGGGGCGGGCACGCGGGCACCTATGCGGACGGCACGAAAATGCAGAGCGAACCCACCGACAAGCTGGCGGTTCTGCATTTGTGGTTCACCGATGAGGCGCGGTTCATGCGCAAGGCGGGGTTCATCCGCAAGGTCGAGGACACCCTCGGGCGCGAAAGCCGGGCCTGGCAATGGGCGCATTGGGGCAATCTTTCGAAACGCGGCGAGGACGCGGTGACCGCCGAATTCGCAAAGCAGATGCCAAGCCCTGCGGAATTCGAGACGCTTGTCGCGCAGGGGCGGATCGCCGTGGGCCCCGCGCTCTGGCCCGCGCTGCGTGGCGGGCGTCCCGGGTCCGAGCGGCGCGATCTGGCCGAACTTGGCTGGCACCGCGCCGCCGGCGGCGACGGTCCGGCCTGAGAAAACCCGCTATTTGGTCACGCGGTCGGCGGCGAAGGTCGCAGGGTCGATGGCGATCACCACCGCGTCGCCGGTCGGCCGCAATCCAAGTTTGGTGCAAAGCGCCTCGGACGGGGCGTTGCCCTCGCGGATGCCGGTGGAGAAGGTCGCAAAGCCGAAGCGCGCGTTCATCTCGAGCATCGCCATCGCCCCGAGGATCAGCGCGATCCTCTCTCCGCGCCGGCTTTCGTCGGTCGACAGCATACCCCACCATGCAGTGCCGCCCTTGGGATGGTCCGGGTGGAACTGCGCGATGCTGGCCGCCGCCCCGACGATGCGCCCCGCGCCATCGCTGGCATAAAGGCAGACCGTCGGGCGGTCGTGGCCGCGCAGAAAGGCCCCCATCGGCAGCAGAACGCCGCAGCCCTGCGTCAGCGCATCGAGCCCGGCCATCTCGTCGGCAGGAGTGTCCGAGCCGGTTGCCTGCACCGTCAGATCGGGCGGGAGCGGACGTGCGTTGCGCACCGAACGGGCGATATCCAGAACATCGGGCCCGCTTTGCCACCGGTTGAACCGGTCGGTCCGCAGCCCCCGGGTCTCCAGCCGGGCGCAATGGTCCTCCGGATCCGGGACGCCCTCGACCGCGCCGATGCCCTGAAGGCGCGCCAGCGCCTTTTGTTCGCGGATGTCGCCGCTGTTCCAGTCGGCCAGGCCGACACCGCGTCCGTGGCAATAAAAGCGGGGATCGTCGCGCAAGAGCGTCCAGAGTTGCCAGGCGCGGTATTGCAGCGCTTTCTGGGTGTCGCTGCCGAAGTATTCCGGGATCATGCCAGCCCTCTCATGATTGCCGCGCCGCGCCTCATCCCAACAGTCTCTTGCCGAAACGGCGCGCGCCGCCTTCGATCACCCGTATCCCGCGCGCGGCGGCCAGCGCGCCGTCGGCCAGATCCCGCGTCACAACCGTATCCGCGCCGACGATGCAATCCGAGCCCACCGTCAGGTTGTCGGTGACACCCGACATGCCGCCGAAGAACACGCAATCGCCCACCCGGACATTGCCGGCGATCCCGCAGAAGGACGCCATAAAGCAATAATCGCCGATCCGGGCATGGTGGCCGATGTGCACCTTGCTCCACAGGATGCTGCAAACGCCCAGACGAGAGAACGGCTGAACCGTGCATTCCTCCAGAATGACGCTGTTCTCGCCCACATGCGGGGTTTCGACCTGTGCGGTGGGGTGGATGAAGCTGGCAAAGCGATAGCCCATCGCCTTGCCCTCCAGATAACGGTCGCGGCGAAAGCGGTTGTTGTCGCGATAGCTGACCGGCCCGATCAGCTGGTAACGGTCGGGCGGGAAGTCCTGCGCAATGCGGTCCCAGGGGACGACCGGCTTGCCCCTGAATTCCGGCTCTGTCGGCAGAAAATCCGGATCGACCGTATAGCCTGCCACGGTAAGATCGCTATGATTGTCCAGGTAATGGCCGACGACCTCTGCAAGTTGTCCGACGCCAAAGACAATCACATCCATGTCGTGTAATCCTTCGGGACAGACGCGCCGTCCGGGTTGCTAATATCAAGGAGCCTATCTTGGCAGACATCCCGTGGCTACCCGTGGCGCGCCCTCGGTTGCCGACAGCCGACCGGCTGATGCCCTATCTGCGGCGCATCGACGAAAGCCGCGTCTACGCAAACCGCGGCGCGCTTCAGGTCGAGCTGGAGCAGCGGCTGGAGGCGATGACGGGACTGCCCGGCCAGCGCGTGCTGGCCTGCGCCAGCGGCACGGCGGCGCTGATCGGGGCGATGCTTACGGTCGCGTCGGGACTCAAGGAAACCCGCCCGCTTTGCCTGATGCCGGGGTTCGGTTTCGTCGCGACGGCCGCGGCGGCCCGGCTGGCCGGTTTCGCGCCGCATTTCGCCGATGTGTCGCCCCGGACGGGCGCGCTCTGTCCAGAGCGGCTGATGTCCCATCCGCGCCTGTCCGAGGTGCGGATGGTGGTGCCCGTGGTGCCGTTCGGCCGCCGGATCGACCTTGCGGCCTGGGACCGGTTCGCGCAGCAAACCGGCATCGCCGTTGTCGTCGATGCCGCCGCCGGGTTCGAATGGCTCACCGCGCCGGGGCGGGAATTTCCGCCGTCTCTCATGATCGCGGTCAGCCTGCACGCCACAAAGGCCTTCGCCAGCGGCGAGGGCGGGTTGGTCATCGCCGCCGATCCGGACAAGGCCAGGGGCGCGTTCCAGGCCATCAACCATGGCTTTCTCAACACCCGGCAGGCCGAGCTTTTGGCCACCAACGGCAAGATGTCCGAATACCACGCCGCCGTCGCCCTGGCCGAGCTCGACGGCTGGGCCAAGAAGCGCGCGGCGCATCGGCGCACGGGCGCGCTCTTGCAGGCGCAATGGCGCCGCCGCCCGCGCGAGGGCCGGCTCTGGACCTGCCCGGATGTCGCGGGGTGCTATGCGCTTTACCAAGCGCCGACCGCCGCCGCGGCGCAGGCGGCGCAAAAGGCGCTGGCCGCCGCCCAGATCGGTACGCGGTTCTGGTACGGCAGCGGCATTCAGGATCACCCCGCGCACAGGCACCTGCCCAGCGACGACCTGACCGTCGCCCGCGATCTGGCCGGGCGGCTTCTGGGCCTGCCCGCTTTTCCCGACATGACCGCCGCAGAGGCCACCCGCATCATCGAGGCCCTGCCGTGATCTCCTACCTTCACATCGGGTTGCCCAAATGCGGCTCGACCTTTCTGCAGCACCGGTATTTTCCGGTGCATCCCGAGCTCTACCACCTGGGAAAATCCAGACGCCCGATGGAGATGCCCTTCGACATGCGGCTGTTCCTGTTCTCGGACCTGACCGATCTGCCGCCTTATCAGTATGACGGCGCGGCGCGGCGCCGGATGATCGACGCGCACCGGGACAAGGCCGAGAGGCGCGGGGCCCGCGCCATCGGCATTTCGATGGAGCTTTTGACCAACATGGTGCAGGGCCGCCTGTCGCTGGACGACCGCGCCGCCCGCGCCGTCGGCGCGCTGGGCAGCGGAACGCGGGTCGTCTTCATGGTGCGCGAACCCCTGTCGTGGATGACGTCGCTTTATGCGACCTACGTGCGCGAAGGCGGCCTGACCCAGGGCTTCGACGAATGGTGCGTCCATGCGGTTCTGGACCGCGACATCGGCTTTTACGCCAATTTCCTCTTCGACCGCATCCACGACAGCTATGCCGCGCTGGTGGGGGGCGACAATATCCTGACCCTGCCTTACGAAACCCTGCGCGCCTCGCCGCAAGGGGCGGCGGATGCGATCAGCGACTTTCTCGGCGTGACGCGTCTGCCGCTGGGCAACGAGGGCGCGCTGCATGCCCGCCCGTCGCCGCTGGCGCTGGGGGCGATGCTGGCGCTGAACCGGCACTGGTGCTTTGCGTTGGGCGGGCCGCATCTCCGCCGTCTCGGCGGGCATCGCCTGCCCGAGCTTTATGCGCAAGAGGGCGCGCCGGTGCCCGGTTACGTCGCCGAGGCGACAAAGCGCCACCAGCTCATGTACCGCCCCGAGGCGGACATCCTCGCATGTGCGCGGCAAGAGGGGCTCGAGATCGCGCCGCCTGATCTGACCTGCCCGCCCGCATTGCAGGCGCGGCTGACGGAAAGCCTGGCGCCGCACATGCGGCGGCTGGCCGACCTCACCGGTCTGCCGCTCGCCGGTCTGGGCTATCCGGTCTGAGCCAGCGCCGGAGCCGCGGCGCGGGTGCGCGACTGGCCGATGTAATTGGTGTCGTCGGTATGCGCCATCAGGTAGAAATGCCGATGCTCGATGCAGAGCCCCAGGAAAGACGCAAACGGAATGGCGATCCCGCCCGGCAGGGCGCGGTTGCGCCGCCAGGCGCGCCAATAGGCCGCCATCAGCGCGCGCCCCTGCACCGTGGGCAAGAGCGCCCGCGCGAACCGCATCGCCGGGCCTGCCGCCGCCAGCGCGGGCAGGCCCGCGCGCTGCCGCGTGGCGGTGATTTTGCGGTTCAGCGCGCCGCGCCGCTGCCGGAACCCGGGCGAGGCGGCGTAGCCGTCCAGCAGGCGCGCGAAATAGGTCTCGGGGTCGTAAAGCCGGTGCAGCAGCGCGCGGTAGCCTTTCAGCAGCGTGCCACGGTCCATCTGCCGGGGCGCGAAGATCAGCAGGTCGTTCGACAGATCGAGCCGCCCTTCCGCCTTCAGCCGGTCGTACAGAGGCGTCGAGGGGATCGGCGTCAGCAGTGCGATCGCGGCCTTGGCGATGCCTGTGTCCTGAATGAACCGGAACTGTTCGTCGAAGATCCGGGCGTCGTCGTTGTCGAACCCCACGATGAACCCGGCCTGCACCGTCAGCCCGTGGTCGCGGACGATGCGCACCTTGTCCCCCAGATCGCCGCCGCGCGTGTTCTGCACCTTGCGCGTTTCGGCCAGCGATTCGGGCCTTGGCGACTCGATCCCGATGAACACCTCGCGAAAGCCCACGTCGACCATCAGCCCGATGAACTCGGGGTCGTCCGCGAGGTTGATGCTGGCCTCGGTGGTGAAGCCGATTGGATAGCCGTTGGCCTCTTGCCAGGCCTTGAGCGCCAGCAGAAACTCGCGGTCCTTCTTCTTGTTGCCGATGAAGTTGTCGTCGACCAGAAAGCAGGTGTCGAACCCCGCGGCGCGGATCGCCTCGACCTCGCGCAGCATCTGCTCGGGCCGTTTGGTGCGCGGTTTGCGCCCGAAGATGGTGATGATGTCGCAGAATTCGCAGAGGAACGGGCAGCCCCGCGAGAATTGCAGCGACGCAACCCGGTAGCCGCCGCGCCGCAGCGCGTCGTAGCGCGGGGCGGGAACCGCCTCCATGTCGGTGCGGTTCGCCTGTTCGTAACGCTCCGCGACCGGGCGGCCGTGGGCCAGATCGTCAAGATAGGCAGGCCAGGTGGTGTCCGCCTCGCCGATGAAGCGGGTGTCGCAGAGGCCCTCGAACCTCTGCTCCTCGACCGTGACGTAAGGCCCGCCGAGAATGACCCGCGCGGGCAGATCCCGCAACAGGCCGAGCAGCTCGAACATCCGCTCGCGCTGCACGATCATCCCGGTCACGCCGATCACGTCGAAGCGGCTGAGCGCGGCGATTTCGATTTCCTCGACGTTTTCGTCCAGCAGCACGACCTCGTGTTCCTCGGGCACCAGAGCGGCCAGGGCGGGCAGGGCGCCGGGCACCATGTAGGACTGGCGCGTGCGCGACATGACCGACACCGCGTGCTCCATCCCCCAATACGAGGCGGGCACCCGTGGGTTGATCAGGCAGATACGCAAAGGCTTCATGGCAGGGCTTGGTCCAGTTAGGATTGCGATAATTTTCAGTCAGGGAAACACGTTTCGATTGCACCGTATCGGATCGTGGTGGCATGTCCAGCCCCGGGGCGGAACGCGCCCGGCAGGCGCTAAAGCTCGCGCCCCGCCGTCCATTCTCCCCAGCGCAGGCGCGCCGCAGCTCCGGCCCGTATCAGCGGGCGGGGCGGCAGGCGGGCCGGGGGCGCGGCGGCCAGCGCGCGGCTCAGCGCCGGGCTGCCGACGCCCGCCGCCGCCTCTGCCGCCAACAGCCCCGCCAGCGTGCCCTTGGCGGTGCCCAGCCCGTTCTGGCAGCAGGCCGACCACAGCCCGGGTTCCAGCGCGCCGATCACCTGCACGTTGTTGCGGCTCAGGCAGAGCCTGCCGCCCCAGCGATACTCCATTCCCACACCCGCCAGCATGGGAAACCGCGCCGCGAAGGACCGGTCGTGCGCCCGGCAGATCCGCGCCAGCCGGGCGTCGGACACCTCAAGACCGGGCTCATAGGTGAACCTGTTGCGGACCACGATCCGGTCACCGCCGGTGCCGGAAATACGCCGCACCGTGGTGCCCAGCGGATCGGCCGGGGTCAGCCCCCAGACCGGCGCGCCGCCCAGGTGCTTGGTCTCGTCCGCGGTCAGCGCTCGGGTCATCGAGGCATAGGTGAACACATGCATCAGCCGCCCGCGCATGTGGCCGAAGCGTTCCAGATGCCCGTTGACCGCCAGGATCACACGCGGCGCGGTGACCGATCCGCGCGGGGTGGTGGCGACCCAATCGCCCTTCCGCTCCAGCGCGGTGACGGGGCTGAGTTCGTGAATCGCGATGCGGTTCGAACGCAGCCCCCGCGCCACCCCGCGCACGAAAAGCGCGGGCTGGATCATGGCGGTACCGGGGGTGAAAAGCCCCTCCCGGTAAAAGCGCGTGCCGGTCAGCGTGTGCATGTCGGCGGCGTCGAGCCGCTCGCAAGGTTCGCCCAGGGCCGCGAGGTGCCGCGCGAAATCTGCGTTGTGCCGGGCGCCCTTCGCGGTCGCCGCGGCATTGATCTTGCCGGTCCGGGCAAAACCTTCGGGGCCGATGTCAAAAGCCTCGGCCATCCTGGCGGCAAAGGCGATGGCGTGGCGGTTGTCGGCGATCTGTGCAAGGTCGGCCTCAACCGCGCCGGCGTAATTCTCGGACGCCAGGTCGTGCGGCAGGTCTATCATGAAACCCGAATTACGCCCCGCCGGTCCGTCCGCCACCCGATGCGCCTCGAGCACCGCGATCCGGTCGCCGGGGCAAAGCTGCGACAGCCGTCGTGCCGCCGCCAGCCCGGCAAAGCCCGCGCCGATCACCAGCCAGTCGGCAGTGGCGGCGCGCTCGAGCGGGGTCGGCGGATCGGGGTCGGGCAAGAGCCGCGCCCAGCCCGCGGGGCCCGGATCGACCGGCGGCCTGATCCCGCGCATGTTCAATACTCCTGATTGAGCGCATCCGCCGCCGGGATCTCGCGCTCGCGCCGGGCGATGAAATCGCGCAGCGCCTCGTCCACGGCCGGGTCCAGCCCGGGTTCCTCGTAGGACCGCAGCAGCGTGCGGGCGTGGGTCAGCGCGCGTTCGGTGATCTCGACCGATCCTTCGGCCTGCCATTGCTCGATAGAGTTGTTGTCGAAGAGCTCGGGCATGAAGAACGCCCGCTGGAAGTTTTCCAGCGTGTGCGGATGGCCCAGGTAATGCCCGCCGGGGCCCACGTCGCGCACCGCCTGAAGGCCCTCTTCGAAATCGTCCCAGCGGATGCCTTCGGCCATGCGGTAGCCCATCGCGCACATCTCTGCATCGACGACGAACTTGGCCATCGAGCAATGCATCCCCGCCTCGTTCCAGCCCGCCGAATGCCAAATATAATTGGCCCCCGCCATCAGCACCGCATTCAGCGTCATGGCCGATTCGTAACCCGCCTGCGCGTCAAATGTCTTGGCCCCGCCCAGCGTGTTCGAGGACCGCCACGGCACGCCGTAGAACCGCGCCATCTGGCCGATCATGAAGTTCATCAGGCTTATCTCGGGCGTGCCGGCCATCGGCGCGCCGGATTTCATCGACACCGTCGACAGGTAATGGCCGTAGATCGCGGGCGCGCCGCGCCGCACCACCTGGGTATAGGCCAGCGCGCTCAGCGCCTCGGCATTGAGCTGCGCCACCGCGGGTGCGACCGACGCGGGCGTGTTGGCCCCGCCCAGCACGAAGGGCGAGCACAGCACCGGCTGGTTGCGGCGCGAAAAGGCGCGCAGCGCGCCCAGCATCGTCTCGTCCCAGACCAGCGGCGAATTGCCGTTTATGTTGCCGGTGCAGACGGCGTGCGTCTCCATAAACTCCGCCCCGAAAAGCAGCGCGCACATCTCCATCACGTCCTCGGCGTTCTTCGGGCTGGTGGTCATGCCCATGAAGGTCTTGTCGGAATGTTTGATCGACGAATAGGTGATGCGCAGATGCCGCTGACTGATCGGGTGATCGTAGGGTTCGACGATGTGATGGGCCGAGGAATGCAGGCTGGGCAGCATGTGGCTCAGCTTGTGGAAATCGGCCAGATCCGCCAGCGTCGGATTGCGCCGTACGTCGTTCAGATCGCGCAGGAACGGCGCGCCGGTCATCGGCACAAAGATGCTGTGATCGTTGCCGAAAGGCAGGTTATTGGCCGGGTTGCGCGCGTGGTAGGTGAAGGACGCGGGGATCGTCGCGATCAGCTCGCGCACCAGCCAACGGTCCAGGTGAACCCGCTCGCCGCGCACATCCGCGCCCGCGCGGCGCCAGTCCTGCAGCGCGATCGCGTCGCGAAAGACGACGCCCACATCCTCCAGAATGGCCATCGAAGCGCCGTCGATGCGGGCGATCTGGCCCGCGTCCATCGGCTCGACCAGCGGCAGCCTGCGCCGCAGCGCGGGCAGCATCGTGATATCGCGGGTTTGGCGCTGGGCCTTGCGCGCGCCCCGTCCGCGGCGGGCGGGTCCGATGGCGGCGACGGTCACGGCTTGCGCTCCATACTTGCGGCGATGCGTTCGAGGATGCCCGGCAGGGGTGCCAGGCTCCCGGCCTCTGTCAGCCCGTCGACCATCTGCCGGTTAAGGGTGTTTGGCGTGGCCAGTGCGGCCTTTTCAGACGCCAGCTGGCCCGCGGCGGATTTCGGCAGGTTGGTGAGCACGCCGGACACCAGGTTGGCGACGTAGACCTCTGCGGCATCCGCGTCGCCGGTTCTGTCCGCCAGCCAGCCGCTGGCCTCCTCCAGCATCGCCAGCACGCCCGACACGAGGGCCGAGGCGGCGAAGAGGCTGGCAAGTGCGGCTTCCTCCGCCAGAGGCAGAACGGGGTTGTCGTCGCCAAAGAGCGCCTGCAGCGCCGCCGGGTCGCCCGCCACCGGCAACGGGCAGCCGCCCGCTTCGATGAAGCCGTAGGGAATGGTCGCGCCGATCCGCGTGACCGGGGCGCAGGCGGCGGCGATCTCGGCCAGGGTCGGTCCCGCCATGACAGAGACGATCCGCTGGTCCTCGCGCCAGGTCAGGCCGTCGAGCGCCGCACCCCAGACCGCCGGGCGCAGGCAGAGGAACACCGTCTCTGACGCGTCGATCACGCCCTGATTGGGCGCAACGTCGATGCCCAGCCCGGCCTCCACGAGGGTCGCCGCAACCGTGGCGTTGCGGTCCGACACCGTGACCCTGTGGCCCTTGCGCACCAGCGCCCGCGCCATCGGCGCGGCGATATGGCCGGTGCCGATGAAGCCGACGGCGGTCATGACGCGCCCCCGGCTACGGGGCCTGTTCCGCGCGCCCTCATCCGACCCGGTCCCCGTCGCGCGGATCGCTCAGATCGACCCAGATCGTCTTGAGCTCGGTGTATTGGTCATGGGCGTGCAACCCGTTGTCGCGCCCGCCGAAACCCGACTGGCGGTAGCCGCCGAAGGGCGTTGTGATGTCGCCCTCGCCGTAGCAATTGACCGTCACCGTGCCGGCCCGGATCGCCCGCGCGGCGCGCAGGGCGGAACGGCCGTTGGCGGAAAACACCGACGCGCTTAACCCATAGGCCGTGTCGTTGGCCAGCTCGATCGCCGCGTCGTCGGTGGCGACGGTGATCACGCTCAGCACCGGGCCAAAGATTTCGTCCCGGGCGCGGGGTTCGTCGGCGGCGATCTCGTAGATCGTCGGGGGCAGGAAGGGCCCGTCCATCTCGCCCCCGGCCAGCGCGTGGCCGCTCAAAAAGCCCCGGACTTTGGCGCAATGCGCCCCGGACACCAGCGCGCCGATGTGGTTGGCGGGGTCGAGAGGGTCGCCCGTGCGCCAGTCGCGCAGCCGCGCCGTTATGCGCGCCAGCAGCGCATCCTTCACGTCGCGGTGCACGATCAGCCGTGAGGTGGCCGAGCAATTCTGCCCGGCGTTCCAGAACGCGCCGTTGACCACATGTTCGGCGACGTGATCGAGGTTCTCGGCATCCGACAGCACCACCGCCGGGTTCTTGCCGCCGCATTCCAGCACCACCTTCTTGAGGTTGCTGTCGGCGGCATAGCGCAGGAACCGGCGGCCGGTTTCGGTCGAGCCGGTAAAGCTGACCATGTCCACGTCCATGTGCCGTCCCAGCGGCTCGCCCACCGACGGCCCATCGCCGGGCAGCACCTGCAACACACCGCGCGGCAGGCCCGCCTCATGCGCCAGTTCGGCGACCCTGAGCGCGGTCAACGAGGTCTCCTCGGCCGGTTTCACGATCACCGAACAGCCCGCCGCCAGCGCCGGGCCGATCTTCCAGGCCAGCATCAAGAGCGGGAAGTTCCAAGGCAGGATCGCGGCCACGACGCCGATGGGCTCGCGGACGATCATCGCCATGGCGCCGTCGCCCACGGGCGCGGTCTGGTCATAGATCTTGTCGGCGGCCTCGGCGTGCCACCTGATGCAATGGATCGCCTCGGGCAGGTCGATCAATTCGCAGTCGCGGATTGGCTTGCCCGCATCGAGGCTCTCCATGACCGCCAGGTCGCGGCGGTGGCGGGTCATCAGCTTGCAGAGCCGGATCAACACGTCCTTGCGCGCCGTAGGGTGCGTGGTCCTCCACGCACCGCTGTCGAAGGCCGTGCGGGCCCGCGCGACGGCCAGGTCGACGTCTGCCGCGCTGGCGGTCGACAGCTCGGTCACCACGTCCCCGGTGGCGGGGTTCAGCACCGGCATCGCCGGGCCGCTGCCGGTCCGGAACCGGCCGTCGATGAAGGGCGCGCGGGGCAGGTCGAGCCCGGCGGCGATGGCGGCATATTCGGCGCGGGTCAGCAGGTCTGTCATGCGGTTTCTCCCACCCCGGAGCTGATCCGGGGCCTCAAGGAAGGGGCAGAGGTCCCGACGCGGGGGCCGGGAAAGCGAAGGCGGCAAACCAAGGTCATGGCAACGCCCCCGGGATCGCGGCGATGGCGCGGTTCATCGTGCCGATCACCTCGGCCAGCTCGCGCCGCGCCTCCTTGGTCAGTGGCTGCAACGGCCTGCGCGGCGGGCCCGCGTCGATGCCGCGCAGGCTCAGCCCGAACTTGATCGACTGCACGAAGGCCCCGCCCTGTTCCAGCACCCGCATCAGCGGCAACATCGCCGACATGATCGCGCGGCCCCGGGCGAAATCGCCGTCGAGCGCGCAGGCGCGGTAGAGCGCGATATGCGCCTCGGGCGCGAAATTCGACCCCGCGCAGACCCAGGACCGCGCGCCCCAGGCAAAGAACTCCAGCGCCTGGTCGTCCATCCCGCAGCTCAGCGCGATATGCGGATAATCGCGCGCCAGCATGTGCAGCCGGTTCGGATCGCCCGAGCTTTCCTTGATAGCGCAGAAATTCGGGCTGCGCCCCAGCCGGTCGAGGCAGTCCTCATCCATGTTCACCGACATCCGCCCGGGGTAGTTATACAGCATCACCGGCAGGTTCGCCGCCCGGTCCACCGCCAGCGCATGCAGCGCGATCTCGCGGCCCGTGGGATAGGCATAGGGCGGCGTGGCCACCAGCAGCGCATCCGCCCCGGCGGCCTTCGCGGCCTGGGCATAGATCACGCTGTCCTCGGTCCGGATCGCGCCGGTGCCCACGATCATCGGCACACGGCCCGCGATCAGCTTTGCCACGCGGTCCATCATGTCGATCCGTTCGTCACCGGTCTGGGCGTAGTATTCGCCGGTCGTACCGGCGACGATGATGCCATGCACCCCCGCACCGACCAGCAGCTCGACGGTTTCGGCCAGTGCGTCCTCGTTCAGCGTGAAATCCGCATGATAGGGGGTCACCAGCGGGGTATAGATGCCCTCAAAGCGCATGTTTCCGGTCCTTGAACGACAGCACGTCGACGGGCAGCGGATCGGGGCGGACGAACCGCTCCAGCCGGTCGCGCGACAGGTCCCAGTGCTGCAGGGTCAATTCGATGGCCAGCGCGCCCTCTCGCGCCTCGATGGCGGCGATGATGGCGTCGTGCTGTTCCGAGGCCTTGGCGATCAGCGCCTTTTCGGTGTCCGAAGCGGGCCGGTAGAACGTCTGGCTGAGCCGCGTATGGTCGATCAGCAAACGCTCCATCGCCGCCGCCAGATAGGGGTTGCTGGCCATGTCCACGGTGATCGCGTGGAACCGGTGGTTGGCCAGCGCGATCTGGTTAGGATCGGCGGCGCGTGTGGCGGCGGCAAAGGCGCGCTGCGCCGCTTTCAGCGCGTCGAGTTGCGCCGTGGTGCGATTCTCGGCCGCCAGCCGGGCCACATTGGCATAGACCATCGGCGCGGTCTGAAAGAAGGTCCGCATCGTGCCGATGTCCATCGACGCCACCTTGGCCCCGCGATTGCCCGTGATCTGCACAAAGCCTTGACCGGCCAGCCGTTGCAGCACTTCGCGCAGTGGGGTGCGCGAGATGCCGTAACGCTCGGCCAGCGAACTTTCGTCCAGATCCGATCCCGGTTCGAGATCGGTCGACAGAATGCGGCTGCGCAGGTCTTCGAAACAAAGGTCCTTGGCGGAAGTCGGCATGGAGAGTCCTTTTTGTGTACACTGTGTATACAAAAGGGACTCGGAGTCAACTGAGAACAATCCCGGCCCCGTTGACTTGTCGGTGCCTCTGCGACAAGAAAGAATGGTATACCATTTTCCGAAAGGGCCTCGCATGACCTCCTCAAACGTATTCGCCATCGGCCCCTTCAACCCCGAGGAACGCGCCGCGCTGCAGGAAACCTTCGCGCCGGTCTTCCTTTCCGGCCCGGACGAGATCGCCGCGCAAGAGGGCCGCGACGCGGTCAGCGCCGTGGCCTACAAGGGCCATGCGCCCTTCGGCGCGGCGCAGATGGACCTGCTGCCCGGGCTCGGGATCGTTGCGAATTACGGCGTGGGCTATGACGCGATCGACGTAGCGGCGGCGGATGCGCGCGGGATCAAGGTGACGAACACGCCCGATGTGCTGAGCGACGACGTGGCGGACCTGGCGGTGGCGATGCTGATCATGCAGGGGCGCCAGATGATCCAGGCCTCCGACTGGGCGCGGTCGGGCAATTGGGCGGCCAAGGGCGAATACCCGCTCAACCGCAAGATCAGCGGCGGCCGGGCGGGCATCCTCGGGTTGGGCCGCATCGGACGCGAGATCGCCGACCGGCTGGCGGCGTTCAAGATGGACATCCACTATTTCGCGCGCTCGGAAAAGGACACGCCCGGCTGGACCTACCATTCCGACCCGGTGTCGCTGGCCGGGGCCGTGGACTATCTGATCGTCGCCCTGGTGGGTGGGCCCGACACCGCCAATATCGTCAGCGCCGAGGTCCTTGCGGCCCTCGGCCCGCGCGGCATCCTGGTGAACATCTCACGCGGGTCCTGCGTGGACGAAGAGGCGTTGATCGCCGCGCTGCAATCGGGCGGGCTGGCGGGCGCGGGGCTGGACGTGTTTCTGAACGAACCGAACATCGACCCGCGCTTTTACGACCTGCCCAACGTGGTGATCCAGCCGCACCAGGGCTCCGGCACGGTCGAGACCCGCGCCGCCATGGCCAAGCTGCAACGCGACAATATCGCGGCGCATCTGACCGGCGCGCCCTTGCTGACCCCGGTGAACTGAGGCGGGGGCCCGGCAGAGGGTCCCGGGTCAAGCCCGGGGCCGGTCGTCCTCGATGTAGAAACGGATGTTGTCCTCGAAACTGTCGTCGGCGCTCAGGCCGAGCTTGACGGATTTCTCGGGCCGCAGGTCGAACCGCCAGCCCTTGACGATGCGCTCGACCTCGGGCTGTTGCTCCCAGCGGATCAGCCGCGCGGGTTCCGGCCCCGCCACCGCGGTCATCGCCTCGATCAGCTGTGCAATCGTCCACATCCGCCCCGGCATCATCATGTTGCGGTTCTGGCCCAGGTCGGCCTCGGCCAATTCGGCCCCGAGGATCAGGTTCTCGACGCATCTGCGGGGTGACAGGTAGTAATGCGCGAAGTCTTCGGTCACCGGGCAGACCGCCTCTTGCCCGTTGAGCGGTTCGCGCAGGATCGATGACATAAAGCTCGAGGCCGCGCGGTTGGGTTTGCCCGGCCGCACCGAGATCGTCGGCAGCCGGAACCCCCGCCCATCGACGAAGCCCTTGCGTGAAAAGTCGTTCAGCAGCAGCTCGCCGATGGCCTTCTGCGTGCCGTAGGAGGTCTGCGGATTGAGCAGCGTATGGTCCAGGATCGGATCCGGCACCTCGCCGCCGTAGACGGCGATGGACGACGAGAAAACGACCACCGGTTTCGTCCCGAGCGCCCGGCAGCGGTTCAGAACGTTCAGCGTGCCCATAAGGTTGATCGACATGCCCGCGTCGAACTCCTCTTCGGCGTGGGCCGAGACGATGGCGGCCAGCAGGAAGATCACATCGGTGCCCTCGGGGATCGCGGCGGCGACCGAGGCCGGGTCGGCGATGTCGCAGGTCAGGCTGCGCGCGCCTTCGACAGGGGCCGGGTCAACCACGTCGGCCAGCGTCAGCGAGGCGATGTCCCGCCCGCGCAGATGCCCGCGCCGCAGCAGCGCGCGGCCCAGTTTCTGGCCGATCACGCCGCCGCCGCCGAGGATGAGAATATTCATCGGTCGTCCTCCGTTTCGAAAATTTGCGGCACCAGCGCGCCGCGATGCCGGATCACCTTTGCCGCCAGCGCCATCGCGCCGCAGACCGCCGTGTCGAGCCCCTGACCCAAAGCCAGCCCGCAGAGGAAGGCCGCGCCAAAACTGTCGCCGGCGGCGGTGCTGTCGACCACCTCGGCCACTTTGGGCGGCTGATAGACCGCCGGGCCGATGTCTTTGTCCCAGACCGTCAGCGCACCGCCGCCGTCCTTGACGGCGACCCGCGACGCGCCCGCGTCGCGGTAGCGCGCGATGGTGTCCTCGGCGCTGGCATCGCCGAAAAGGGCGATCTCTTCGTCGAACGATGGCAGCACCGTGTCGGCGACCGAGGCCCCCATGCGCAGCCCTGCGCGCATGGCGTCCTGGCTTTCCCAGAGCCGGGGGCGCAGGTTGGTGTCGAAAGCTACATGCGCGCCCGACCGGCGCGCCGCGTCAAGTGCGGCGCAAAGTGTGGCGCGGCCCTCGGGCGGCAGGATCGCCAGGGTGATGCCAGAGAACTGAATCACATCCCGCCCCGCCAGAACACCTGCGAGCCAGTCCGGATCCTCGGCCAGCGTTTTGGCCGCCGATTGTCCGCGCCAGTAGGAAAAGCTGCGCTCGCCCTTGTCGAGCGAGATCATGTAGAGACCGACGGTGCGGTCGGCCACGCGGCGCAGGGCGCCGGTGTCGATGCCCTGCGCGGCAATGAAGGCGGTCATTTCGTCCGACACCGCGTCGGTGCCGATGCAGCTGGCATAGGCGACCGACCACTCGGCGGGCAGCAGGCGGCGCGCGTACCAAGCGGTGTTGAACGTATCCCCGGCAAAGCCGCGCCGGTAGAGATCGCCGCTCGCCGGGGCCAGCTCGACCATACATTCGCCGATGGAGAGAAAGGACGGCATGGGATCAGTCTCCGGACAAATGGGTCATGGGGGTGACGCGCCGCATCCTACCCTCCGAATGCCGACAAGAGCGCCAGCGCCACGACCCCCAACATCGCCGCTGCCATGGCCATGTTGATGGCGCGCTGCGTGCGCTCGGCCAGGTTCAGCCGGTGCAGCGTCACCCCGGCCCAGAGCCAGGCCAGATGGATCGGGATCCAGATCGCGTTCATGATGATGACCTTGGTCACCGTCTCGAAGACCAGATTGCCGGGCGCATAGCCGAAGCCGGTGATCAGCGCGGTGTTGACCGCATAGGCCTTGGGATTGATCGTCTGCAGCAATACGCCCGCGCCGATGCCGGGCGAGGATTTCGCCTCGATAAAGGCGATGCGCGCCCCGGCGAAGGCGATCCGTGCGGCAAGGTAAAGCAGATAGGCCACCGATGCGGCCATCAGCACCCAGCGGATGGCGGGGACCGACAGCACCACCGCGGCCAACCCCGTGATCACCGCTGCCAAAACCAGGTTGGTGCCGATGAAAAGCCCCGTGACATAGGACAGGCCCGGGCGGAACCCATAGGCCGCGCCCACCCCCGCCGTCGACAGAACGCCGGGGCCCGGCGTCACGATCAGCAGGAAGACGGCGGCGGCGAAGGTCAGCATCAGGTGAAATCCAGCTGCACTTTCATCGCCTTGGCGCGATCCGCGGCGGTGTCGAAGGCGCTCTGGTACTCGGCCAGCGGAAAATCATGCGTGATCAGCGGGTCGACCACGATCAGCCCCTTCTGCATCAGCGTGACGGCAGTGGCGAATTCGCTGTGAAAGCGGAAGGACCCGATCAGGTGCAGCTCTTTCGCGGTGATCTGCATCATCGGCAGCGACATGTCGCCCGACAGGCCAAGCTGCACGATGGTGCCTTGCGGCCTCAGCGCCGGGATCGCACCCGCCAGAGCGGGCTGCGCGCCGGAACATTCAAAAAGCACGTCGATCTGCCCCTTGCCGGCGGTGAACGGGGCCAGGGCGTCGGGGATGGTGGCGGTGTTGAGCGTATCGTCCGCGCCCGCCTCGCGGGCGAAGGCCAGCGCGCGGTCGGCGATGTCGGTGGCAATGATCCGCCCCGCCCCGGCACGCCGCGCGGCGAGAATGGCAAGCGCCCCGATCGGGCCGCAGCCGGTGACCAGCACGGTCTTGCCCAGCAGCTCGCCCGCCCGCCGCACCGCGTGCAGCGTCACCGCCAGCGGTTCGGCCATCGCCGCCTGCGCCGGGCTCAGCCCCGCGGCGGGCACGCATTGCGCCGCGTCGGCGACGATTTCCTGCCGGAAGGCCCCCTGGATATGCGGGAACGGCATGGCCGAGCCGTAAAAGCGCATGTTCAGGCATTGGTTGGGCAGACCGCGCAGGCATTCCTCGCAGGCCCGGCAGGACCGCGACGGCGAGATCGCGACCAGATCGCCGGGCTCAAGCCCCGTCACCCCGTCGCCCAGGGCCGTGACATGGCCCGCGACCTCGTGCCCGAGGATCATCGGTTCGCGCAGCCGCACCGCGCCGAAGCCGCCGTGGTTGTAATAATGCAGATCCGACCCGCAGATCCCGCCGCGCGCCAGCCGGATCCGGACCTCTCCGGGGCCGGGATCGGCGATCGTCACATCCTGAAGACGCAGGTCACGGGCGGCATGGGCATAAAGCGCGAGCATCGGCCTCTCCTTGGCGGGTGGGGCGCTTGGCAATCGGCCCGCAAATGGTATACCATTTTTATCAAGGCGATCTTGGACCGGAATGTCAACGGGCGGCGCCATCCTGGGGAGGTATCATGCAATTATTCGATCTGACCGGGCGCACGGCCCTTGTGACGGGCTCGTCCATGGGCATCGGCCTGGCGCTGGCGCGCGGGTTGGGGCAGGCGGGCGCGCGGCTGGTGCTGAACGCGCGCAATCTGGATCGGCTCGACGCTGTGGCCGAGGGCCTGCGCGACGAGGGGCTGGAGGTGGACACCCTGTCGTTCGACGTGACCGATCCGGCAGAGGTCAAGGCGGCCATCGACGGCTACGAGCGCACGCACCAGATCGACATTCTGGTCAACAACGCCGGGATGCAGCACCGCACCCCGCTGCACGAATTCCCCGAGGACGCCTTTGACCGGCTGATGCGGACCAACGTGAATTCGGTCTTCTACGTGGCCAAGGCGGTCGCGCGGCACATGATCGAACGCGGCGCGGGGCGGATCATCAACATCGCTTCGGTTCAGACCGCTTTGGCGCGGCCCGGCATCGCGCCCTACACGGCGTCCAAGGGCGCGGTGGCCAACCTGACCAAGGGCATGGCCACCGACTGGGCGCGGCTGGGCCTGAACTGCAACGCCATCGCGCCGGGCTATTTCGACACGCCGCTCAACGCCGCCCTGGTGGCCGATCCGGCGTTTTCCGAATGGCTGGAAAAGCGCACCCCGCAGGGCCGCTGGGGCCGGGTCGAGGAACTGGTCGGCGCGGCGGTGTTCCTGTCGTCCGACGCATCGACCTTCGTCAACGGGCAGACGCTGTTCGTCGACGGCGGCATCACCGCAAGTCTTTGAGACGTCATCGAGGGAGAGAGAGCAATGGGAAAACCGGTCATCGGCTTTATCGGTCTGGGCCTCATGGGCCACGGCATGGCCAAGAACATCCGCAAGGGGGGCTATGAGCTCTGGGTCAAGGGCAATGTGAACCGCGCCCCGGTCGAAAGCCTGATCGACATGGGCGCGCATGAATGCACCTCGCCCAAGCAGATGGCGCAGATCTGCGACATCATCCACATCTGCCTGTCGAACTCGGCGCAGGTGGAATCGGTGATCCGGGGGGCGGACGGCATCCTGGCCGGCGCGCGCGAGGGGCTGATCGTGATCGATACCTCGACCGCCGATCCGACCTCGACCCTGGCGTTGGCCGAAGAGATGTCGGCCAAGGGCGTCAGCATGGTGGACGCGCCGCTGGGCCGAACGCCGAAAGAGGCCGAGGAGGGTATGCTGGACGCCATGGTGGGCTGCGACGCGGCCCTGTTCGACACGGTCCAGCCGGTGATCGATTGCTGGGCCGGCAGCATCACCCGGATCGGCGATGTTGGATCGGGCCACAAGATGAAGCTGATCATGAACTTTCTGGCGATGGGCTATGGCGCGCTCTTCTCCGAGGCGGTGGTGCTGGGGGCCAAGGTCGGCATCGCCCCGCAGACCGTGCGCAAGGTGATCGGGCCGAGCCGCATGGGCAACGGCTTTTTCGAGACCTTCATGCGTTATGTCTGCGACCGCGACCGCGACGCGCACAAGTTCTCGATCACCAATGCGTCGAAGGACGTGCGCTATGTCGCGCAGATGGCGGCGGATGCGGGGGTGGTGAACGTCATGGGCGCGTCGATCAAGCATTACTACACCCATGTGGAGGCGATTGGTTCGGGTGCGGATTACGTACCGATGCTGTCGGATCACGTTGGCCGTCTGAACGGCGTCGACATGGCCGAGGCGGTGAAGAAGGGTCAGGACTGAACCGCGCGGGGAGGTCCCGGATCGGATCCGGGACCGGTGTTGCGCGCCAGGGCCAGGGAGGGGCCGATGCTGACAGCGGATCAAAAGGCGTTCTACGCCGAAAATGGGTATCTGAAGGTGGAGGCGGCGGTGACGCCCGACGAACTCGCGCGGCTGCGGGAGATCACCTATCGCTTTATCGACGGGTCGCGTGACGTTGCGCAAAGCGACGATGTCTACGATCTCGACACCGGGCACAGCGCGGCCGAGCCGCGGCTGACGCGGATCAAACTGCCGCACAGGCAGGACCCGTATTACTGGCAGATCCTCACGCAATCGCGGGTGACGCAGGTGCTGAACGATCTGCTGGGGCCCGACACGGTGCTGCTGACCTCGAAGCTGAACACCAAGGCGCCGGGCGGCGGGGCGGCGGTGGAATGGCATCAGGACTGGGCGTTCTATCCGCATACCAACGACGATCTGCTGGCCTTCGGGCTGATGCTCGAGGACGTGGACGAGGCGAACGGCCCGCTGATGGTTCTGCCCGGCAGCCATCGCGGCCCGGTGCTGAGCCATCATGCCAACGGCGTCTTCTGCGGCGCCATCGACCCGGACGATCCGCTGTTTGAGCGTGACCGTGTGGTGACGCTGACCGGCAAGGCCGGGGACATGACGGTGCATCACGCGCGAACGCTGCATGGCTCGGCCCCGAACATGAGCGACCGGAACCGTCTGATTCTGTTCTACGAATGCGCGGCGGGGGATGCCTGGCCCTTGCTGGGGTCCAGCAGCTATTTCCACGCGCTGGGGCAGCGCGGGTTCTGGGAGGATCTTCAGGACCGCGTGATCACCGGCCAGCCCTGCCTGACGCCGCGGATGGCGGATGTGCCGGTTGTCATGCCCTTGCCGCCCGCGCCGGATATTTCGTCGATCTTCCGCATGCAGGAATCCGGCGGGGCGAAAAGCGCGTTTCGCTGAGCGGATAAGGTGGCAAAAGGCCCGGCGTCAGCGATCCTCGATCACTGCCGCGCCGCTGGCCAGCATGGCGGGCAGGCGGCCGAAGCTGCGCAGGCCCTGCGCGACCTCTGCATCGAGCTGCTCTTCCAGCCGGATGATCTCGGCCAGCCGTGCGATCACTTCGTCGATCCGTGCGAAAGGCACCACGACCACGCCATCCCGGTCACCCACGATCATGTCGCCGCTGGCGACGGACTGCCCGCCGATGTTCACCGATCCGCCCACGCGCCCCGGCCCGGTGGAAAACGGTGATGCCGGGCAAAGCCCGGTGCACCACGCGGGCAGGCCCGCCGCGACGATCCCGTCGTAGTCGCGCATCGGCCCGTCCGACACAAAGCCCGCGGCGCCTGCGTTGCGCAGCATCCCCATGACCCGGTCGCCCGCCGACGCGCAGCCCTGGTGCCCGCCGAATCCCGCCACCACGATGTCGCCGGGCTGCACCTCGTCCAGCGCGCCAAGGGTCGCCAGAATGTCGCCCGGCCCGTTGTCGGCGCAGAGCGCAGGGCCTGCCGCCATGCATCTCAGATCGCGCCCCTCGCCGATGGGCCGGATCGCCTTGTCGAGCGCGCCGCCACCGCCGAGGGCATCGCAGACAAAGCCGGTCGGAACGCCCTGGAACGCGGCGATCTGCGCCTCGGTCGGGCGCGGGCGGTTGCGCCGGATGATCAGCGCGGGGGGTTCTTCGATCATGTCGCCTGTCTCCGTTTGGGCTGGCCGGATACGGCTTATGGACGGGCCGCGTCATTTGGTATACCAAAATTGCAAATGCTCACAAGCCGGACCCGGCCGGCTTTCGATCCAAGGACGACCCGCATGTCAGACACCCGCGCAGGCAAGAAATTCCGTTCGCAGGAATGGTTCGACAATCCCAACAATCCCGGCATGACCGCGCTCTATCTCGAGCGATATCAGAACCAGGAATACACCCGGGCCGAGCTTCAGGGCGACCGCCCGGTAATCGGCATCGCAAATACCGGCAGCGATCTGGCGCCCTGCAACAAGATCCACGTCTTTCTGATGGACCGGATCAAGGCGGGCATCCGCGATGGCGGCGGCATCCCGATGGAATTCCCGGTGCACCCCATTCAGGAGACCGGCAAGCGGCCGACGGCGGCGCTTGATCGGAACCTCGCCTATCTGAGCCTTGTCGAGGTGCTGCACGGCTATCCCATCGACGGGGTGGTTCTGACCACCGGCTGCGACAAGACCACGCCGGCGATGCTGATGGGGGCCGCGACGGTCGATCTGCCGGCCATCGCTCTCAATGGCGGGCCGATGCTGGACGGCTGGTGGCAGGGCAAGCGGGCGGGCAGCGGCACCATCGTCTGGGAAAGCCGCCGTCTGCTGGCCGAAGGCAAGATCGACTATGAAGAGTTCATGAGCCGTGTCTGCGCCAGCGCCCCGTCGCTCGGCCATTGCAACACAATGGGCACGGCCAGCACGATGAATGCCATGGCCGAGGCGCTGGGAATGTCGCTGACCGGCAATTCCGCGATCCCCGCGCCCTTCCGCGAGCGCATGGCCATGGCCTATGAGACCGGCCGGCGCATCGTGCGGATGGTTTACGACGATCTGAAACCGTCCGACATCCTGACGCGCGAGGCCTTTGAGAACGCCATCGTCGTCAACGCGGCCATCGGCGGGTCGACCAACGCGCCGCCGCACCTGCAGGCGGTGGCGCGCCACGCCGGGGTCGAGCTGAACGTGAAGGATTGGGAGACCGTCGGCTTCGACGTGCCGCTTTTGCTGAACATGCAGCCCGCGGGCGAATACCTGGGCGAGTCTTTCTTCCGCGCGGGTGGCGTTCCGGGGGTCATGGCCGAGCTGATGAAGGCAGGGCGGATTCACGAACAGGCCATGACGGCGACGGGGCAGACCATGGGCGCGAACCTCGCCGGTCTGGAAAGCCAGGATCGCGACGTGATCCGGCCCTATGACAACCCGATGCGGGTGAACGCTGGGTTCAAGGTGCTGTCGGGCAACCTCTTCGACTCGGCGTTGATGAAGACCTCGGTGATCTCCGAGGATTTCCAGCGCCGCTTCCTGTCGCAGCCCGGCAAGGAGGGCGTGCTCGAGGCCCGCGCCATCGTCTTCGAGGGCCCCGAGGATTACCACGACCGCATCAACGACGCCTCGCTCGACATCGACGAGCATTGCATCCTCTTTATCCGCAACGTCGGCTGTGTCGGCTATCCCGGCTCGGCCGAGGTGGTGAACATGCAGCCGCCCGATGCGCTGATCAAGGCGGGCATCAACCATTTGCCGACGGTGGGGGACGGCCGGCAATCGGGCACGTCCGAGAGCCCCTCCATCCTCAACGCCTCGCCGGAATCGGTGGTGGGCGGCGGGCTGGCCTTTCTGCAGACAGGCGACATGGTTCGGCTCGATCTGAACGACAGCACGATGAACGCGTTGGTGGACGAGGCCGAATGGGCACGCCGCAAGGCGGGTTGGACCGCGCCCGAGATCGTCAACCAGACCCCGTGGCAAGAGATTTACCGCACCCACGTGGGCCAGCTGGCCGAGGGCGGCTGCCTGGAACTGGCGACCGCTTATCAAAAGGTCGCGCGGCACCTGCCGCGCGACAACCACTGAAGGATTTCGCATCATGAGCCAAAGCATCCTGATTACCGGCGCGGGCCGCGGCATCGGCAAGGCCTGCGCCAAGACGTTTCTCGAGGCGGGCTGGCGCGTCGGGCTGATCGGCCGAACTGCCGCCGCGCTCGAAGAGGTCTCGGGCGGCCATGAGAACGCGCTGGTCCTGGCGTGTGACGTGACCTACGAAGGGCAGGTCGATGCGGCCTTCGACACGGCGGTCACGACATGGGGGCGCGTGGATTGCATCTTCAACAACGCGGGCGTCAGCCTTTTGGGCGCGACGATCGACGAGATCGCGGTGGCCGACTGGCGCAACCTGATCGACATCAACGTGACCGGCAGTTTCATCTGCGCCCGCGCGGCGTTTCGGGTGATGCGCGCTCAGGACCCGCAGGGCGGGCGGATCATCAACAACGGGTCGGTGTCGGCCTATGTCCCGCGCTGGGGATCGGCGGCCTATACGACGTCGAAACACGCGATCACCGGGCTGACGCGGTCGATATCGCTGGATGGGCGGCCCTACAACATCGCCTGCGGCCAGATCGATATCGGCAATGCGCTGACCGACATGGCCGAGAAGATGACCAAGGGCGTGCCGCAGGCCGACGGCACCATTGCCGTCGAGCCGGTGATGGATGTGTCGAACGTGTCGAAATCGGTGCTGCACATGGCGTCGTTGCCGCTCGAGGCGAACGTCCAGTTCATGACGGTGATGGCCAGCGCCATGCCCTATATCGGCCGCGGCTGACCGGCCGGGATCGGATTTTTAAGTAAAAATCCGGACCGTTTTCCGTCACGGAAAACGGGCGCGCCGCTCGCGGTGCCAGATATAAAGCCCGGCGGCGATAATGATGCCGCCGCCGCCCAGCGTCCAGACCGTGGGCCAGGTCGCAAAGACCAGGATCCCCGCGATGGCCGCCAGCAGGATCTGGATATAGACCACCGGCGCCAGGATCGACGCGTCGGCCATGGTATGCGCCCGCGTCGTCGCGATATGCCCAAGCGCGCCGAAAAGCCCGATCACGCTCATCATCACGACAACCAGCGGCTGGTCGGGCATGTGCCAGAGCGGCCAGACCACCGGTGCCAGCGCCAGGGTCGGCAGGCCTGCCGACCACAGCTGCGCGGTGCCGTTGGCCTCGATCCCGGCCAGCATACGCGTCAAGATGAAATAGCCCGAAGCACAGGCCAGCGCGCAAAGCGACAGGATCATCGCCGGATCGAAACCCGTGCCCCAGGGCTGCATCACCACCAGCACCCCGAAGAACCCCGCACAAACCGCCGCGATCCGGTGGATGCCGACCCGTTCGCCCAGGATCGGGATCGCCAGGAGCGTCACGACGATGGGTCCGGCAAAGAAGATCGTCGTCGTGACGGTGATCGGCAGGTGGCTGAGGGCGGCGAAATTGAACATCGTGCTCGCGCCCAGCAGCGCGCTGCGCAACAATTGCCGCCAGGGCGCGCGGCTGCGGAACACCGACGGCCCGTCGCGCGGCACGAAGATCACGCAGGCGATCAGGAAATGCCCGGCATAGCGGCAGAACACCGCCTGCAGAGGCGCCACCCCCGCCAGAATCAGCCATTTCGCCGTGGTGTCGATGCAGGTGAAAAACACCACCGCCAGCGCCATGAGCGACAGGCCCAGGCCGGTGCGCTCTTCGCGCGGGGCGACGGACACCGGCTCAGCCCACCGCCCAGCCGCCGTCGATCACATGCGCCTGCCCGGTGGTGAAGGCCGATTCGTCCGACGCCAGGTAGAGCGCCAGTGCGGCCACCTCCTCGGCGGTGCCGATCCGGCCCATGGGCTGGCGGGCGATGAAGGCGCGGCGCGCCTCTTCGTAATCCCCCATGGCGTGCAGCCGGTCCTGCAGTGACGGGCTCTCAATCGTGCCGGGGCAGATGCAGTTCACCCGCACCCCCTTGGTCACGTAATCGAGAGCCACGGATTTCGTCATCCCGATCACCGCCGCCTTGGTGGCCCCATAGACGAAGCGGTTCGGCGCGGCCACGATCGACGACACCACCGAGGCGACGTTCACGATCGACCCGCCGCCGCGTTCCACCATGCCCGGCAGCACCGCCTGCATGGAATGGAATTGCGAGCGCACGTTCAGCCCCAGGGCAAAGTCGAATTCCGCATCCGTGGCCTCGGCGATGGTGCCCGCGTGCACGAAGCCCGCGCAATTGACCAGCACGTCGGGGGCGGCCGCCTGCACCGCGCCCGTCAGCGCGGCCTTGTCGGTCACGTCCAGCGCCGCCGTCTCGCAGTCCAGCCCCTCAAGCAGCGCGGGGTTCAGATCGGTGGCTACGACCGACGCGCCCTCGGCCATGAACCGCTCGGCGATGGCGCGGCCGATGCCCTGGCCCGCCGCCGTGACGAAGGCCCGTTTTCCCTGCAATCTCATGTCATTCACCTTTCAGATGTGTGCTGAGGTATCCACCATCTCGGGCACCAAGCGGTCCCCGAAGCCATTGTCGCGTGCCTCGCGCAGCGTGGCGTCGGCGGCCCCGGAAATGCGCGACTGCGCGCCCAGATCGGCGGCCATCTGGCGGTAATACCCCACGTCCTTGGCGCCGTTGGTCACCGAAAAGGCCAGATCGATCTTGCCCTCGGCGGCGTAGTTCCGGACGAAATCCATCATGCCCGAGCGCAGCGGCCCGGCGGCCATGACGTTGTAGAGATCCTCGCGCGCCACCCCCGCCGCATCGGCCATTGCAAAGGCCTCGGCCATGGCGCAGGCGGTGGTCATGCCGAAGAAATTGTTGATCAGTTTGATCGTATGCCCGGTCCCCAGCTTGCCCAGGTGAAAGACGTTTTCGCCCAGCGTCTCCAACAGCGGCCGGGCGCGTTCGAACGCGGCTTCGTCGCCCGAGCACATGATGTTCAGCAGCCCGTCCTTGGCATGGGCCGGGGTCCGGCCCAGCGGCGCGTCGAGATAGGCCGCGCCCTTTTCGGCCAGCGCCGCGCCGATCCTCAGCGTCGAGGCGGGCAGCGAGGTGCCGAAGTCGATCACGATCTGATCTTCGCGCGCCCCGGCCAGCACGCCGTCGTCGCCGAATATCCTGGCCTCGACATGCTCTGACGTGCCCATGCAGAGCATGACCACATCGCTCGCCTCGGCCAGCGCGCGGGCGCTTGCCGCCTCGGTCGCGCCGTGCGCCAGCGCCGCGTCGATGCCGGTGCGGTCACGGTGGCCCAGCACGATCAGCTCGTGGCCCGCGGTCTGCAGGCAGTCGACCATGGCGCGCCCCATCAGGCCGAGGCCGATGAACCCGATTTTCGCTGCTGTCATGAGAGGTCCTCCAATAGGGTCCGGCCGCAGGGTATGGGCCGGCGGTTTGTGTACTGGCGGCTCAGGCGCATTCGGTGACCGGCCCGACATGGACGGTGCCGCCACTGGCAGCGGCGTCAAGCGTGGCCAGTGTCGCGGCGAGGGTGGCCAGACCGTCGCGGCCCGTGGCCAGCAGATCGTCCGCCGCGCCCCCGGCCACACGGGCAAAGCGCAGCATCTGTTCCAGGATCGGATCGACGCGGGGCAGCTTGGGCCCGGGGGTGCGGGTCTGCGCCGTCCGCCAATCCGTCGCCTCGTGCCACAGATCGAGGGAGGGAAAGCAAAGGCTGGCCTTGGTGCCGATGAAGCGCACAGGGTCCTGACCGGTCTGGCCGATCTCGGGGTTCTCGCCCGAGGCGGCCTCGAAGCTCCAGGGCGAGGCGCCGGCGTCCGAGATCAGGAAGGTACCGAGCGCGCCCGAGGCAAAGCCCAGCGTCAGCGCGGCGGTGTCCTCGATCGCCAGACCGCGGGCCGCATTCGCTGTCTGCGCGGTGATGCTGGCGATCTCGCCCATGAACAGCCGCAAGAGGTCGATCTCGTGGCTGAGGTTGGTCAGGATCGGCCCCGCGCCCGGCGCGCGCCGCCAGGGCACGTCGTAATAGCTGTCGTGCTTGCGCAGCGACCACAGCCCCTGAACGGCGACCAGCGTGCCCAGATCGGGCAGGCGGTCGCGGGCGGCGGCGACGAATGGATGGCAGCGCCGGTGGTGCCCGGTCAGCAGCGGCAGGCCGGCGCTCTCTGCCGCGCGGCAGAGCGTTTCGGCCTCGTCCAGCGTGGCGGTGACGGGCTTTTCGACCAGCACCGCCCAGCCCCGCCCCAGCGCGGCCAGCCCGCTGGCCAGGTGATCCGGGGTCGGCGTGGCGATCACGGCCGCGCGGGTGCGGGCGGGCACGTCCTCGACCCCGGACACGACCGGAAACCCGAGGCTTTCCAGCTCCGCGCGGCGTGCCTCCTGCGGTTCGACCACCGCCGTCAGGTCGATCTGCGGCGCGGCCAGCGCGACCGACATGTGCCGGAACCCGATCGACCCGCCACCGATTACGCAAAGCGGAAGCGCTGGGGCCATCACATCACCGCGCCGATCTGCCAGGGCACGAATTCGTAATCGCCCAACCCCTGCGCCTCGGATTTGGTCGCCTCGCCGCTGGCCATCCGCAGCCACATCTCATAGATCTCGCGGCCCACCTCCTCGACGCTGGCCTTGCCGGTCAGGATGCGGCCCGCGTCGATGTCCATGTCGTCGCTCAGCCGCGCGTACATTTCCGAATTGGTGGCGATCTTCATCGACGGGCTGGGTTTCGCGCCGAAGGCCGAGCCGCGCCCGGTGGTAAAGGCCACCAGATTGCAGCCCGAGGCGATCTGCCCCGTGACCGAGGCCGGATCGTAACCGGGGCTGTCCATGAAGGTGAAGCCCCTGGCCGTCACCGGCTCGGCGTATTTGTAAACGCCGGTCAGCGGCGTGGTGCCGCCCTTGGCCGCGGCCCCCAGCGATTTTTCGAGGATCGTCGTCAGCCCGCCTTTCTTGTTTCCGGGGCTGGGATTGTTGTCCATGCTGCCTTTGTTGCGGGCGGTGTAATCCTCCCACCAGCGAATGAGGCCGACCAGCTTTTCGCCGGTGGCGCGGTCGGCGGCGCGGGCGGTGAGCAGGTGCTCGGCGCCGTAGATCTCGGGCGTTTCGGCCAGCACGCCGGTGCCGCCCTGCGCCACCAGCAGGTCGCAGGCATGGCCCAGAGCCGGGTTGGCGGTGATGCCCGACCAGGCGTCCGACCCGCCGCATTGCAGCGCGACCATCAGCTCGGAGGCGGGGCATTCGCTGCGGGTGGCTTCATTCACCAGCGGCAGCATCGCCTCGATCTTCTTGATCCCCAGCTCGACCGTCTTGCGCAGCCCGCCGACGTCCTGAATGTTCATCGTCTGAAAGAGCGGGCCGGGGGTGAGGCCGAAGGCCTCGACCAGCCAGTCGATCTGGTTCATCTCGCAGCCCAGCCCCGCCATCAGCACGCCGCCGACATTGGGATTGCGGGCATAGCCCCACATGACGCGCTGCAGCGCCTCGAAACCCTCGCCATCCCCGGCCATGCCGCAGCCGGTGCCATGCACAAAGGCGGCGACGCCGTCGACATTGGGATAGGGGGCCAGCCGGTCGGGGGTGAAATGCTGCGCGATCATGCGCGCGGCGGTCGCCGAGCAATTCACCGAGGTGATGACGGCGATATAGTTGCGCGTGCCGACCCGGCCCGAGGGGCGACGGAAGCCCATGAAGCTGTCTTTTTGCGCGGCGGGCGCCACGGGCCGCAGGTTGGTGCCGAACTCGTATTCGGTATCGACGTTGCGGAAGTCGAGGTTGTGCGTGTGCACATGCGCGCCCTGCGGAATGTCCTCATGCGCATAGCCGATGATCTGGTCGTATTTGCGCACGGGCTGGCCCTTGGCGATGGCCTGGGTCGCCATCTTGTGGCCGCGCGGGATCAGCGTCGTGGCGCCCTCGTCGCCTACGGCGAGCGGGCGGATGGCGGTGACCACGTTGTCATGGTCGGACAGACGGACGGTGTTCATCTCGGTGCAACCTTCGTTTCGGGCGCGCCGCAGTCCCGGGCCCGATCCGGGGCCTCTTGGCCATGAGGTCCCGGGGCAAGCCCGGGACTGCGACGCGTGTCGTGATGCATTTCAGGCACAGGCAGGGCTGTCCGCCTGCCAGCGGTGGATCGGGATATGAGGCTGGCCTGCGAGCCGGGCGCGGGCGGCTTCCCACATCGCGCGCCATGCGCGCCAGTCCCGGAGTTCGGTGTCCGGCGCGGCGCGCGAGCGCGCGACGAAGTCGGGGAAATGCGCGCGGCCCGTCGGCTGGCCGGTCACATTGTAGCGAATGTCGAAGGACCAGCGGAAGGCGTCCGACCGGTTCACCAGCGAGGCATGCGGCGTCAGCGGATGGAAGATCACCGCGCCGCCGGCCTTGACGGGCAGCGGCAGCGCTGCCTCTTCGTCGAGGAACCCGTCGGCGATGGCGGTCTGGCGTTTGGGGCAATGCGGGCACATGCGCGGCTTTCCGGGGATCACCTGCAAACAGCCGTTCTCGACCGTCGCATCGGTGATCGCCAGCCAGACCGTCACCATCCGCGTCGCGTCGCCCTCTTCATGCGCCACCGCGCGGTCCTGGTGCCAGTCGGTCGCGGTGATATGCGCGCGGATCTCGTCGCCGCGCAGGTCGGTCGCGGGGGGCTTCAGCCGCACGTGCTGGATCGGGTTCGAGGCGATCTCGGGCCCGATCAGATCCTCCACCAGATCGAGCAGGCGCGGGCAGGTCACCATGTCGAAGACCGCCGGGCCGAAGTGAAACGGCGTGTCGGCGGCGATCGCATCGCCGGGCAGCGAGATGTCCATCGGCTGAAACCAGTCGCAGCCGGCGGCGTAGCTGGTCAGCAGCTTGTCCTGAAACCCGCCGTCGCAGGGCGGCACGCGCCCCTCGGCCTGCCAGCGGGCATAAAGCGCGTCGAGCAGGGTCGCGTATTCGGCGCGGATCCGGTCCAGCAGGCCGGGCGGCAGCACGTCCTCCACCACCAGGAAGCCGACCTGTTCGAACTGGTCTTTTTGGGTGTCCGACAGAAACAGGGTCATGGTCGCAGGCTCTCCAGCCGGTCCCAGTCGAAGACGACGCCGTGGCCCGGACGGTCGGGGGCGATGGCGTGGCCGTCTTCGATCCGCAAAGGCGTCTCGACATAATGCTCGAGCCCGAAGCCATGCGCCTCGAGATACGAGCGGTTGGGGCAGGCGGCGAGCAGATGCACGGTGATGTCATGCGCGCCGTGGCTGGTCACGGGCAGGTGGTGCGCCTCGGCCAGCCGGGCGATCTTTATGAACGGTGTGACGCCGCCGCAATTGGTGACGTCCGGTTCGGGAAAGCTGACGCCGCCGCTGTCGATGACCGTCTTGAAATCCCACAGCGACCGCAGGTTTTCGCCGGTGGCGACGGGAATGCCGCCTTCGGTCTGCACCCTTGCGTGGCCGGCGGGATCGTCGGGCGGGATCGGTTCCTCGAACCAGGTCAGGTCGAATTCCGCAAAGGCGCGCGCGGCGCGGATCGCGCCCGCGACCGTGTATTTCATGTTGGCGTCGACCATCAGCGGCAGGTCCGCGCCGAAGGCGTCGCGCATGGCGGTGATCTTGGCCACATCCTCGGACAACCTGTCGCGGCCCACCTTCATCTTGATAGCGCGGTGGCCGTTTTCCATGTTGTCGCGGGTCTGGGCCACCAGCTCTTCGGGGGTCAGGTCGAGGTCGATGCCGCCCGCGTAGCAGGGCACCCTGGGGTCGAACCCGCCCAGCAGCCGCCAGAGCGGCAGGCCCGCCCGTTTCGCCTTGAGATCCCAGAGCGCGATATCCAGCGCCGACAGCGCCAGCACCGTCGGCCCGCCGCGCCCGCCGTAGTGGAAGGCCCACCAGAGGTCCTTCCAGATCGCCTCGGTCAGGTCGGCGTCGCGGCCCAGAACCTTGGGCGCCATCTCGCGCCCCAGGATATCCGCCGCCGCGCCGCCGTTCACGCCGCAGGTGAAGGTATAGCCCACACCCTCGGCGCCGTCGGCGTCGCGCACCCGCGCGGTGACCACCTCGAAACCGCGCATCTGGCCGTGCATCGAATCCTCGAGCACCCGGGGCAGCGGGATCATGTAGTGATCGGCGATGATGCGGTCTATCCGGGCCATGGCTTGGGTCGTATCAGAGGAAGAGGGTCACGATGGGCGGCCAGATCAGCAGAACCGACAGCGCCAGCAGCTGGATTGCGATGAAGGGCAGGAACCCGCGGAAGATGTCGGTCAGCGAGATATGCGGCGGCGCCACCGATTTCAGATAGAAGGCCGCGGGGCCGAAGGGCGGCGACAGGAAACTGACCTGCATGTTCATGCAGAACACCACACCGAACCAGATCGCCACATGGCGCGGCTCGAGCTGGCCGAGATAGCCCAGCTCTTCGATCGGCAGTTTCAGCACGATGGGCAGGAACACCGGCATGATCAGCAGCACGATGCCGACCCAGTCCATGAACATGCCCATGATCAGGAAGATCACCATCATGGTCAGGATGATGCCCATGGTCGGCAGATCCGCGCCGACGATCAGGTTGGCCACATAGGTGGGCCCGCCGGCCAGGGTATAGGCCGCCGCCAGCGCCGCCGCGCCGATGGTCACCCAGATGATCGTGCCGGTGGATTTCAGCGTCCGCATCAGCGAATCCCAGACGATGTCGAAGGTCATCTCGCGCCGGATCAACCCGATCACGAAGACCGCGATCACGCCCATGCCGGCGGCCTCGGTGATGCCGGTGATGCCGCCGTAGATCGACCCCAGCACCACCCCGATCACCACGATGGGCGCGATAAGGCCCTTGCCCATCTGCCAGCCTGCGGCGGTGCGCTCGCGCCCGACCACGACGAAGACAATCAGCAGGGAAATCGCGAAGGCCCCGACAATCCAGGGAATGTCCGACACCATCCCGAGGAAGATCGGATCGACCCCTTCGGTCACCGCATTGGCCCCGGTGAAGGTAAAGAAGAGGTTGCGCGCCAGCAGCACCCCGGTCAGCCACAGGGTGAACCGCGCCAGGAAGCCTAGGAACATCAGCCCCTTTTCGCTGCCACTGGGGTCATTGGGGTCGGGTTCTGGCAGGGGCGCCTGGCTTGGGTCCATCCGCGTCCGGATCAGGATGTAGATGATGAAGAACGACGCCAGCATGAAGCCCGGCAGGAAGGACGCGGTAAAGAGCGCCTTGATCGAGGTCTCGGTCACCAGCCCGTAGAAGATCAGCACGATCGAGGGCGGGATCATGGTGCCCAATGAACCCGACGCGCAGATCGTGCCGATGGCGAGGTTCTGGTTGTAGCCCAGCCGCAGCATCTGCGGCAGGGCGATCAGCCCCAGCAGCACCACCTCGCCGCCGATGATCCCGGACATGGCCGCCATGATCACCGCCATGATCGAGGTCACAACCGCGATCCCGCCGCGCATCCGCGACAGCCAGACGTTCAGCGACGAATACATGTCGCGGGCGATCCCGGATCGCTCGAGTAACGCGGCCATGAATATGAAGAGCGGCACCGATATCAGAACGTAGTTCGTCATCTGCCGGTAGACCGCCTGGCTGAGCACCGACAACGGCCCCATGCCGAAGCGGCCGAACAGAAGGTCGGGCCCGAATTTCATCACCAGCGTCGCCACCGCCAGAAAGGCCGAGGCAAAGCCCAGCGGCATACCGATGGCCAAAAGCGCGAACATGCCCAGCAACAAAAGCAGGCTGAGGGTGCCGATATCGACCATTAGTTCTTCTCCTCAAGCGTGCGGCGGATGTTCTCGATCTCGGTCTCGTCGACATCGTCGAGGGGCGAATGATGCTCGGGGTGTTTTTTCCAGTCGGTGATGAGGTTCGAAAGCGCCTGGATCGCCACCAGCGTGATGATGATCAGGATGGCGGGTTTCACCGTGGCGGGAATGGGCGGATCCCAGGCGGTGCCGAAGGTCTCCATCCGGCCGAATTTCTGCTGGGCCTCGTTGAAGGCGCCCCAGACCAGGCTGAAGGTGAAGGCCCAGATCAGGAAGACAGAGATCACGTCGGACGCTTTCTGCATCCAGCGCGGCATGATGTTGTAGATGATGTAGATGCGGATGTGGCTGCGCTGCTGCATGGCATAAAGCCCGGCCAGCAGGAACACGAAGGCCGCGATCCAGAGCGATAGCTCGTTGGCCCAGAGCGTCGGCTTTTCGAAGACGTAGCGCGACACGACTTCGTAGAACATCACCAGCACGATGCCGGCGACGCCGATCATCGCGACGCGCGAACAGACCAGCGACAGATAATCCAGCGGGCCCGTGGGCGCCGGTTCGATGCTGCCGATGAAATCCGACAGGTAGAGCGAGGCCAGCAGCAAGGTCAGGAACATCAGCCAAAGCATGATCTGAACCTGCGGCCGCCCCTCGGGGCGCAGCATCTCGTGCATCGAAATGCCCTCGGCACTCAGGAAATGCCCGCCGATCAACCAGATCGCCATCGCCAGTGTCGCGACCGTGACCCCGATCAGAGCCATGCGGACCGGCGCGCGCATCGGGCCCAGCCAAACGCTTTCGGTTTGCATGATCCGTCCCCCCGTTGAGTTCGACATTGCCGGACCGGTTCACCGCTGCCGGCAAGAAATTGCGGCAGGCCCGTGGACCTGCCGCATGGGTCCTTGCGCTTTTGCGCAAGGACAAGCTCCTGGTCAGTCGGCGATCAGGCCGAGCTGACCCAGATAGGCCTTGTGGCTGTCCACCAGCGCACGCGCCTCGGGGGTCTTTTCGGCCCAGCCTTCCCAGGCCGCCTGCGCGCCCTTGCGGAACGCGGCGCGGTCCTCGGCCGACCAGTCGTACAGCGTCACGCCCTCGGCGGTCAGCTTGGCCGCGGCCTCGGCATTGGCGCGCTCGGAATAAAGCGCGGTCTGCAGCGCCAGCTTCTGCATCGCGGTTTCGATGATGCGCTTGTGCTTGTCGCTCAGCCCGTCCCACACGGTCTTGTTGCAGGCCAGGTGGTCCGACGGCATCGAGTGGAAGCCGGGGTAGGTGGCGTGCTTGACGATGTCGTAAAGACCCAGGCCCACGTTGTTGGCCAGGCTCGACGCGTCGGCGCCGTCGATGATGCCGGTTTCCAGCGCGGTGAAGATCTCGGTGAAGTCCATCACGATGGGCGAGGCGCCCAGCTCGGCGAAGATCTCGGTCTCAAGTCCCGGGGGCGAGCGGAATTTCCAGTCCTTCAGATCGTCCGGCCCGGCCAGCGGGCGCGACGAGGACATGGATTCCTGTCCGTAGATCCACCACCCGATCAGCTGCATGCCGTAGGTGTTGTACAGCTCTTGTGCGGCCTCCAGGCCGCCGCCGTAGTAGAGCCACGACAGCTGCTGGTAGGGCGTGTCATAGCCGCCCATGATGTCGCCGACGAACTGGAACGCGGGGTTCTTGCCGGTCTGGTAGGCGCCGCCGGTCATGTCGCAATCGAGAATGCCGTTGGCGGCGGCGTCGAAGGTTTCGACCGTCGCCACGACTGAGGACGAAAAGAAGAACTCGATGTCGATCTCGCCACCGGACATCAGCTCGACATCGTCGATGAATTGCTGGGTCAGCTGGCCCGACACGGATTCGGGTGCGTAATGGTTCTGAATGCGCAGCGTCACTTCTTGCGCCATCGCGGAGCCCGCGATCACGACAGCCAGTGCCGCCGAGCCAAGCAGTTTTGAATAAGACATTTTTTTCCTCCCTGAGCGGTGTCTGAACCGCAATCCGATGCGCCGGTGGCTTAGGCCCGGCGCGAAGAATGGTATACCATCCCGCAGCGAACGCTAACCAAGACCTTCTCGACAATCAATCAATTTTGGTATACCAAAAAAAATAAGAGTGAGGCGGCGGCAAGCGCCTGAAAATGTTTGATAATTGCCGGCAATCTGCGAAAGGATGCAAAAGGATCATGGCGGACACCACGCTGCCGGACCAGATCGCGGCGCGGCTGCGCCGGGATATTTTGCGCGGCAGGCTGGCACCGGGCGCCCCCGTCAAAGAGCGCGACAACGCCGCCGAGATGGGGGTCAGCCGGACGCCCATGCGCGAGGCGATTCGCATTCTGGCCAAGGAAGGTCTGGTCGAACTGCGCCCCGCCCGCAGCCCCGTCGTCGCCAATCCGACCCTGAAAGAGGTGACCGACGCGATCACCGTTCTGGTGGCGCTCGAGGAACTGTCGGGCCGGCTGGCGGTCGAACACGCCACCGACGAAGAGATCGCCGGCATCCGCCGGATCCACGAAAAGATGGCCGCCGAATTCGATCTGCTGGATCACATCGACCGGTTCGAGATCGACATGGCCTTTCACATCGCTATCGCCAAGGCCTCGCATAACGTGGCGCTGGCGCGTACGCATGGGGCCTATCTGGCGCGGATGTGGCGGGCGCGCTTTCTGTCCGCCCGCACCCGTCGCAACCGCGACCGCGTGCTGCGCCAGCACGGCACCATCGTCGCCGGGCTCGAGGCGCGCGACGCCGAGGCCGTCAGCCGCGAGATCGGCGTTCACCTCGGCCACCTGCTGACGCATATCATCGAGGAATTCCGCGACCGGGCCGAAGACGCCCGCCCGGCGGTGGAGGTCGAATCCGACTCCGGGTCGTGATAACGATCCGCAACTGACCACAAAGAAAGGGAGCGAAGATGAAACTGCTGCGTTACGGGGCCGTGGGGGCCGAAAAGCCGGGGATGCTGGACGCCGATGGCAATGTGCGGGATTTGTCGGCGCATGTGACCGATTTCGCGGGGGACTCGGTGTCGATCGCGGCGCTCGACGCGCTGCGCGGGATCGACCCGGCGTCGTTGCCGCTGGTCGAAAATCCGGGCCGGATCGGCAGCCCGCTGGCCAGCGTGCCGAACTTTTTCTGTGTCGGCCTGAACTACGCCAAGCACGCCGCCGAAACCGGGGCCGAACCGCCGAAAGAGCCGATCCTCTTTTCCAAGGCGACCTCGGCGCTTTCGGGGCCCAACGACCCGGTGATCATCCCGCGCAAATCGGTCAAGAGCGACTGGGAGGTCGAACTGGGCATCGTGATCGGGGCCGAGACGCTTTACGTCTCGGAGGCTGACGCGCTGAACCACGTGGCGGGCTATTGCATTATCAACGACGTCAGCGAACGCGAATTCCAGATCGAGCGCGGCGGCACCTGGATGAAGGGCAAGGGCGCGCCCACCTTCGGGCCGACCGGCCCCTGGCTGGTGACCGCGGACGAGGTGCCGGACCCGCAGAAACTGGACCTGTCGCTAAGCCTGAACGGCGAGGTGGTGCAAAGCTCGAACACCGACGACATGATCTTTTCGGTCGTCGAGATCGTCAGCTACATGAGCCAGTTCATGAAGCTGGTGCCCGGCGACATCATCGCCACCGGCACCCCGTCGGGCGTCGGCATGGGCATGAAGCCGCAGCGCTTCCTGCGCCCGGGCGATGTGATGGAGCTTGAGATCGAGGGGCTTGGCAAACAGCGCCAGGAGGCCGTCGCGGCCGAGTGATCTTTACCGCTCAAGATTACCGAGAACGCCCCGTTTCGGCGGGGCGTTTTGCCCGGAAATCGGCGTCTAGTTGAAAAATCTTCAGGAAAATGTAAGTTAATTCAAGCAGTCAACAAATCATAACACAGCCAAGGGCGTTCATTTCATGCCGAAAATCGGGGAACAGATCGCCGCATTGCCGATGCGGTGGGACAAGAACGGGGATTTGCAGATCCTCATGGTAACCTCGCGCGACACCGGTCGCTGGGTCATGCCCAAAGGCTGGGAAATGGACGGCAAGAAACCCTGGGCCGCCGCCGAGATCGAGGCGTTGGAAGAGGCCGGCGCCAAGGGCTACATCGGCCACGAGGCTATCGGCACCTACCGCTATCCCAAGATCATGGACGACGGGCGCATCGTTCCCTGCCGCGTGCGGGTCTATCCGATGATCGTGGAAAAGCTGAAATCCGACTGGAAAGAGCGCAAGGAACGCACCCGCCGATGGTTCTCGCCCAAGGCGGCGGCCAAGCGTGTCGACGAAGAGGATCTGGCCGCGCTGTTGCTGACGCTGGTCAAGAAGCCCCGCGAACAGCCGGTCATCCAGGAATTGCTCAAGGCAAGCTAGGCGTGTCAGTCCACCGGCAGGCCGCTTGGGACGCTGTCGGGGCGGCCCATCGGCGTGCTTAGGGCGCTGGCCCCGGTCAGCGCGCGCAGAAAGGCCTCGATCGCGGCGATGTCGTTTGATGACAGCGGCACCGCGTCGGCGGGGACGGCTGCCGCCTGCCGGGCCATCTCGAACCGGTCCGAGGCGATCACGAAATCACTGGCCGCCAGCCAGTCGGCGCGCGGCAGCCGCGCCATCTCGCGTTGCCAACGGGCGCGGGCGGCGCGCGGGTCGGCCATGTGGGCGATGATGCCTGGCAGGTCCGGATAGGCCCCGTTGTGCCCGTAGGGCGCCGTCAGCGCGACGTTGCGCAGCGACGGGGTGCGGAACTTGTAGGCGTCCTCCAGATCGTCGGTGGCCCCCATGCGCCCCACATCGCGCGGGGTCGGATCGAAGCGGCGCGTGCGCCCGGGGCCGAAGGCGGGCAGGCCCATGGCGTGAAACTGGTGGTCTGTAAACAGCGGCCCCGAATGACACTCCGCACAGCCCGCGCGCCCAAAGAACAAGAGCCGCCCGCGTTCGGCATCTGCGGGCAGGGGCGTGCCAGCGGTGACGAAGGCGTCATAGGGGCTGTCGAAGCTTTGCCATTCGGCGCCGATGAAGGCGGCGATGGCATTGGCGATCTCGACGATGGTCACCTCGTCGGCGCTGTCGACACCAGGAAAGGCCGCGACGAACATCTCGCCATATTCCGGGATCGTGCGCACCCGCTTGGCCAGGATCGGCCAGGCGGCGTCGATCCGGTCGTGCACGGCGCCTGCGATCTCATTCTCCCTGGGGTTCCCGGCCATCTCGAATTGCGCGGTCATGGGAAACAGGGCTTGTGCGGCGAGGATCGAATTCAGCCCCTGCGGCAGCCATTCCTCGGCCGGGCTGTCAAAGCCGTTTCCGTAAAGTTCCGACACCTCCAGCCGCCCGTCGTGGAACAGCACACGGATGTCCTTGTGCCCGAGGTTCCAGAGCGCCGGGGCGTTGCGGGGGATGCGTTTGCGGATGCGGTCGTCGCCCTCGCCCGCGGTGCGGTCGGGGCCGATGCCCGCGCCGCCCTCGCCGATCCCGAGGCTCAGCCGGTCGGTGCCGCCGAGATCGTGATGGTGGCAGGTGCCGCAGCTGATATTGCGGTTGCCCGACAGGATCTTGTCGTAGAACAGCAATTGCCCGATCCGGGCTTGCGCCGGATCGAAGGGCAGGAAATCATCCGCCGCAGGGGTTTCGGCCAACACCGGCCCCGCGAGGCAAAGGAGGACCGCGTGACACCAGGAAAGACGTTTGCCGCGGCGGTGACCGCTTTGGCGCTGTTGCCGCTCGGCCCGGCGCGCGCCGATATCGAGGACGGACGCGACCTGATGGAGGCTGGGCGTTTCCAAGAGGCCTATGACGCGTTCTGGCCCGCGGCGCGGTCGGGCAACGCCGATGCCGAGGAACTGATCGGCGTCATGTATGCGCTTGGGCTGGGGGTCGAGCAGGATTACGTCCGCGCCTTCGAATGGTATCTGCGCAGCGCGATGAAGGGCCATCCGGGGGCGCAATCTGGCATCGGCTGGTATTACGAGACCGGGCTCGGCCTGCCCGCGCCTGATCTGGTGCGCGCCTACCTGTGGTACCGGCTCAGCACCATCGGCGGCGACCCCGACGCGGCGATCTCGGTCGAGGAGGTGGTCAAGAAGATGACGCCAGAGGAAGTGGCCTATGCGCATGAGCTGGTCGATGACTACCGCGTCTGGATGTACCCGTTCCGCTGAAGCGTGGCGCGGCGGCGGCGCAAGCGCAAGAGACCATTTGCGAAATCACATCAGGGGGCGTCTGGGCACTAGCGACGTGTCCACCAGCCCGGCCTCTTCCAACGCTTCGATGTCGGGCACCCGCAGGCGTCCGTCGCTCCAGCTGGCGAGTTGCCGGTCGCGCAGACGGGCCAGCGTCTTGTTGGTATGCACCAGCGACAGCCCCAGCGCATCGGCCAGATCCTGCTGGCGGTAAGGCAGCGGTATCTCTCCATCCCGGTCGAGCCCCAGCGCGCAGATCCGCCGGTAGATGCGCGAAAAGGCCCAGGCGACCCGTTCGATCGCGCTTTTCTGCCCGACGCTGGTGACGGTCTCGCCCAGAAAGCGCTCTTCCAGTGCCGCGAGCCACGTCAGGTCGAAGGCGCGTTCGGGCCGCGACTTAAACAGCGTCCACAATTCCGACCGGTCGAAGACGCAAAGCCGCATGGGCGTCGTCGCCTCGACCGAATGGGTCATCTCGTTCATCACCCCGGCCTGAAGCCCGAGAAAATCGCCCGGAAAGACGAAGTTGATCACCTGCCGCCGCCCGTTCGCGAGGAGCTTGTAGCGCAGCCCCATCCCCGACAGCGCGGTGAAAAGCTGCGGGGTGTTGGCGCCTTCGGACATCAGCGGCGCGCCGGCGTCGACGGTCATTTCGCCGACCTTGAAACGCTCCATGAACTCGACCTCCTCGGACCGCATCTGGGTGAAGAGGTCGAGCTTGCGGATCGGGCAGTTTCGGCATTGCGTTGCCATGGCGGCTCCTGACTATGTCATAGATTAATGCAGAGTGTACCTTTTGTGTTCCATCTGGCCTGATGGATATTCAGGTTCAGGAACGGCTCATGGGATTGGATGCAGGCCGGACGGGCGCGGAACGGGTCTTTGTCGTGTCGGCAAACGATTTCGTGGCGCAGGACGCCGCGGATATTGTCGGCGACGACATGCCCGGGGCGGAGGTGCGCGTTTTCAGCCATCCCAACGCCGTCGCCGACGCGATGGCGCAGGAAGGCCCGGCGTCGCACGACATCGCGCTTGTGATCGCGCCGCGTTGGGAGCTGGCGGGAACGCGGCTGGTCGACACCCTGGCGGCGCGCGGCGGCATTCTGGTCATGCTGACGGCCGGACCGATGGACAGCCCCGTCACCGAATGCCGCACGATCACGGGCAGCCGTCCGCATCGCTGCAGGCCTTGCTGCAAGAGGCTTTGACGCTGGGCGGTTGAGGGATCGGGGTTTTGGCCCGGCACCTTCCAAACGGAACGTGCAAAAAGAAACCGGGCCGCGTGGCGGATGCACGCGGCCCGGTGACTTGGGTTCCGAAAAGGATCAGTTCAGATCGGCCTCATAGGCGGCGGCCAGATCGGCCTCGGCCTCGGCCACGGCGGCGGTCAGAGCGTTGAAGATCTCTTCGCCGCCGTCGACGTTCTCCTTGAACCAGTCAAAGACCGGCGCCGCGGCGTCGCGGAAGGCGGCCTTTTCCTCGGGCGTGGGCACGTAGAGATCGCCGCCACCGGCCACGAAATCCTCATAGGCCTGGATCGACTTGCGCTTGGGGCTGGCGAAGGTCGCCTGCTGTAGCGCGGCAAAGCCATCGACCACGACGCGGCGCATGTCCTCGGGCATGGACAGGAACTTTTCGTTGTTCATGACCCAGATCGCGCCCATGTAGGCGTGGCCGTCCAGCGTGACGTAGTTCAGGCCGGCATCGGGGAACTTCATGTTCATGATGTCGGTGATGCCGTTCTTCGAGCCTTCGACCACGCCGGTCTGGAAGCTGGTGAAAAGCTCGGGCCAGCTGATCGGGGTGGGCGATGCGCCCAGGGCCTTGACCAGCTCTTGCGGCAGGTCGGCGACCACTGTGCGGATCTTGAGCCCGGCCAGATCCTCGGGCATCTGCACCCGGCGCTGGGTGTTGGCGAAGTTGCGCCAGCCGCCGGTGTTTCCGATGGTCATGATGCGGATCGTGTCACCCGAGCTGGCCAGCGCCATCTCGCGCATCTTGCGGGTGAAATCGCCTTGCAGCACGTGCTCGGCCACGCGGTCGTCGGACATCAGGTAGGGCAGGTCGAGAACCTGCACATAGGGAAAGATGCCCGCCGCGCCGCCAGAGGTGGTCACGAAGACGTCGATCGACCCGTCGGCCACGCCCTGAAGGCACTCGGCCCCGCCCGAGCAAAGCTGCGTGCCGATGAAGAGCTCGACGGCGATCTTGCCGTTCGAGGCGTTCTCGATGTGGTTCTTGAAGACCACGAGACCGTCGTAATCCTCGTCGTTTTCGTTCGAGTTGGCGGTGGCGCGGATGGTGTAATCCTGCGCGCTGGCAGCAATAGCGCTGCCCGCCAGCAGTGCGGCCGTCAGCGCCGCCGTTGTCAGACCTTTGAGCATTGGTGTCTCCCTGTAGCTTTTCTTTCGGTCGGTTCATGGGCGTCGCCGCCCGGTGGGTCAGTCCGCGAACCCGGTAAGGCGCGGAATGGTCATGGATATCTCGGGGATGAAGGTGATGAGGAAGATCACCAGGATTTCGACCGCGAGGAAGGGCAGGATCGCGCGGGCGATGGTCTCGACCCGCTCGCCGCTGACCGACGAGGCGACAAAGAGCACCAGCCCCATTGGCGGCGTGGCCAGGCCCACGGTCAGGTTGACCGACATGATGATCGCGAAGTGGATCGGGTCGATGCCCAGCTCGACGAAGATCGGCCCCAGGATCGGCCCCAGGATGATGATCGCCGGCCCTGCATCCAGGAACATCCCCACCACGAAGAGCAGCAGGTTGATCAGGAACAGCAGGACCAGCGGGTTCTGCGACAGCCCCAGGATGATCTCGGCCAGCTGTTCGGGCGCATGGCTGAGGCTGACCACGGTCTTGAACGCCATCGCCGCGCCCACCAGCAGCAGCACCACCGCCGAGGTCATGGCCGAGCGCATCAGCACATCCGGCAGGTCGCCGACCCTCAGCGTCTTGAGCACGAACATCCCGATGATGATCGCATAAGCCACCGCCACGGCCGCGGCCTCGGTCGGGGTGAAGACGCCCATCAGGATGCCGCCCAGGATGATCACCGGCGTCAGCAGCGGGAAGAACGCCTTGAGGCTGGCCTGCCCCCGCTCGGACCAGGTGGATTTAGCGGTCGAGGCGGGGAAGTCGTATTTGTCGGCCATGACCTTGACCATGATCATCAGCCCCAGACCAACCAGGATCCCCGGCACGATGCCCGCCAGGAACAGCGCGGCGACGCTCTCGCCCATGACATAGGCGTAGATGATCATGATGCCCGAGGGCGGGATGATCGGCCCGATCACGGAACTGGCGGCGGTGATCGCGGCGGCGAAGCGGCGGGTGTAGCCCTCTTTCTCCATCGCGGGGATCAGCATCGACCCCAGCGCCGAGGTGTCGGCCACCGCCGACCCCGACAGGCCCGCGAACAGCATCGAGGACAGCACGTTCACATGCGCCAGCCCGCCGCGGAAATGGCCCATCATGGCCTGGCTGAATTCCACCAGCCGCATGGTGATGCCGCCACGGTTCATCAGCTCGCCCGCCAGCATGAAGAACGGGATCGCCATCAGCGGAAAGCTGTCCATGCCGTTATAGACGTTGCGGTAGAGCAGCGACAGGTCGCGCTCTTGGCCGTTCAGCCACAGCAGGATGCCGGGCGCGGCCAGCATGCCGAAGAAGACCGGCAGGCCGATCATCAGGAACACCAGAAAGAGGGGCAAGAACCAGATCAGCATCTATTCGACCCTCAGTTCGGAATCCATCAGCGGGCGCAGGCGGTCTTCGCCGCCCAGCATGGTCACAAGCGACCGCAGGATCAGTTCTATGTTGACGACCAAGAGCAAGATCAGCCCGACGTAAAGCGACAGGTACATCCACGCCAGTTTGATCTTGAAGCCCTTCTGCCCGATCACCTCGAGCGGCAGGTAGAGCGAGGACGACGCAAAGAGCCAGCCGGACTTGACGTGCTTCAGCCCCAGTTGCAGGCCCACGACCAGCACGATGGTCGCCAGGAACAGCAACACCAGCGACAGCGCCGCGGCGGCGCGCGGGGGCAGGGTGATGGTCAGCGTGTCGATGGCCACGAAGCCGCCCCGGCGATAGGCCGAGGGCGCGATCAGCCCGGTCATCCAAAGCATCAGGAAACGCGCGGCCTCTTCGGGCCAGGGCAGGGCGTTGTTAATGACGTAGCGCATGAACACCTGCACCAGAATACACACCACCATCAATGCAATCGCTATGACCGCGAACCCGCGGCCAAGCCGCAGGATGTGGTCGTTCACGAATTGCAGGGGGCGCAGGATCCCCAGCAATGCGGCCATCGGCCTCTCCTCCCTATGCGCCCCCCCCGTTTACCGGTTTTTATCGGGGCGGATTATGTCGCGGGCGTGAAGCCCCCGTATTTTCCGCCGAAGAACATCAACGGTTCTCCGATTCGGGTGGTGACGCGCGTGACCCGCGCCACGACGATCGTATGATCGCCGCCGTCATGTTCGGCGGTTTTAGTGCATTCGAAACGCGACAGGCAGTTCTGCAACAAAGGCACGCCATGCGCGCCCTCCTCCCATGCGAACCGGTCGAACGCGTCTCCTGACCGTGCGAAGCCCTGGCAGACCTCGGCCTGGTCGCTGCCGATGACGTGAATGGCAAAGTGATCGGCGGCGGCGAAAAACGGATAGCGCGACGACCCCTTCGCCGGCGCCCAAAGCACCAGCGGCGGGTCCAGCGACACGCTGGCGAAACTGTTGGCGGTGATGCCCAGCGGGCCGTCCCCGGTGGCGCAGGTCACCACGGTGACGCCGGTGCCAAAGCGCCCCAGCGCATCGCGGAACGCGCGCGAGCTGGTCCCGGCGGGGTCGAAACTTTGCGACATGGCGTTCATCCCGGATGCTTTCCTGTGATCGCGAGGCCGGTCACCCGACCGGCGTTTCCGTGTACTGACTGTGCCTCAGGCGACTTCGCGCCCCAAAGCGTGGGTGTAAAGCTCAAACCATGTCTCCCGATCCAGGTGGACCTTCGCAGCATCGCCGATGCGGGCGATCCGGTCCAGATTATTGGTGCCGAGGACAGGTAGAATTCGTGCGGGATGTGCCAAGAGCCACGCAATCGCGACGGCGCCGGGTTCGACATTCTGCGCGTCCGCGATGCGCTGCATCGCGTCGCGCAGGGCAATATGCGCACTGTCGGTAAAGATCGCGCCGCCGCCCAGCGGAGACCATGCCATCGGCGGGATCTTGTGGCGCTGCAAAAACGCCAGCTGCCCGTCGGTGAAGGGCTGGTGCGCCAGCAGGCTCATCTCGATCTGGTTGGTGCAGAGCTTGGTGGCCATGCTGGCCTGCAAGAGCTCCCAGTCGTAGGGCATGAAGTTCGACACGCCCACCGCGCGGACCTTGCCGGAATTCACCACCTCGTCCAGCGCCGCGCCGGTTTCCTCGGCATCCATCAGCGGGTCGGGGCGGTGGATCAGCAAAAGGTCGATGTGCTCGATCCGCATCAGCCGGAGCGAATGGTCGACCGACGACAGGATATGCGCGCGGCTGGTGTCGTAATGCTTGACCCGCGCCTCGGCGTAGCGGCCCACCGGTGCGACGATGTCGCATTTCGTGACAATCTCGATCCGGTTGCGCAGATCCTTGGTCAGCGCGTTGCCGAGGATCTCCTCGGCCTCGTAGCCGCCGTAGATGTCGGCCTGGTCCATCGTCGTGATGCCCTGATCGAGGCAAGCCGCGATCTTGGCGCGGACGTGTTCGGGCGCGGTGTTGGTGTCGTCGCCCAGTCGCCACATGCCATAGACAAGGCGGCTGAAGCTTAGATCGTCGGTCAGCGATACGCGGTCCATCATCATTCCTTTATTGCGCTGTGCGGCCGGGGCGCGTCAGCGGCGCTCTCCGGCGCCAAGCGGCGTCTTGGGTGTTTCGGCGGGCACGCGGCCATAGGCCTGCGGCAATGAGCATGTCTTGAGCTGCGGCAGGACGCGGGCGCCGAAATGGCGGCATTCGTCCAGATGCGGATAGCCCGACAGGATAAAGGCGCGGATGCCCATCTTCTGGTATTGCTCCAGCTCGGACAGCACCTGGTCGGTCGATCCGACCAGCGCCGCCCCGCAGCCCGACCGCGCCCGGCCAACGCCGGTCCACAGATGCGGCTCGATAAAGCCTTCCATATCCGCCAGCTCGCGGTTCTTGGCCTGGTGCGACACGCCCAGGCTGCCGCTGTCGAGCGCGCGTTCGCGGATCGCGCGGCCCTGATCGTCGTCAAGCTTGCTGACAATGTGCTGGGCGTATTCGCGGGCCTCTGCCTCGGTGTCGCGCACGATGACATGCACCCGCAGCCCGTAATCCAGCGTGCGGCCATAACGTTCGGCCACCGCGTGCACATCCTTCATCCGCTGCGCCAGCGCGTCGCGGGTTTCGGGCCACATCAGGTAGACGTCGCAATGCTGACCGCAAAGTTCCAGCGCATCCGGCGAATAGCCGCCGAAGTAAAGCAGCGGACCGCCGGTCTGGTAAGGCTTGGCGGGGTCCGTGGTCAGCCCCTCGAAATCATAGACCTCGCCCTTGTGGTTGATCTCGTCCTGGGTCCAGGCCTGCTTGAGGATCTCGACCACCTCGCGCGAACGCTGGTAGCGGTAGGGCGAGGGGTCCTTCTGGCCGGGGAAATCCGACGAGATGATGTTCACCGTCAGCCGGCCTTCCAGCATGTGATCCAGCGTGGCGATGGTGCGGGCCAGCATGATCGGCTGCATCTCGCCGCAGCGGACGGCGGCCAGCATGTTGATCTTTTCGGTGATCGGGGCACAGCCCGCCACGAACGACAGCGTGTCCTGCCCGACCTGGTAGGACGAGGGGCACAGGATGTTGCGAAAGCCCTGCGCCTCGGCCTCTTTCACGATGGACGAACAATGCGCCCAGCTTGACCGCAGCTTGCCGTCGGGCACGCCGAGGAATTCGTAATCGTCCGAGCAGAGGGCGGCGAACCACGACACCTCGGCGGCGTCGAGATCGGGGGAGGTGATGGGAACGACGGTCATAAGGTGCCTGTGGGCTGTATCATTTCCACTTGCGTAGCACCGTGCTTGATGTAGATCAATACTGTATCAATTCTTTCGACCGAGGCCTTCCTTGTCCGACCGCCACGCCCTGCCGCTCTATGTGCAGCTGAGCGAGATGCTGATCCGCGAGATCGCCGCCGGGCGTCTGACGGATGGCGAACGCCTGCCGCCTGAACGCGAGATGGCGGCGCGGCTGGGCACCTCGGTGGGCACGCTGCGCAAGGCCTTGGCGGACCTGACCGAAAAGGGCCTGCTGGAACGCGTGCAGGGGTCGGGCAATTACGTCCGCGCCAGGACGGACGCCGAATCGGTCTATGCGTTCTTCCGGGTCGAGCTGCACGAGGGCGGCGGCCTGCCCACCGCCGAGATCCTCGGGGTCGACACGCTGGACAAACCCGCCGATCTGCCGGACTTCGGCACCAGCACCCGGGGCCACCGGATTCGCCGGCTGCGGCGGCTCAATGGCCGGCCCGCGGTGCTGGAGGAGATCTGGCTCGATGGCGGCTATGCCGAAACGCTGACCGCCGGCGACCTGTCGGAATCGCTCTATCTTTACTACCGCGAACGCCTTGGCCTCTGGATCGCCCGGGCCGAGGACCGGCTGACGCTGGACCGGGTGCCCGACTGGTCCCCTTCCGCCTTCGCGCCGCGCCCCGGCGCGCCCTGCCTGATGGCGTCGCGCGTATCCTGGGCGCAGGACGGCGCGCGGGCCGAGGTTTCCCGCAACTGGATCGACACCGATGTCGCCGCCTACGTGGCGCGCATCGCCTAAAGGAAGACACCCCCGTGAACGACAAAATCCTGAACTACGGCATCATCGGCTGCGGCATGATGGGGCAGGAGCACCTGCGCAACATCGCCCTGCTGCCCGGCGCGCGCGTCGCCGCGATCTATGAGCCGAACGAGATCATGGCCAATGCCGCCAAAGCTATCGCGCCCAACGCCCGGCTTTGTCCGACGCTGACCGATCTTCTGGCGGACGACAGCCTCGATTGCCTGCTGGTGGCCAGCCCGAACCACCTGCACGTCGCGCAGATGGACGAAATCGCCCGCACCCGGCCCCTGCCTTTGCTGATGGAAAAGCCGCTTTACACCGATCCCGCCGACGCAGCACATATCGAAAGCTTTGCGCAAAGCTATTCCGCGCCGGTCTGGGTGGCGATGGAATACCGCTACATGCCCCCGATCCAGACCTTCGTCGAAGAGGCCGCGCGAGCCACCGGCGGGGTGACCATGTTCACCATCCGCGAGCACCGCTTTCCCTTCCTGCCCAAGGTCGGCGACTGGAACCGCTTCAACCGCAACACCGGGGGGACGCTGGTCGAAAAGTGCTGTCACTTCTTCGACCTGATGCGGCTGGTATTGAACGACGACCCGGTGCGGGTGATGGCCAGCGGCGGGCAGGTCGTGAACCACCTGGACGAAACCTATGCCGGCGAGGTCCCGGATATCTGGGACAGCGCCTATGTGATCGTGGAATTCGCCCGCGGCGCCCGCGCGATGCTGGAACTCTGCATGTACGCCGAGGGCGCGCGTTACCAGGAAGAGCTGTCTGCCGTCGGCCCCAAAGGCAAGATCGAGGCTTTCGTGCCCGGCCCCGGCCGCTTCTGGCCGACCCATCTGGGCCTGCCGCCCACCGCGCAGGTCGTCGTCAGCCCGCGTCAGCCCAAGGGGCCGCAGACCGTCGAGATCCCGGTGGACCCGACCTTGCTGGCTGCGGGCGATCACAACGGATCGACATTCTACCAGCATCAAAAGTTCCTCGAGGTCGTGCGCGGCGGGGGCGCGCCCGAGGTCGGGCTGCGCGATGGGGCCTGGGCTGTCCGCATCGGCCACGCGGCGCAGGCGGCCGCGCGCACCGGTCAGGTCGTTAAACTTTGACGCGAGCACGCTCGGGCTGGGCTTTTGATTTTGCACAACATCCCGCCGCATCGGCGGCAAAAAAACGAATCGGCCCGAAGTTCGCACTAGGGAAAATGGCAAAATTAAGGTAACCACTCCGCCAAACAACAAGACAGCCGACAATAAACAGTGCTGTCACAGAGGCAGAGCGGTGACGCCATGAAATCGATCGAGTTTGTCGTTCGTGCCCCTATGGGCACGGCGCATCGTGGTACGGTTGCCGGTGCGGGTGAGGGGTTTCTCATCGACGCCGGAACCGGAAATGAAATCTCCCTGCACCTCCGGGCTTCGGACCTGCGTGGCTATGACCGCGCCGCCGACGACCTGATGATCACCCTCGCCGACGGAAGGGTGATCGTGCTCGAGGGGTATTTCGAACAGGGCCCGGGCCTGCCGAACCGGCTGTTCCTGAGCGCCCGGGGCGAGCTGAACGAGGTTGCCTTTGCCGACATGGGCAACGGTGGGCTGCAGGCGCAATACGGCCCGGCCGAAGCCTGGGGCAAATGGAGCCCGTCCGACGATCTGTTCTTCGTCGACCAGCCTGAGGTCGTGGCGGGCATGCCCGAGGAGGAAGAGGTCAGCATGCTGGGCTCGTCCCTGCTTGGCACCGGCGGGCTGGGCGGCCTGGGCTGGGGCGGCGCCGCAGCTGGGGTCGGGCTGGTGGGCACGACGCTGATCGGCGGCGACGGCGACAGTGAAGGCGGCGGCGGAAATCCGACAGCGCTTCCCGATCCCACGGTCGACAATCCCGATGCGGATATCGACGCGAACGGCGAGGACGACCCGACTGTCACGGTGACCGGCACCGCCGTTCCCGGCTCGACGGTGCGGGTCGTTATCGGCGACCGCGAGGTCACGGTCGAACCCGGCGACGACGGCACCTGGCAAGCGGTGTTCGAGTACGAGAGCTTCCCCCCCGACGGTGACTACCGCGTCGAGGTGAATGTGCTGGATCCAGACGGGATCGAGCACGATCTGGAGGGGCCGCAGGTCCTGATCGACACGATGCCGCCGCCCGTGGAGGTCGAGACCGGCACCGTATCCGCCGGCGATATCGTGAATGCCGAAGATCACCAGGACGGCGCCGACGTCACCGGCACGGTCGAGCCAGGCGCGACCGTCGTGGTCACCATCGGCGAGACCGACGTTCCCGTGGACGTGGCCCCCGACGGGACGTGGACCGTCTCGCTCGACGACGCGGTCCTGCCTGGCGGCGAATACGAGCAGGACATCACCATCATCGCAACCGATCCGGCGGGCAACGTCACCGTGGTCGACGATGTGATCGCGGTGGACACCGTTCCGCATCCCATCGCCATCGACCCGGTGGGCGGCGACGATCTGGTGAACGGCGAAGACGCCGATGCCGGGTTCGACATCACCGGCACCTCGGCCCCCGGCGCCGTGGTTCTGGTCAGCTTTGGCGATCTGACCCAAGAGGTGACGACCGGCGCCGATGGCGTCTGGACGCTGCCTGTGACCTCGGCCGATTTCGCGGGCGGGGAATATACCGGCACGATCTCCGCCAGCACCTCGGACTCGGCGGGCAATACCTGCAGCGCCAGCCGCGACGTGCAGATCGACACCGTCGGCGCGGTGGAGATCACCGGAACGCCGCTGACCGGGGACGACCTGATCAACGCGGCGGAATATGACGAAGGCGGCGTCACCCTGACCGGAACGTCCGACCCCGGGTCGGCTGTCATGGTCACCATCGGTGACGTGACGCAGGCGGCGAGCGTCGGGTCCGACGGGGCCTGGACCGTCTCGTTCGACGCCACGATGCTGGCCGCGGGCACCTACACGACGACCGCGACAGCCACCGCGACCGACGCGGCGGGCAACGTCGCCACGACCAGCCACAGCTTCGGTGTCGACACCCAGATCAGCGTGTCGCTGGACAGCGGTCTTGCGGGCGGCGACGATCTGGTCACCGCGGCCGAAGCCGACGGCGGCTTCAGCGTGACGGGCCAGGCCGATCCCGGCGCCGTGGTCGAGGTCACATTCCAGTCCTTCACCTATGCCACCACCGCCGGCGACGACGGCGCCTGGCAGGTCGCCGTACCCGGCGCCGACATCGCCGCGGGCACCTACAGCGCCGCCATTGCCGTCACCGCGACCGACGCCGCCGGGAACACCGCCAGCGCCTCGGGCAGCGTCGCGGTCGACACGGTCATCGGTGTCGGTATCGACACCTCCGGGCTGGAAGGCGACGGCATCGTCAATGCCGTCGAGCGCAGCGATGGCATCACCCTTGTTGGCACCGCCGACCCGGACAGCGCGGTTGAGGTGACCCTGGCCGGTGTTACCCACACCGCAACCGTGGCGGAGGACGGCAGCTGGAGCGCGGATTTCGCCGCCTCGGACCTGCCCGAGGGCGAGACCACGCTGACGGCCACGGCCGTTGCAACCGATGCGGCGGGCAATGTCGCCAGCGCCAGCGGCGACGTGCGGATCGACACCTTCGTGCGCGACTTCGCCATCGCGTCGACCCCGGGCGGCGCGGACGGTGTGATCAACGCCGCCGAGGCTGCCGCGGGCCTTACGCTCGACGGCGAGGTCGAGGCTGGGTCAGCGGTCGTCGTGACCATCGGCGGCGTCGCCCATGTGGCCACCGTCAGCGGCACCGGCTGGAGCGTGGATATCCCGCCCGGCGCGATCCCAGAAGGCACGCTGTCGGCCGAAGTGCTGATCGAGGCGACGGACGCCGCGGGCAACACCCTCTCTGAAACCATGAGCATCGCCATCGACACCGACGCGCCGGACGCGCCCATCGTCGAAAGCTATACCCGCGACCTGACCGGTTTGCGCGGCATCAGCATCGCGACCCAGGACGACGCTGTGGACATCGCCCATGTGGTCGAAACCGACGGCGCCTTCGGGATCGAGGCGGTCGGCACCAGCGAATTCGATGTCCCCTCTCTGGGCGAAACCGGGTTTGCCTTCTCGCCGACGGTGGCGGACGGATCGCATCTGGTGGTGCGGGCCACGGATGCGGCGGGCAACCAGACCGGCACCTATCTGGTGGCCGACGATCCGGCCACCTCCGAGGTGGCCATGACCGATCAGCTGGCGGCCGAGCTGGGGGCGTTCCAGATCGAGACAATCGACCTGCAATTCGCCGAGGACAGCCATCTGACGATCACCGAGGCGCAGCTTTTGGCGCTGTCGTCGAACGCGGACACGCTGACCATCCAGGGCGGCGCGGACGATGCGGTCACGATCACCGGGGCGCAGCACAGCGGCACGGGGCTTGGGTCCGAGGGACAGGTGCTCAACGTCTACACGTTGGGCGAGGCGACGGTGCTGATCGAGGACGACATCACCAACGTCACGATCTGAGCCGGTTTGTAACCAGGGGCCGGGGCCGATGCGGCCCGGCCACGGAGGCAGGTAATGAATATGACGGGCAGGCAGGCTCTGGGCATTCTGGCGGCGGCGACGCTGCTGTCGGGATGCATGAAGGACGAAGGCGTCACGCGGTTTCTGTCGGCGCCCTTCGGCCCCGCGGCAGAGGCGCCGCGAGAGGTCGCGCCGGCCTCTCTGATCATCGCGGCGCTGCAGGCGCGGCAAAGCGCGCTGGTCGAGGGCAGCGCTTACGCGCAGGTGGCTGCGTCGGTCATGGCGGCGGACAGCCGCGTCGCCGAGGCAGAGCTGCGAGTCGCGCGGCTGCGCGCCGAGGCCGCGCAGAAGAACTGGCTGCCGACCCTCAGCCCCCGCGTCTCGCTAACGTCGCTGGGCGATTTCGCGGCGGATCTGCTGATCAATCAGGTGCTCTTCGACAACGGCCGCAAACAGGCCGAACGCGATCTGGCCAAGGCCGATGTCGAACTGGCCGCCGTGGCGCTGACCGAGGACGGCAACACCCGCATCTTCGAGGCCCTGACGCTCTATCTTCAGGCCGAGGAGGGGCGCGAGGCGCAAAAGCATTACAGCGTCGCGCTGCAGGACATGACGCGGTTCGAATGGGTCATGAACGAACGCGTCCGGGGCGGCGTGTCGGATCCTTCCGATCTGAACGTGCTGCGGCAAAAACTGGCGAGCATCCGCGCCAAGGCCGATGCGGCGGGCGAAAAGACCGTGACGGCGCTGGCCGAACTGGGCGCGATGTCGGCTGGGCCGCTGAGCGATCTGCGCGGCCTGGGTGGGCTGGGCCCGGCGCCCGGCGGCACGCCTCTGGCCGTGTTGCGCGCCATGGCCGAACGGGACCGGGCGCTGGCCGAGGCGCGGATCGCCCGCGCGGGGCACCTGCCGGGGTTGGGCGCGACGGTCACCGTCGATGGCGACGGCGCGTCTGGCGGGGCAAATGTGCTGACCGATCAGGGCATCGGCTTTGGCACGCCCGCGGCTCTGGACGCCATCGAGGCGGGCAAGGTGGCCGCCGAACGCAGGGTCGACGAGGCCCGCGAAGAGGCGCAGCGCAAATTGCAGTCCGAGCAGCGCCAGCTCGAGGCCCTGCGCCGTCAGGCCGCCGAGGCGCGCGGCCTCAGCATTCAGGCCCGCCAGAACCTCGACCTGTTCCAGCGCCAGTACGAAGGCGGGCAGCGGCAGGTCATGGACGTGGTCGGCGTCTATGAAACCTATTCCGCCGCTTTGGAGCGCGAACTGGAACTGAAATACAAGGCCGCCCGCGCCGAGCTGACGATTGCCAGGCTGCAAGGGGCGTTGGCCGAAGGACAGCAGATTTGAGCGCAACGCCGATTTCGGTCCTGGCGGGCCGCGCCCGCAATGCGGTGTTGCGCGCCGTGCCGCAGGCGGCCCCGGCCAACACGCCAGCCCGCGCGCCCCGCTACTCGGACCGCGCCCGCGCTCGGGCCGGTTTGATCCGGGTGCAGGCCGGGCTCTGCGGGATCGAGGCGAACGGCGACGATATCCTGCAGGCCCTGGCGCAGAACGCCAAAGATGACCGTTACGGGGCGGACGCTCTTCTGGCGGGCCTGCGCGCCGCCGGGCTTGAGGCCGAGGCCATCGAGACCACACACCCGACACCCCGGATGTGGCCGGCGCTGGCGCTGATGACCAACGGGCAGGCGGTTCTGGTGCTGGGGCAAGAGCACGATGCCGGCCCGCTGACCGTCTACGACGCAGGCGAAAAGGACAAACGCGCCGAGGTGTTCATCGAGGATTTCGCCCCCCATTTCAGCGGCACGCTCTTGCGCGGCGACGCGCCGGTTGCGCGGCTTGGCGATCTGCACGCGGCCGTGACCCAGCGCAAACACTGGTTCTGGGGTGAGTTCGCGCGCTTTCGCCGCCACTTTGCCGAGGTGGCGCTTGGGTCGTTCGTGGCCAATCTTCTGGCGGTCGCGGTGGCGCTCTTTTCGTTGCAGGTCTACGATCGGGTGATCCCGCATCAATCCGAAGCGACGCTGTGGGTGCTGGCCATCGGCGCGGCGCTGGCGCTGCTGCTTGAGGCGTTCCTCAAGATCGCGCGGTCGCAATTGCTGGACGGCGCGGGGCGGCAGATCGAGCTGGGCGTGCAGCAGGTGCTGATGTCGCGACTTCTGGGGATGCGGTCGGACAGCGCCGGGCGCTCGCCATCGCAGCTTTTCGCGTCGATGCGCGAATTCGGCTCGGTGCGCGAGTTCTTCACCGCCTCGACCGTGGGCGCGCTGGCCGATATCCCGTTCATCTTCGTCTTTCTGCTGCTGGTCTGGTCGATCGGCGGATCGGTGGTCTGGGTGCTGGTGGCGGGCGGGCTGCTGATGGTGGTGCCGGGGATCTTTCTGCAAAAGAGGATGCTCCGGCTGACGCAAGAGATGCAGGGCGCCAGCGCCCGGCAGAGCCGCCTGTTGCAGGAAGCGGTGGTCGAGCTCGACACGATCAAGACCCAGCGCGCCGAAGACCGCTTTGCCCGGATCTGGGATCAGCTGGTGGCGGTGCAGGCGCTGAAATCCTCGGATCAGCGCAGGCTGGCGGCCAGGCTGACCTTCTGGAGCCAGGGCGTGCAGCAGGCGACCTATGTCGGCGCGGTGATCACCGGGACCTACCTGGTCTTTGCAGGCGAATTCACCGTGGGCTCGATTATCGCGGTGGGCATTCTGACCTCGCGCACACTGGCGCCGCTGACGCAGCTCGCGGGGATCATGGCGCGCTGGGGCAACGTCAAGGCGGCGCTGGACGGGCTGGACGGGATCGCGGGCGCGGAACAGGACCGCAGCGCGGCGCGCAGCTATCTGCGCCGCACCATGCTTGAGGGCCGTTACGATCTGCGGGACGTCACCTATCGCTACGATCCCGAGGGGGCCGCGGTTCTGGACATCGGGGCGATGACGATCCTGCCGGGCCAGACCGTCGCGGTGCTGGGGGCCAACGGGTCGGGCAAGTCGACCCTGCTGAAGATGCTGAGCGGGCTTTACGCGCCCGCCACCGGGCAGGTCCGGATCGACGGCGTCGAGATGGCGCAGATCGACCCGCGCGACCTGCGCCGCTCGGTCGGGTATCTGGGGCAGGAGGTGCGGCTCTTTCACGGCACATTGCGCGACAACCTGAACCTCAGCCTGCTCGAGCGCGACGACGACCGGCTTTACGCGGCGCTGGATTTCGCGGGGCTGGGGCAATTCGTCAAGGCCCATCCCCGGGGGCTCGACCTCGAGATCCGCGACGGCGGCGAGGGGCTGTCGGTGGGCCAGCGCCAGAGCATCGGCTGGGCGCGGCTGTGGTTGCAGGACCCCGAGGTCTGCCTGCTGGACGAGCCCACGGCGGCGCTGGACCAGACGCTGGAAAAGACGCTGATCTCGCGGCTCGAGACCTGGCTTTCGGGGCGCACCGCGGTGATCGCCACCCACCGGGTGCCGATCCTGGCGCTGGCGACGCGCACGCTGATCCTGGCCAATGGCCGCATGGTGATCGACGGGCCGCGCGATCAGGTGCTCGATCATCTGCGCAGCGCCGGGCAGGGGGGCTAGGGCATGGCCGTCGCCGACACCGGCCTGTCCGCCCAGCTGTTGCGCCGCATGGCGGGGCCGTCGCTGACCATCTGGCTTTGCGTGGCGGCGGTTGCGGTCTTTGTGGTCTGGGCGGCCTTTGCCTGGATCGACGAGATCGTCCGCGCCGAGGGCGAGATCGTGTCCTCGTCGCGCCCGCAGATCATCCAGAACCTCGAAGGCGGGATTCTCGCCGAACTTCTGGTGAGCGAAGGCGACGAAGTGCAGCGCGGCGACGTGCTGGCACGGCTGTACGGCACGCAGTTTCAATCCTCGGTCGACGACCTGCGCGACCAGATCACCGCGCTGGAAATTCGTCGTCTGCGGCTTGAGGCAGAGCTGGCGGGGGCGTCGGTCTTTGACGTACCAGGCGACCTGGCGGCGCGGTCGCCGGATATCGTGGCCTCGGAACGGGCGCTGTTGATGGCCCGGCAGACCGACGTTCAAAGCCGCAGCGAAGGCGCGTTGCGCGTGCTGGAACAGGCGGAAGGCGAAAAGCGGCTGCTGGAGGACCTGCTGGACAAGAAGGTCGTGGCGCTGATCGAGGTCACCCGCGCCCGCAAGGCCCATGCGGATGCGCAGAGCCGATACGACGAGATCGTCACCCAGGCCGCACTGGCCCGGGCGCAGGAGTATTCCGACACGCTGAAGGAGCTGGCGACGCTGCGGCAGAATCTGAAATCCTCGCAGGATCAGCTGAACCGCACGGTGCTGGTGTCGCCGATGCACGGGGTGGTGAACACCGTGTCGGTCAGCACCATCGGCGGCGTGGTGCGGCCGGGCGAGGAGATCCTGCAGATCATCCCGCTGGACGAGGAGCTGTTCGTCGAGGCGCAGGTCGCGCCCGAGGACATCGCCAATATCCGGCCCGGGCAGGAGGCGACGATCCAGCTGTCGGCCTATGATTACACGATCTACGGGACGCTGAAGGGGCAGGTGGAGGTCATATCCGCCGACACGTTCAAGGACGAGCGCAAGGCCGGGGGCCAGGCGCATTACAGGGTGACGCTGCGGGTCGGTCGCGACGGGCTGAGCGAGCGGCAGTCCCGCATCGAGATCCGCCCCGGCATGCAGGCGCAGGTGGCGCTGCACACCGGTGAGAAGACCGTGCTGCATTATCTTCTGAAACCGCTCTACAAATCCCGCGAGGCCCTGAGCGAGCCCTGATCCGGGTGAGACAAAGGTGCGCCTGCGGCGCGCTTTATGTCTCGTTGCCCGCCGCTGGCGGGCTGCCTCGGGGCGTTTGGCGGGGTGACGCGTTGGTGCGGGCGTTGGGGTCTGTGGCCGGTGGCGGAGCCTCCGGCGGGAGTATTTGTCCCAAGAAGAAGAGCGGGGTCAGTCGGCGGTGTCGAGCCAGATCGTGACCGGACCGTCGTTGGTGAGGCTGACCGCCATATCGGCGGCGAAGCGGCCGGTGGCGGTGGGGATGCCCTGGGCCTGGATTTGCGCCGCGAAATATTCGTAGAGCCGTTCGCCGTCTTCGGGGGCGGCGGCGGGGGAGAAGCCGGGGCGGTTGCCGCGGCGCGTGTCGGCGGCGAGGGTGAACTGGCTGACCACCAGCGCTGCGCCGCCTGTGTCAAGGAGCGCGCGGTTCATTCGGCCCGCGTCGTCCTTGAAGATGCGCAGCTTGGCGATCTTGGCGGCGAGGCGGTCGGCCTCGGCCTCGGTGTCGCCCTGCATGGCGCAGATCAGGATTAACAGGCCCGGGCCGATCTCGCCGATCACGGTGTTGTCGACCGAGACGGAGGCGCGGGTGACGCGCTGGAGCAGCGCCCTCATAGTTCGGTGTCCCAGGGCGGGTTGGCGCCGGCGCGGCTGACGGTGACGGCGGCGGCGCGGGCGCCGAGGTCGATGGCCGGGCGCAAAGCGTCGAGCGGGGTGGCGCGCAGCAGATCGCGGTCAAGCTGGCCCGCGCGCCAGAGACCGGCCAGAAGCCCCGCGTTGAAGGTGTCGCCCGCGCCCACGGTGTCGACGACCGTCGCCTTGTGGGCGGGCACGCGGATTTGGCCCGCCGCATTGTGGGCATCGACGCCCTCGGCGCCGCGGGTGATCAGCACCAGCGCCGTGCCGCCCGCGATCAGCGTCTCGGGCGTGGTGCCGAGCCAGGCCATGTCCTCGTCCGAGATCTTGACGATGTCTGCGGCGCCAAGCATGGCGTTCAGCCGGGCGCGGTAGCGGGGTTCGTCGGTGATGAAGCCGGGGCGGATGTTGGGGTCGATCATGATCGGGCGCTGGCCCGCCTCGCGCGCGCAGAGCGCGGCGTAGGCGTCGGCGGCGGGTTCCGACACCAGGCTGATGCCGCCGAAGAAGAGCGCGGCGCAGGCGGAGGTGTCGGGCAGGTCGGCCTTGGTCAGCATGCGCCCGGCGGTGTTTTCGTCGTAGAATGCGTATTTGGCGTGCCCGTCCGTCAGGGTGACGAAGGCCAGCGTGGTGGGGCGTGCGGCGCGCGGGGCAAGCGCGCTGTCGACGCGCGAGGCATCCAGCGTTTCGGTCAGAAGCTGGCCGAAGAGGTCATCCGACAGCCCGCCGAAATATCCCGACGGGGCGCCCAGCCGGCCGAGCGCGATGGCGGTGTTGAAAACCGCGCCACCGGCATGGGGGGCAAAGGCGGGCTCGCCCGCGGTTGTGGTGCGGGGCAGCATGTCGATCAGGGCTTCGCCACAGCAGAGGATCATCGGGGTCTCCTGTTCGTGTTTGCGCTAACTAGACGATTGCGGCGCTTGTGAACAAGCCCCGTGCACTGCGCGTGATCAATTTGTGCCACGATTCGCTGCGCTAGGCTTGCCCGGAACGTCACACCAGCAAGAGGAGAGAAAGAATGGTCGAGACGGATCGGAACAGCGGTCTGTGGCCGCAGCTTTATGCGCCGCTGCGCGGGCTGGGGCATCGGATCAGCGACTGGCTGTCGCCGGCGTCGGATGCGTCGTCGGACGAAAACGCCTATCGCATCAGCGTCGAATTGCCCGGCGTGGGCGAGGACGAGGTGGAACTGAGCGTCGAGAACGGGGTGATGACCGTGAGCGGCGAGAAGAGCGCGACGCGCGAGGAGAAGGGCGATACCTGGTATTTCACCGAACGGGAATACGGATCGTTCCGGCGGTCTTTCCGGCTGCCAGGGGATGCGGATGCCGACCGCGCCGAGGCGCATATGAAGGACGGCGTGCTGAACATCACCGTGCCGCGCCGCGCGCCCGACAAGGGGGCGGGCAAGACGATCGCGGTTAAGCGGGGCTGAGCTTTTACTGGTTCTGCGCGATCAGGTAGCCGACACCAGCAGCCACGATCATCGCCAGCGTCGCGGCGAAGGCGATCTTCCAGCCCGACCATGGCCGTTCGCCCTGCACCTTTCCGGTGCGGCCGTTCACGACGAAGCGATAGGTCTTGCCGCGGTACTTGTACGCGGCAAGCCACACCGGCAGCAGGATATGCTTGAAGGTCACGTCGCTGACGGTGGTGTCGATATTGCTGATGCGCTGGCGGTCGCCGCCGATGTCGAACTTGACGTCCCGTTCGATCACGCGGTCCATCTTGTGCCGGGCCTCGGTAAAGCCGGTGTCGAGGTCGACCGAATAGCCCTCGGCCCGGAACCCGGCGAGGAATTCCGGGCGGTAGGGCTCCATCGCGGCAAGGTCCCAGGGTTCGAGCGCGTCGGTGTAATGCTTTGGCAGGCTGGTCGAGGCCAGCACCAGAACGTCGTCGAAGAACCGCGCGACCCGGCCCGAGGCGGGTCTCCACCGTACCTTTTGCACCTGGACGGTCTCGGTCTTGCCGTTGCGGGTGACGGTGCGGGATTCGTAATAAACGGTGCCGCGCTGGCCGGTGTAGCGTGACTTGGTGTCGGCGTCGAAGGTCCAGTAGGGGACATAGATGCCCTGCATCCGGCGGCCCTTGCGGGCGTATTCCTGTAACCCGTTGGGCGCGAACCAGAGCGCGCCGAGCCAATCGGTCATCGCCGTTTTCGCGGATTTTTCGTCCAGCGCGAAGGGCAACAGGCCGCGCGGCTTGATATGGCGGTGGGTGCCGGTGTCGGCGACCACGGGCGTGGCGCAGAACGGGCATTCGGCGGCGTGCACGTTGGGGTCGAATTCGACATCCGCCGCGCAGTTGGGGCAATGCGAGACGCGGGTCTCCTCCATCTCTTGCAACGGCAGGAGGTTGTCGAGCGCGGCCTTGAAATCGAGCTCTTTGATGCCGCCGTCCCAGGGGCCGGGGCCGTCCACCTGTTCGGTCGACCCGCAATGGTCGCAGATCATTTCCGAGCGCGCCGGATCGAAGCGATAGTCAGAGCCGCAATTGGGGCAGGGGAAGCGGTGTTCCTCGACGGGTTTCGGAGGGGCGGGTGGAGCGGCAAACGCGTCGGTCATGGAAAAAGGCCTTCAGGGTAAAACACTGGGTTCAGAGGATGCCATGCAACGCGCGCGGTGTCATGAGCCGAAGTGCGCCATCCCCCAGCGCCGTGTGCCGCCACAGATGAAAGATCGCGTGTAGCGACGCAATGGAAAGCAACAGCATAAGAGCCAGCGACGGTTCGGGCCAGGGCGGCGCCTGTTCCAGCCGGTCGGCGGCCACCACCAGGGCGGTGGCCGCGCTGGCCACATACATGGCGCGGTGCATCCAGGGATGAGCCGAACGGGCCGTGCCGGACAGCATCGGCCCGGCACCCGTCATCAGGCCGAAAACCAGGCCGCTGCCCGAAAAGATCAATGCCGCGACGACAAAGGCCCAGGATAAAACCGGTGAGCCGGTCCCGCCGGAAATCAGCAGGATCAGCAACAGAAAAACCGCCCAGTGCAGGGCTATGGTCAGGCGTCGGCGGGTCATTGCCGCGTCAGATCCCCGGTGGCGGAGGCGGCGGCAGCACGGTGAAGAGCTGGGCCAGTTCGCGCACCTCTCCGGCGGGCAGCCAGCCGTCCTGACCTGCGGTCCAGACATAGCTGTCGCGGGTCAGATCGCCGGTGGCGGCCATACGCCCCAGCGTGGCCTTGGAAAAGGGGCCCTTGGTCTCGCCGTTCTCGGCGATGTGCCAGACATGCTCGACCGGCGGGGGCGGCGGCGCGGCGGCGGCGGGGGCCGGTGCGGCGGCCTGCTGAGGTGCTGCGCCCCAGGGGCCTTGCCCGGCCATTCCGGCGGCGGCCTGATGGCCGATCTGCATCCCCAGCCCGGCCCCGAGCCCAGCCTGCAGCGCGGCATTGCCACCGTCGCGGCCAAGCGCTTCGGCGGCCTGGAACTGCATGTATTCGTTCAGATTGCCGATCACGCCCATCGACGAGCGCTTGTCCATCACCTCTTCGACGGCGGGCGGCAGCGAGATGTTCTCGATGTAGAGCTCGGGAATGGTCAGCCCGTATTCGGTCAGCTTGGGCGCGATGTCGCGGGCCACCAGCTTGCCCAGCTCGCGGGTGTTGGCGGCCATGTCCAGCACCGGAATGCCGGACCGGGCGAGCGTGCGGGAAAACTCCTGCACGATGATGTTGCGGATCTGAAAGCTGATCTCGTCCATGGTGAATTCGCCGTCGGTGCCGACGATTTCGGTCAGGAAGCGCGCGGGGTCGGTCACCCGGACCGAATAGGTGCCGAAGGCGCGCAGGCGCACCGGGCCGAATTCCGGATCGCGGCAGATGATCGGGTTCTTGGTGCCCCATTTCAGATCGTTGAAACGGGTGGTGTTGACGAAGTAGATCTCGGATTTGAACGGGCTCTGAAAGCCGTGATCCCAGTGCTGCAGCGTCGTCATGATCGGCATGTTGTTCGTCTCGAGCATATAAAGCCCGGGCGTGAACACATCGGCCAGCTGGCCTTCGTGCACAAAGACCGCCGCCTGCCCTTCGCGCACGGTCAGCTTGGCGCCGTACTTGATCTCGTGGCCCTCGCGCTGGAACCGCCAGACCATGGTGTCGCGCGTGTCGTCGACCCAGTGAATGACGTCGATGAACTGGCCGGAGAGGAAATCGAAAATGCCCATCGGGGTCTCCTTTTTACACTATCAGCTGGAGCCGCCGACCAGTTGCTCGGCGAGCGAGCGGACGATCGGGCGGGCTTCCTCGGCGCGCATACCCGGGGTGAGGCGGGGGTCGTAGAGGATGCGCAGCAGGTATTCGTCATGCGTGGTCAGAAGCGCGAATTCGTCGTCGTCGTTGAAGATCGACGGGCGCGCCTGCGGGCTGTCGTTGGCCAGCCCCAGCCCCTGCGCCATTTCCTCGTGGATACAGGCGCGGCGCAGCAGGTCGGGGTGTTCGGCGCGGATCACGGCGATGGCGCGGTCGTAGGAATAGCCGCCCGGACGGTCGGCGAAGGCGATCACCAGGCAATGAATGTCGCGCGGCAGCCGGTCGAAGATCGCCAGCGAGGCCTGATCCACGTCGGGCACAAGCGCGCGGATGCGCGGCTGGATCAGCGCGCGGTCGTCCTCGCCCATGAAGAGCACATGGAAATTCGCGCCAGCGGCCGACATGCCGATCCGGTGCCCGGTCGCCCGCGCCAGCCGGTCGGTGAAGCGCGCCAGCGCCGCGCGGTCGGCGCTGCGCTGCTCGGCGGGCACCGAGGGGCCGAATTCCGCCACCACCCGTACCGGCTTGGTCCATTTCTTGATCCGCCCGAGCCCGCCGTCGCCAGGGCGGAGCCCGGCGCCGCGGACGTATTCCTCGGTCAGGGCGATGTTCTCGAAATCGCGCGCCAGCATGGTGTCGGTGATCGGCGTGTCCGGCCCGCCGCCGTCGGTGCGCAAGAGGCCGCGCGCCAGCAGGTCGGCCTGGACCCGGCGGTAATATTGCGCCAGAGCGAGGCTCGCGGCCGAGGGCGTTTCGCGGCCCGCGGCCCCCGCGCCGCCCATCGCCGCCGGCCGGGCCTGCGGCAACGTGCCGGTCTCGCGCGGCGCCAGCCGCGACGCGTCGCAGGCCGCCAGCGCCAGCAGCGACAGCGCCGCGAAGAGACCCCGCGCGCGCATGCTCAGCTGGCCGGGACCGACGTGGCGGCATTGTCGCCCACCCCGTCGCGCCGCGCCTTGGCGGCGGCCAGCGTGTCGCGCAGCTCGGCCTCCATCTTCTTCAGCTCTTCCTCGGCCGCGGCGCGGCGCGCCTTGCCTTCGTCGGCGATCTGCAGGCTTTCCTGGATGGTGCCGATCAGGTCGGCATTGGCCTGCTTGACCGCCTCGATGTCGAAGACGCCGCGTTCCATTTCCTGGCGGATCTGCTTGTTGCTTTCGCGCAGGTTCTTGGCGTTGGCGGTCAGCAATTCGTTGGTCAGGTCGTTGGCGTCGCGCACTGCCGCCGCCGCCTCGGCCGAGCGCTGGATCGTAACCGCCTGCGCCAGCTGCGTTTCCCAGAGCGGCACGGTGTTGACCAGGGTCGAGTTGATCTTGGTGACCAGCGACTTGTCGTTCTCCTGCACCAGCCGGATCGAGGGCAGCGATTGCATCGTCACCTGCCGCGTCAGCTTCAGATCGTGGACCCGGCGTTCCAGATCGTCGCGCGCGGCGCGCATATCGCGCAGCTCTTGCGCGACCATGACCTGCTCGGCTTCGGCGGCGGCCTGAACCTCGGCCTCTTTGGCGGGGATCGTGGTCTTGTCGAGCTCGGACAGCTTTTCCTCGCCCGCCGCGATGTAAAGCGCCAGCTCGTCGTAGAACTGCAGCGTCTTTTCATAAAGCATGTCGAGCGATTTGATGTCCTTCAGCAGCCTGTGCTCGTGCTTGAGCAGATCGTCGGTGATCCGGTCGATCTGACCCTGCACCTCTTCGAAGCGGGCGGTGAACTTGGCGAAGGGCGCGGCGCGGCCCAGCAGCTTTTCCCAAAAGCTGCGCTCGCGCCGGACATCCAGCTCGCTGACCGAAAAGCCGCGGATCGTGGTCACGATGCCGCGCAGACTGTCGCCGGCGGGGCCCACGTCCTTGTTGCGCACGTCCTGCAGCATCGCCTGGCTGATTTCCTGCAGCTCGGCCTGCGCGGCCGATCCGAACGACACGATGGACTGGGTATCGCTCATGTCGATCTCGGCCATGCGGGCGCGGATTTCCTCGCCCACGGGCGCGGGGGCGGCCGACAGCGGGACGACAGCGTCTGCGTCGGTGGGTTCGGGCAGGACGATGGCGTTGATCTCTTCGACCATGGCGAGGGCTTCTTGCGCCTTGGCGCGTACTTTTTCGGACATGACGTTCAATCCCCTGACTAAAATCCAAAATGGGCCCTGTTAGAGCCGTACTCCTTCACGCTGCAAACGGTCGCGCAGCACTTCGATTTCGACGGTAAGATCGCTGTTGGTGTCCAGCATCAGATGGCGGGTCTTGGCACCAAAGCTTTGCTCCAGATCGCTCAGCAGCGCCAGGTAATCGGCCTTGGCCTTGGCGTCGCGGGTGCGGTCGTAGATATCGGCGAATTTGACCGACGCATCGCGCGCGCCCATCAGGTAGACGCCCAGAAACTTGCGCGCGGCGGTCAGGTCGCGGGGGTCTTCCTCGACCGTGCGGATCAGCTCGCGCGCCTTGACTAGGAACCGTTCGACCCGGCCTTCAACCTCGCGGTCGCCGGCGCGCCGGGCGGCGTCCTGCATGCCGGAGAGGTATTTCTCGGCCTCGTCCACCACAACCGCGACGCGGTCCTGCTGGAAGGTGTCGATGCCCTCCATCCCCTTGTCCTTCATCGGATCGAGCCCGAACGCCCCGAGATGCAGCGCGCAAGCGGCCACGCCATAGATCAGCGGCGCCAAAAACCCCGGTTCGACCTTCCACGCCGCCAGCGCGACCCCGGCCCCGGTCAGAACGGCGGCGACGATCTTGCGCGGCACCGCCGGACGGCGCGCCACCTTGCGGTCGTTATAGGCCGCCTCGGCACGCAGGCCGTCACGCAAGAGCCAGGCCCCCAGCACCAGCGCACCGGCTGCCACCAGCCCGACGGCCAGCCCCGTGGCCCCGTCGTTGATCGACCGGACGGCGAGCACGATGGGCGGAACGAAGAGCACGTTGGAACGCGCGCCCACCGGATCGACGCTGGCCTTGGCGAAGGCGCGCGGCGTGTCCTCGGTATCGGGCGGGGTCCCGTCGGGGCTGAATTTGCCGCCATATCGCTGCGCCATGGTTCAGATGCCCCCGATCCAGCCGGTGGCGACCCCGAACAGCAGCACGATCAGCAGAACATATGTGACCTTTTGCAGGCCCTTGCCCGTCATGACGCCCCCCGGTTTTCGCGTATCTGCGATAAACTTAGGGTATGTCCGGCGTGCTTGCTAGGGGGAAGTCGGGGCGCTTTGGATCAGGCGGCGGGCCTTTGGGGGATCCGTTCTATCAGCAGATCGGCCTCCAGCTCGAATTCGTCGCGCCCGTCGTTCAGGCCGATGGCGCGGGCCTTGGCCTCGAAGGCGCGGGTCAGAGCGGTCATCTTGGCGACGAATCTGTGGCGTGCATAGGCATGCCGGTCGCTGTCCCAGGCGTCGACCAGCTCGATGGTCTCTTCGGCGAGGATCTTGAGAAACCGGCGGAGCGGTTTGCGCAGCGCCCCGAGAACCGCCGTATCGTTGGCCGCCATTCGCACCAGCCGCGACACGGCAGAGCGCATGGCCTGGCTGCGCAGCGTCAGATCGTCGTCTTCCAGCGCGGCGATGTCGGCCACGATTGCGTCGAGCATCGCATCGGCCTTGCCGGTCAGTTCGGCGGTGCGCTGGCGCAGAACGACCTTGGGATCGTCGATGCCCTTGTGCCGCAACGGATCCGGCCGGAAGGCGGCGATCGACAGGCTGGTGGCGGTCAGCGCCAGCCCCAGCGGCGGTCCGAAGGTGTGAAACTGCAGCCCGGCGAGGATCAGCACCAGAAAGCCGATCAAAACAGAGCCCACCAGCTTGCGCGGCAGGCGCGGGCGGCGCGCCACCTCGGCCGCGTCATAGGCGGCATGGGCTTTCTGCCCGCTCCAGATCAGCCACAGGGCCAGCGCGAACAGCACAAGCTGGAAAAGCGCGCCGACCACGGTCAGGACAGAGCCCTGAAACAGGATCAGCAACAGCGGAAATGCTGCGAGATACAGCATGTAGAGCCCGGAATCGAACGGCCCAAGCACTTGTTTGTCGCGATTGTAGGGGTTCTGTCCCGGCAGCATGACGCCAGCCTCTCAGTAAAAGCTCAGCATGAAAATCATCGCCCAAAGCGAAAAGAAGGCGGAGCGCTGTACGAACACCCCCGCCGACCAGGCCTGCTCGGCGGCATCGGACATGACCCTCGCGGTGTCCCGGGCAATAGTCCGAAGATCGCCGAGAACCAGCAGGAGCGATGCGACAAGCGTCGCGGTGATGACGAACGTAGTAAACATGGGCACAGGAATGCCCGCCAATCCCGGCAAAAAAGCGGCAGGTTGCGGCTGAAACCGGGGAATTAATATGAATGGTTAATGGATGATTAACGCTTGTCGGGCGGGGCGTTGCGGCTCTTGCGGCGGCGCTCCACCTTCGGCCGGTCGGGCTTTGCGCCGTCGAGCCCAAGCTGGTCGCGCACGATCTTGCGGCGCACCTCCTGCACTTCGCCCGGTTTCAGCTGGCCCAGCTGGAAGGGACCATAGGACAGACGGATAAGCCGGTTCACAGTCAGGCCCAGATCCGTCATGGCGCGCCGGATCTCGCGATTCTTGCCTTCGCGCAGACCGACGGTCAGCCAGGCGTTGGCGCCCTGCTGACGGTCGAGGCTGACGATCATCGGCTGAAAGCGCTGGCCGTCCACGACCAGCCCTTCGCGCAGCGGCGTGAAGGTGTCGTCGGTCGGGCGGCCCTTGACGCGCACCCGGTAGCGCCGCAGCCAGCCGGTCGAGGGCAGCTCCAGCCTGCGCTTGATCCCGCCATCGTTGGTCAGCAGCAGAAGGCCTTCGGAATTCAGGTCGAGCCGGCCCACGCTCATCACCCGCGGCAGATCCTCGGGCAGATCGTCATAGATCGTCGGGCGGCCCTGCTCGTCTTTCGTGGTGGTCACCAGCCCGGTGGGCTTGTGATAGAGCCAGAGCCGCGGCTCTTCGGGTGCGTCGAGCGGTTTGCCGTCGACCGTGATCTTGTCGGCCTCGGTCACGTTCAGCGCGGCGCGGTCGATCACCTTGCCGTTCACGGCAACGCGCCCCGCCTCGATCATGCGCTCGGCTTCGCGCCGGCTGGCCACACCGGCGCGGGCCAGAACCTTGGCGATCCGGTCGCCGGGCGGCGAAGAGGGGTTGCGGGGCTGTGCCATGCCCGACCGCCTAGCCGATATCGCGCGGGCAGGGAAGGGGGATCGCCAGCCCCGGACTCGATCAGGGGCCTCCCGGCCTCTCGCGCCGCGCGGGGTTTCGCGTTATGGCGGGGCATGACATTCGCAAGCCACATGGACATCGCCCTGGAAGAGGCCCGCGCCGCCGCCGCCCGCGGCGAGGTGCCGGTCGGCGCGGTGATCGTGTCGCCGTCGGGCGCGGTCGTGGCGCGGGCGGGCAACCGCACGCGTGAGCTTAATGATCCCACCGCCCATGCCGAGATATTGGCAATCCGCGCGGCCTGCGCCGCCGCCGGGTCAGAGCGGCTGGCGGATCACGATCTTTATGTCACGCTGGAGCCATGTCCCATGTGCGCCGCGGCGATCTCGTTCGCGCGGATCCGGCGGCTCTATTTCGCGGCCTCGGACCCCAAATCGGGCGGGGTGGCGCATGGCGCGCGGGTCTTTGCGCATCCGCAATGCCACCACCGGCCCGAGATCTACGACGGCATCCACGCCCGGGCCGCCGAGGCGCTGCTGCGCGACTTCTTTGCAGAAAGGCGCGGGTGAATGTCGCGGATCGTACTTTTCAACAAACCTTTCGGCGTGTTGTCGCAATTCACCGACAAGGGGACCGAAGGCAGCGCGCGGCCAACCCTGTCGGCCTATATCGACCTGCCGGGCGTTTATCCGGCGGGGCGGCTCGACCGCGACAGCGAGGGGCTGTTGGTGCTGACCGACGACGGCAGGCTGCAGGCGCGCATCGCGGACCCCAGGTACAAGCGCCCCAAGACCTATCTGGTGCAGGTCGAGGGCGATCCGTCCGAGACGCAGCTGGCGCAGCTGCGCGGCGGCGTGACGCTGAAGGACGGGCCAACCCGGCCTGCCGTCGTCGAGCGCATCGCGCCGCCCGACCTCTGGCCCCGCGACCCGCCGGTGCGCTTTCGCAAGACCGTGCCGGATGCCTGGCTGCGCATCACCATCACCGAAGGCCGCAACCGCCAGGTGCGGCGCATGACCGCGCATGTGGGCCTGCCCTGCCTGCGGCTGGTGCGCTGGTCGGTTGGCGAATGGTCGGTCGAGGGGCTGAAGCCCGGGGCGTGGCGCATGGTGTGAGCGTCGGAGCGAGGGGCCAGCCCCTCGCGCTCCCCGGAGTATTTTTGCCAAGAAGAAGAGAAAAAAGGGCTTTCAGTCCCGGGTCAGACCCATTTGGCCAGCGGCGGGAGGCTCATCAGCACGGCATTGGCGTCGTGGCCGGTGGCGAGGCCGAACTTGGTGCCCCGGTCGTAGACGAGGTTGTATTCGGCATAGAGGCCGCGGTGGATCAGCTGGGTGTCCTTGTCGGCCTCGTTGAAAGGCTGGATGCGGCGCTTTTCCACCAGCGGGACGAAGGCGGGCAGGAAGGCGCGTCCGATGTCCTGGGTCAATGCGAAATCCGCCTCCCAGTCGCCGGAATTGCGGTCGTCCATGAAGATGCCGCCGACGCCGCGGGCGCGGTTGCGGTGGGGGATGTAGAAATACTCGTCCGCCCAGAGCTTGAGGCGGGGGTAATGCTCTTCGCCATGGGGATCGAGATGCGCCTTTTGCGTGGCGTGGAAATGGGCGGTGTCCTCGTCGTATTCGATGCAGGGGTTCAGATCCGATCCGCCGCCGAACCACCAGGCGTGGGGGGTCCAGAACATCCGCGTGTTCATGTGCACCGCCGGGCAATGCGGGTTCTGCATATGCGCCACGAGGCTGATGCCGCTGGCCCAGAAGCTGGGGTCGTCCGCCATCCCCGGCACGCCGCGCGCGGCCATGGCCTTTTGCGCGGCCTCGCCGAGCTGGCCGTAGACGGTGGAGACGTTGACGCCGACTTTCTCGAACACCCGGCCGCCGCGCATCACGCTCATCAGCCCGCCGCCCGCGTCCGACCCGTCGTCCGAGGCGCGCTTTGTGTCTGTCACCTCGAACCGGCCCGGGGCCATGTCGGCGAAGGGGCCGCTGGCGTGGCTGTCTTCCAGCGCCTCGAACGCGGCGACGATGTCGTCGCGCAGCTGACGGAACCAGGCCGCGGCCCGGCTGCGTTCGGTGTCAAGCATGTCTTTCATGGCGCTGTCCTCTTGCTGTGGCACTTTGCTAGCCCAGCGGACCGGTGGCGTTCAAGCGCCAATCGGGCGCGAGGACGGCCCGCAAGGGCAGGACGAGCTGCCCCCTAGTGCGCGGGCGCGGCCACCGGATCGAGCAGGGTGCGCCCGCCGTCGATTGTCATGATCTGGCCGGTCACAAAGCCGGCCCCTTCGGAGGACAGGAACTGCACCGCCTCGGCCAGCTCGCCCGGCGCGGCGATGCGGCCCAGCGGCGTGTGCTCCTCGATATCCTCGCGGTATTCGGAATGATCGCGCAGCGTATCCTTGAGGCTGGCCGACATCACCGACCCGAAGGCCACCGCGTTCACGCGGATGCGCTCGGGCGCCAGCGCCACCGCCAGCGAGCGGGTCATCTGGTCGAGTGCTGCGCAGGACACCGAATAACCCAGCAGGCTGGGATGGGTGCGCCGCGCGGCGATCGATGACAGGTTGACGATGGCCCCGGCCTGGCCTTCGGTCTGGCCCTCGGCCTGTTTGATCATCCGTTTCGCCACCAGCTGCGACAGCCGCAGCGAGGTCATCAGGTTCTGGTTCAACAGCCCGGTGATCGAATCGTCGTCCATGTCCAGCGGGTCCGACGCCTTCATCTGGCGCGATCCGTTGATCAGGATGTCGACCCGGTCGAAAGCGTCGAGCGTCGCCGACAGCAGGTTCGCCAGCGTCAGCCGTTCCCGCAGGTCGCCGGCGAAATAGCGCATTTTGCCGTCGTCGTTGATCTCGCCGCATTCCTTGGACAGGCGCGCCTCGTCCATGTCGGCGAACATGACATTGGCGCCCTTCTGGGCGAAATGCCGCCCGATGGCGAGGCCGACGCCATTGGCCGCACCGGTGATGATCGCGGTCTTGCCTTCGATGGAAAAGGACATGGCGGGCAGGCTCCGGCTGGGATTGGGGGCTGTGGATTATCTGTGCGCGCGCTTGGGGCGTTGGGCGTGCAGGATCTTGAACCGGTTGTCGCCGGCGGCTTCGGACAGCGTTCCAAAGGCCTCGTTCAACGTGGGTTCATAGGGCAAGTGGCGGTTCGCCACAAGCCAGAGCTGCCCCGACGGCTTGAGCGCGCGCGCCGCCGACAGGATGAAGGCGCGGCCCAGCGAGGGGTCGGCTTTGCGCCCGGTGTGGAACGGCGGGTTCATCACGACGCAGTCGAGCGGCGCGGGCGGGCGCCATTGCGTGGCGTCGGCCCAGTGGAACGCCGCACGCGCATCGTCCACATTCAGCCGCGCGCAATCGAGCGCGGTACGGTCGTTTTCCACCAGATGCAGCGCGGCGGGGTCTGCCTTGGCCAGAATGCTCTGCGAAAGATAGCCCCAGCCCGCACCGAAATCGGCGACCGTGCTTCCCAGTCTGGCGGGCAGCGAGTCGGCCAGAGCCTTGGACGCCGGGTCGATCCCGTCGGCGGAAAACACGCCCGGCACGGTGAAGAACCCATCCCGGTTCCGTGTCGGCCCGGGTAGCGCCCAATCGGCGAAGGCATCGGTGGCGGCGAACCAGAAACATTTGCCATGCGCCTTCGAGGCGTGACCGGCCAGCGCGACGCGCCCGCGCACGGCCTTCAGCAGCGATTCCACCCCGTCGGTCTTGGCGCCGTCGACGACGATCAGCCCGCCCGGGGCGGCGGCGCAGGCCATGGCGATCCGGCCTTGCGCCAGCTCGCGGGCGCGCGGCAGGCGGACGATGGCGGCGGCATAGGGACCCTGGGGCAGCAGCTGGCAGGGATAGCCCGCCGCCGTCCAGAACGCGGTTTCGGCGGCCCCGGTATGGATGATGTCGACCCGCGACCGGGGCAGCGCGGACAGGTCGTCGTCGACCATAGGGCCGATCACCGCGATGCGGCCTTCGCCGGGCAGGGACAGGCCGCCATCGGAAAGGCAATAGGACAGACGAGAGGTGCTCATGCGGATCGGTGCGGGCCGCTGCGGGCCGCGCCTATTCCTTTTCCATCGTGCATTGCAGCGGATGCTGGTGGCGGCGCGCGAAATCCATCACCTGGGCTACCTTGGTCTCGGCGATCTCGTGGCTGAAGACACCCACCACCGCGACACCCTTCTTGTGCACGGTCAGCATGATCTCGAACGCCTGCGCATGGGTCATGCCAAAGAACCGTTCCAGCACGTGCACGACGAATTCCATCGGTGTGTAATCGTCGTTCAGCAAAAGCACCTTGTAGAGCGGCGGGCGCTTGGTCTTGGGCTTGGTTTCGACCACGACACCGGTGCCGCCTTCGCCTTCGCGCGAAGGCGGCGTTCCGCTTGCCATCAGGAGGGTCCTGGCCATATCGGCGTCAATCGTCATCTGTCGCTGCGCTTGCGTTGTCCTGGCTTGATCCGTCTATATAACCTGTCTCACCCGTTAGAAAAGGGCCGTGGCCGCGTGTGAGGGGGAAATGCCGGGAAATCTGCTGACAATCGGGTTCGATGCGGACGACACGCTCTGGCATAACGAGCGGTTCTTCAAGCTGACCCAGGACCGATTCGCCGAAGTGCTGTCCGATTACGCCGACGGGGCGGACCTGAACGCGCGCCTCCAGGCCGCCGAGCGGCGCAACCTGGGGCATTATGGTTTTGGGGTGAAGGGCTTTGTCCTGTCGATGATCGAAACCGCCGTCGAGGTGACCGAAGGCCGGGTGCCCGGCCATGTCATCTCGGAACTGCTGGAGGCCGGGCGCGACATGCTGGCCCATCCGATCGAGCTCTTGCCCCATGCCCGCGAGGCGGTCGAGGCGCTGGCGGCGTCGCATCACCTGGTTCTGATCACCAAGGGCGACCTGCTGCACCAAGAGCGCAAGCTGGCGCAATCCGGTCTGGGCGAGCTCTTCGACGCGGTCGAGATCGTGTCCGACAAGACACCCGACACCTACGCCCGCATCTTCGGCGCGCGCCCCGGCGGGACGGAGGCCGCGATGATGGTGGGCAATTCGATGAAATCCGACGTCGTTCCTGCGGTCGCGGCGGGCAGTTGGGGGGTCTTCGTGCCGCACGATCTGCAATGGGATTTCGAACATGCCGATCCACCGGACACCCCCCGATACCGCGCCATTTCCGACCTCGGAGATCTGCCTGGCCTCGTGCAGGACATCGGCTGAACCTTTGCCACATTTTCGCCGCAATCGCCGGTCTGGGGCCTCAACGCCGGCTTTCCCCAAGATGTGGATTGGGCTGCCTCTGTTTTGGGCGAAAAATCAAAGGATTGCAGGGTTTCTTTGATGTGCCCTCTGTGGTAGCCTCAAACCAAATCAATAAAGAATAAAGCCCACCGAAAAATCGGGGGTTACGAGGCAGAAAAGGCGGATCATCGTGACGGGACGGCGGAGGCAGCCGGGCCGAATTGGCCTGTATATCATTACATTCATCTGGTTGGCGCTTCTGGTGCCGCTCAGCGCGGCGGCAGCCCCTTATGCCGCCATGGTCATGGACGCGCGCAGCGGCAAGGTCCTGCATTCGCGCAATGCCGACACGCGATTGCACCCGGCGTCGCTGACCAAGATGATGACGCTCTATATCGTGTTCGAGGCCGTGCAGAACGGCGAGCTGAGCATGGACAGCGTCATCACCATATCGCGCAACGCCGCCGCCGAGCCGCCCTCCAAGCTGGGTCTCAAGGCCGGGCAGAAAATCAAGCTGCGTTACCTGGTGCGCGCGGCGGCGGTGAAATCCGCCAACGACGCCGCCACCGCCCTGGGCGAGGCGGTGTCCGGCTCCGAAGCGGCGTTTGCCCGCCGGATGAACCGCACCGCCAAGGCGCTGGGGATGACCCGCACCACCTTCAAGAACGCCCACGGCCTGACCGAAAGCGGGCATATGTCCACCGCGCGCGACATGACCATCCTCGGGCGGCATGTGCTCTACGATTATCCGCAATACTACAACCTCTTCTCGCGCCGGTCGACCGATGCGGGCATCCGCTCGGTCAACAACACCAACCGCCGTTTGCTGGCTGCCTACAAGGGTGCGGACGGCATCAAGACCGGCTACACCCGCGCCGCCGGGTTCAACCTCGTGGCCTCGGCCGAGCGCGGGCAAGAGCGGATCATCGCCACCGTCTTCGGCGGGCGTTCGACCGCGTCGCGCAATGCCAAGGTGGCCGAACTGCTCGATCTGGGGTTCAATCGCGCGCCCACGCGGGTGGCGTTCCGCGCGCCGGGCCGTCCGGCCTATGTCGGCAACACCGAACCCAAGGTCCAGATCGCCCAAAGCTCGGACCCGCAGCCCGGAACCCGCGCGAAATCCATTCGCGTCGCCAATGCCGCGGTGACCCGCAGCCTGCGCCCCAAGGCGCGCGCGGTCGCGGTGCCCGCCGTCGCCCCGCTGGTGGCCGCACTCAAGGACGATATCGAAGGCGCGCTCCAAGAGGTGCAGGTCGTCGCCGCCACGGACGTCAAGGTCGAGGCCCCGGTGGCCGACGCCGGTGCCGCCGCGCCCGCCGCATCGGTCAAACCGGTGGTCCGGCCCAGCGACATCGTACTCGCCAGCGCCCGCGCGCCCGAACCCCGCGTCGCGCCGGAACGCACGCAAGAGGTGGTCACCCGGGTCTCGACCTCGGGCGGGCGGCATTGGGGCATCAACGTCGGGCTTTATCCCAGCCGCTACGCTGCGGAAAAGATGCTGCTGAAGACCGCGCTGCAAGAGATGGCCACGCTCGACGGATCGCTCCGCAAGGTGGTCAAGCGCAGCCGCGGGTTCGAGGCGAATTTCATGGGTCTCTCGCGTGACACCGCCGATCTCGCCTGCCGCCGGTTGCAGGCCCGCCAGGTCACCTGCTTCATGGTCGGGCCGGGCTGACGCGGGCTTTGTCGCAGGCAAGCCGCCAGCGGCTTGCCATTTCCCGCCTTTGCGCCCCAGATGGGCGCAAAGGAGCCCGCCATGACCAATCCGCCGCCAGACGCCGAGGCCCGCCGCGCCGTCCCGCCCGTCATCTGCTATCCCAACGACACCCTGCCGCAGCCGCCCCTGGCGCTCTACGCCGATGCGCTGGCTCAGGCGGAGGTTGTTGAAACGGCGGTCGCCCCGCCCCGCGACGCCTGCCATTTCCGCGTCGATGCCGGGCAGTTCTTCCGCATTACCAGCGTCGAGGGGCCGCAGGTGGGCGACCTCAACCTCTGGAACGCCCAGGACCTGGCCGAGAGGTTCTATTCCGGCAAGACCCGCGCCCTGCACGGCACCCACCTGACCACCGGGCGGCGCATGTGGTCGGCCTTTCCCTACCTGCGCCCGATGGCCACCATCGTCGAAGACAGCCTCGACTGGTACGGCGCCGATGCCTTCGGCGGGCGGGTGCATGACGTGATCGGCACCCGCTGCGATCCCTATACCGGGAACCTGCTGTCGGGCAGCCAGTATCACCATTGCTGCCATTCCAACCTGACCCGCGCCCTGGCCGAGGCCACCGGCCTGCCGCGTGCAAAGGCCGAGCCGCACGTCCACGACGTGCTCAACGTCTTCATGTGCACCGGCTTCACGGCCGACACCGGCCAGTACTTCATGAAGGCCAGCCCGGTGCGCCCCGGCGACCACCTGACCTTCTTCGCCGAGATCGACCTCTTGGGCGCGCTCAGCGCCTGTCCGGGCGGCGATTGCTCGTCCGAGCACAGCTCGGACACGGCGCAATGTTATCCTCTGCGGGTCGACATCCTGACCCCTCCGGCAGGCGCTTTGTCAGGCTGGACACCTCCGGGCGTCAATGGCTACGACCGGAGCCACGGCCCGTAGGGTGCGCTTCAGCGCACCGCGCCGTGGACGTAATGCAACGTGTCAAAGCTCTTGCGCCAGGCCGACACCTCGGGGGCCAGCGTCGCCGGGTCCTCGGCCCTCAGCGCCTCCGCGATCAGCCGCGCCATGCGCGGCGCGTCGGCCTCGGTCACGCCCCAGCGCACCAGTTCCGGCGTGCCCATGCGCAGCCCGTTCATGTCGCCGGGCACCGGGGCCAGCGGCAGGCCGATGCCGCAGGCCAGAAACCCCGCCTGGCGCAGCCGCCGCGCCGCAGCCTGTCCGCCGCCGAACCCCGCCGCCTCGACCGCGAACTGATGTGACGCGGTGAACCCGCGCGCCGCGCCGAAGACCGGCACGCCCTCATCGGCAAGCCCGCGCGCCAGCGCCTGCGCCAGCCGGATCATCGCGCGCGCATAGTCCGCCCCGAAATCGCGCCAGTCGAGCAGCGACACCGCCAGCGCCGCCGACTTGGCGGCGTCGAAATTGGCGGTCATGCCCGGAAAGGCGATGGCCTCGATCCGCTCGGCCAGGTCCGCCTCATTGGTCACGATCAGCCCCGAAGGCGGCCCGCCCAGCGACTTGTAGGTGCTCATCGTCATCAAATGCGCCCCCGCCGCCAGCGGATTGTACCAGGCCCCGCCCGCGATCACGCCGCATTGATGCGCCGCGTCGAAGAGCACCTTTGCGCCCACCGCGTCGGCGACGGCGCGCACCCCGGCCACGTCATGCGGCCAGAGGTTCAGCGACCCGCCCACGGTGATCACCTTGGGGCGCACCCGTTTGGCCAGCGCGCCCAGCCCCTGCAGATCGAACGTATAGCCATCCGCATCGAACGGCGCCTCGTGCGTGACCAGCCTGTACAGCCCCGCGCAGCCCGCCGCGTGATGGGTCACATGGCCGCCGATGTCGGCGGGCGGGGCGATGATCGCGTCGCCGGGCCGCGCCAGCGCCATAAAGCCGTAAAGGTTGGCCATCGCGCCCGAGGCCACCCGGATCTCGGCAAAGCGCGCGTCGAACACCTCGGCGGCAAGTTCGGCGGCGATGACCTCGATCTCTTCGATTGCTTCCAGCCCGGTCTCGTATTTGTCACCTGGATAGCCGAGCGAGGGCCGCGGGCCGAGCCCGCTGGCCAGCAGCGCCTCGGCGCGCGGGTTCATCACGTTGGTGGCGGGGTTGAGGTTGAAGCAGTCGCGTTCGTGGATGCGGCGGTTCTCGTCCGCCAGTGCCTCGATCCGCCGGGCGATGTCGGGCGACGCGGCCGCCGCCGTCTCGGCCGCGATGCGCGCGATCAGCGCGTCCGACCCGTCGGGCAGCCAGTCCCGGCTCGCCAGCTTAGGCAAAGGCCGCCTCGAGCGCGATCTCCACCATGTCGCCAAAGGATTTCTCGCGATCCTCCGAGGGCAGCGCCTCTTCGGTGATCAGATGATCGCTGACCGTCAGCACCGCCAGCGCGCGCACGCCGTGGCGGGCGGCGAGGTTGTAAAGCTCGGCGGCCTCCATCTCGACTCCAAGGATGCCGTGGCGGGTCATCTGTTCGTTGAGATCGGGACGTTCGTCGTAGAACACGTCCGACGAATAGATCCCGCCCACATGGCAGGTCGTCCCTTTCGCCTCGGCGGCAGCGGCGGCGTTGCGCAGCAGCGTCCAGTCGGCGCAGGGGGCGAAATTCAATTCCCGGAAAATGCCGCGCGATGGGGTCGACAGGCTCGACGCGGTCATCGCCAGGATGATGTCGCGCAACGCCACGGATCGTTGCATCGCGCCACAGGACCCGATGCGCACCAGCGTTTTCGCGCCGTAGTCGCGAATCAATTCATTGGCGTATATCGAAAGGCTGGGCATTCCCATGCCCGATCCGTGAATCGTCACGCGATTGCCGCGCCACATGCCGGTAAATCCGAGCATGCCACGCACCTTGTTCACGCATTCCGGGTTTTCCAGAAAGGTGCGCGCGGCCCATTCCGCGCGCCTGGGATCCCCGGGGAGCAAAACCGTTTCCGCGATCTGCCCCGCACGGGCCCCGATATGGATCGTCATCAGATTGCCATATCGTCCATCGACTTGCCGGAATTGAGCGCTTCGATCACCCAATTGGGTTTGCGGCCGCGCCCCGTCCAGGTCTGGGTCGGGTCGGCGGGATTGGCGTATTTCGGCATACCCTTGCTGCCCTTGGCTCCGCCGCCGCTACCCAACAGCTCATCGAGCGAAAAGCCGTATTCCTTGGCGGCGTGTTCGGCGGCGCGCTTGGCTTCGGCCAGGCGGCGGGCGTCCAGTGTTTTTAAAGCTTTATCAACATCCCCGCGCAATTTCTTGAGTTCTTTTTCCGACAGGGCGTCCAGGTCGATGTTCATGATAACCTCCATTTTGGGTTACTGTTATTTACGAAAATTTCACGATGACAAGCTCTGTTTTGTGTAAATTCAGATTTCCTTATCACAGATAGCAAAAAGCCGCTCACCTTTTTGGTGAGCGGCGCGAAAAGATTCAATTACGGCGTATTATTCCGCGGCGACGGCTTTCGGGTCGGCCAGGGTCACGATATCGCGCATTATTGCGTTCAACTCGAAATCCTTGGGCGTATAGACTTTGGCCACGCCCATGGCTTTCAGACGTGTGGCGTCGTCGTCGGGGATGATGCCGCCGACGATCACCTTGATATGGCCCAATCCGGCCGCGCGCATCTTGGTCATCAAATCCTCGACCAGCGGAATATGCGATCCCGACAGGATCGACAGCCCGACCACATGCGCGCCATTCTTTGCGGCCTCGACGATTTCATCGGGGGTCAGGCGAATTCCCTCATAGTCGATTTCCATGCCGCAATCGCGGGCGCGAAAGGCGATCTGTTCGGCGCCGTTGGAATGGCCGTCTAGCCCCGGTTTGCCCACGAGGAACCGCAGTCGCCGGCCCAGACGGTCGCTGACCGCGTCGACCTCGGCGCGGATGTCGTCCAGCCCTTCGGTCTGGTTGCTGACCGACCGCGACACGCCCGTTGGCCCGCGGTATTCGCCGTGAACGCCGCGCATCTCTCCGGCCCATTCGCCGGTGGTGACGCCTGCCTTCGCGCAGGCGATGGACGCGGGCATGATGTTGTCGCCCGCGCGCGCCGCCGCGCGCAGCGCCTCCAGTGCCTCGGTCACTGCCGCGTCGTCGCGCGTGGCGCGCCAGGCCTCCAGCCGGCCGATCTGGTCCTGCTCGACCGCCGGGTCCACGACCATGATCCCGCCGTCCTCGGATTGCAGCGGGCTGGGCTCGCCCTCGGTCCAGCGGTTGACGCCGACCACGATGGTCTCGTTCCGCTCGATCCGGTTCAGCCGCTCGGCGTTCGAATCGACCAGCCGCGACTTCATATAGTCGATGGCCCCGATCGCCCCGCCCATCGAGTCGATATTTCCCAGCTCGGCCCGCGCGCCCGCTTTCAGCGCCTCGACCTTGGCGTCGACGGCCGGGTTGCCCTCGAAAAGGTCGTCGTATTCCAGCAGATCGGTCTCGTAGGCGAGGATCTGCTGCATCCGCATCGACCATTGCTGATCCCAGGGGCGCGGCAGCCCCAGCGCCTCGTTCCAGGCGGGCAGCTGCACCGCGCGGGCGCGGGCCTTCTTGGACAGCGTCACCGCCAGCATCTCGATCAGAATGCGGTAGACGTTGTTTTCGGGTTGCTGCTCGGTCAGCCCGAGCGAATTCACCTGCACGCCGTAGCGGAACCGGCGGTAACGCGCGTCCTCGACGCCATAGCGGTCGCGACAGATCTCGTCCCAGAGATCGACGAAGGCGCGCATCTTGCACATCTCGGTCACGAAGCGGATGCCCGCGTTCACGAAAAACGAAATCCGCCCCACCAGCGCCGGGAAATCCTCTGCCGCGACACGAGGTTTCAGCTCGTCCAGAACCGCACAGGCGGTGGCGAGCGCAAAGGCCAGCTCCTGTTCCGGCGTCGCCCCGGCCTCTTGCAGATGGTAGGAACACACGTTCATCGGGTTCCACTTGGGAATATGCCGATAGCAATATTCAGCCACGTCCCCGATCATCTTCAGCGACGGTTTCGGCGGGCATATATAGGTGCCCCGGCTGAGGTATTCCTTGATCAGGTCGTTCTGCACGGTGCCCTGCAGCTTGGCGACATCCGCCCCCTGTTCCTCGGCCACCGCGATATAGAGCGACAAGAGCCAAGGCGCCGTGGCGTTGATCGTCATCGAGGTGTTCATCTGCTCCAGCGGGATCTGGTCGAAGAGCGTGCGCATGTCGCCCAGATGGCAGACCGGCACACCGACCTTGCCCACCTCGCCGCGCGCCAGAATGTGATCGCTGTCATAGCCCGTCTGCGTCGGCAGATCGAAGGCCACCGAAAGCCCGGTCTGCCCCTTTGCCAGATTGCCCCGGTAAAGCGCGTTCGATTTCTCGGCGGTCGAATGGCCGGCATAGGTGCGGATCAGCCAAGGCTTGTCTTTTTGCGGTGCGGTCATGGGGGCCTCTGTCTCTCGTGGCGCAATCGGGCAATCTTGTTGCGTTCGGTGATAGATAGGCGAAATAATATGTCCCTGTCAATTCGCTGCAATGCAGCGCGTGCAGATGCAGCATAGCGCCCGTCCGGTGCAAAGGGCAGAGCCAAATCGCGCAAGCGCCGGGCGGCGGGCCTCTTGCCGGAGCGCGCGCCGCCTGTCACGGTCCCTGCCATGACGACGCCGATCACGCTCCCTCTCTGGTTGTTCCTGCTGATCCTGCTGTTTGCGGCGGCGTCTTTCGCGACGAATTTCCTCTTTCCCTCGGTCCGCTGGTTCCTGCGGCGGCGAATGGAGCGGGCCGTTGCGCGGCTGAACGAACGGCTCGAGAGGCCCATACAGCCGTTCAAGCTGGCCCGGCGCTATGACCTGATCCAGAGATTGATCTACGATCCGGAGGTCACACAGGCCATCGTCGAACACGCCCGCGAAACCGGCCTGCGCGAGGACGTGGTGTTCGAGCTCGCCCGCCGCTACGCCAACGAAATCGTGCCGTCGTTTTCCGCCTTCGCCTATTTCGGCGCGGGCGTGCGCGTGGCGCGCTGGCTGTCCAACGCGCTCTATCGCGTGCGGCTGGGGCATTACGACGAAGAGGCGCTGAGAAAGGTCGACCCCGACGCGACCATCATTTTCGTGATGAACCACCGGTCGAACATGGATTACGTGCTGGTCACCTATCTGGCCGCCGACCGCTCGGCGCTGTCTTATGCGGTGGGGGAATGGGCGCGGGTCTGGCCGCTGTCGCGGCTGATCCGCGCGATGGGGGCCTACTTCATCCGCCGCAAATCGCGCAACGCGCTTTATCGCAAGGTCCTGGCCCGCTACATCCGGATGGCCACCGCCGGCGGCGTCACCCAGGCGATGTTTCCCGAAGGTGGGTTGTCGCTGGACGGCGGGTTGCAGCCGCCCAAGCTGGGCTTGCTGAAATACATCACCGACGATCTGGACCTTGCTGCGCGCGACGTGGTCTTCGTGCCGGTCGCGCTCAATTATGATCGGGTGCTTGAGGACCGGGTGCTGATCAAGGCCGACCAAAGCGGCGGGCGGCGCTTCGATGCGCGGATCAGCCGGATCGCGGGCGCGGCCCTGCGGCAGTTCTGGCTGCGGATCACTGGGCGCTTTCACCGGTTCGGCTATGCCGCCGTCAGCTTTGGCAAGCCGCTGTCTTTGCGGCACTTCCCGGCGTTGGCGCAGAACCCCGAAGCGCTGGCGGGCGCGCTGATGGACCGCATCGCCGAGGTCGTGCCGGTGCTGCCCGCGCCGCTGGTGGCGCATCTGCTGCTGGACGGGCCCAAGACCCGGGCCGAGCTGGAGCTGGGCTTTGCCGAGGCTATGAAATCCCTGCCGGACGCGCATATGCACCTGCCGCGCCGCAACCGCGACTATGCTGTCGAGGTGGGGCTGCGGGCGCTGACGGAACGCGGGATCGTGACCGAAGAAGAGGGCGTGTTCAGCATCGACCCCGCGCAGCAGGACGTGGCCGCATTCTATGCCCGCTCGATCCGGCACCTGTTTTGACACGTTGCTGCGGGGGCGAAGAAAATTCTGCAACTGCTCGGTCATAAAATTACAAATATCGACCTTATCTTGTTGCATTGTTGCTTTAAGGGCGATATTTGCTGGGAAACCAACGCGATTCTGCGCTGCGGCGCGTGCGCTGACCCAACACGTACCATTGACGGAGGCCCCCATGGCACTGGACACCCACACCGGCATCGCCGCCTATGACGCGCCGGAAAAAGAGCTCTACGAGATCGGGGAAATGCCGCCCTTGGGATATGTGCCCAAGAAGATGTACGCCTGGGCCATCCGCCGCGAGCGCCACGGCGAGCCGGACAAGAGCTTTGAGGTCGAGGTCGTCGACACCTGGGATGTGGACAGCCACGAGGTGCTGGTCCTGGTGATGGCGGCGGGCGTCAATTACAACGGCGTCTGGGCCGGTCTGGGCCAGCCGATCAGCCCCTTCGACGTGCACAAGCAGGATTACCACATCGCCGGGTCCGACGCGTCGGGCATCGTCTGGAAAGTGGGCGAAAAGGTCACCCGCTGGAAGGTCGGCGACGAGGTGGTGCTCCACTGCAATCAGGACGACGGCGACGACGAGGAATGCAACGGCGGCGATCCGATGTTCTCGCCCAGCCAGCGGATCTGGGGCTACGAGACCGGCGACGGGTCCTTTGCCCAGTTCACCAAGGTGCAGGCGCAGCAGCTGATGCCGCGCCCCAAGCACCTGACCTGGGAGGAAAGCGCCTGCTACACGCTGACGCTGGCCACCGCCTACCGGATGCTTTTCGGCCACCATCCGCACGACCTCAAGCCCGGGCAGAACGTGCTGGTCTGGGGCGCGTCGGGCGGCCTGGGATCCTATGCGATCCAGCTGGCCAATACGGCGGGGGCGAATGCGATCGGCGTGATCTCGGACGAAAGCAAGCGGCAGTTCGTTCTGGATCAGGGCGCCAAGGGCGTCATCAACCGCAAGGATTTCGACTGCTGGGGGCAGCTGCCGACGGTGAACAGCCCGGAATACAATGTCTGGCTGAAAGAGGCGCGCAAGTTCGGCAAGGCGATCTGGGACATCACCGGCAAGGGCGTGAACGTCGACATGGTCTTCGAACATCCCGGCGAGGCGACCTTCCCGGTGTCGACGCTAGTGGTCAAGAAGGGCGGCATCGTGGTGATCTGCGCCGGCACCTCCGGGTTCAACTGCACCTTCGACGTGCGCTACATGTGGATGCACCAGAAGCGCCTGCAGGGCTCGCATTTCGCCAACCTCAAGCAGGCCTCGGCCGCCAACAAGCTGATGATCGAGCGGCGGCTGGATCCCTGCATGTCCGAGGTTTTCCCCTGGGCCGAAATCCCCGATGCGCATATCAAGATGCTGCGCAACGAGCATAAGCCCGGCAATATGGCGGTGCTGGTTCAGGCCCCGAAGACCGGGCTGCGCACGCTGGAAGACGCGCTGGAGGCGCGCCGCTAAGCCTGCGGGCCACATCCGCGAATCGCCCGCCCGCCGCGGGCCCGGGCCGCCGATCGGGCGGCCCGTTTCATTTCAAGACCTTCGCACGCAGTGTCTCGCCATTTCTGGGGAGTTTGATTCCGTGAATATTAAGATCTGATGGCACATGCTATGGTAGAATTAACTGCACGTTAACCACTGGAGGTCGAAGCTGAACATGGGACATGACTGGATAATCGACGTATTGACCGATCTGAGAGCCTTCGCTCAGGCCAACGGGCTCCGGGCGCTTGCCACGCAGCTGGAGGATACGCAGCTCGTTGCGCAGGTCGAAATTGCGTCACATGCCAAAGGGGATGGCAGTGGGCTACGTGGCGACGATGCCTTCACTGGAAGGCCTGCTCGAACGGTTGGAATGCGTTGACGCGCTCGACCAGCTTCAGAACATCATCGAAGCGCTGCGCGCGCATTACCAGGTGGACCATGTTGTCTACCACTGGGTGAACAGCAACGGCGATCAATACGGCTGCGGCACCTATCCGCAGGAATGGGTGCAGCGCTATCTCGATCAGGGGTATCTGCGCATCGATCCGGTGGTTTTGGGCTGTTTCCAGCGCTTTCATCCGGTCGACTGGAAGCGCCTGGAATGGTCGAGCAAGGCGGCCCGCGCCTTTAGGCAGGACGCGATCGACCATGGCATCGGCACCCAGGGCTTTTCGATCCCGGTGCGCGGTCCCAACGCGCAGTTCGCGCTGTTCACCGTCAGCCACGATTGCGACGACGCGGAATGGCTGGCCTTTACCGAAGGCAACCGGCGCGATCTGATCCTGATCGCGCATTACTTCAACCAGAAAGCGCTGGAGCTGGAGCCGGGCCGCACCCCCGAACCCGCCCAGGCCCTGTCCCCGTGCGAGGTCGAGGCGATGACGCTGCTGGCGGTAGGCTACAACCGGGCGCAGGTGGCCGACACGCTGTCGATCTCGGAGCACACGCTCAGGGTCTATATCGAAAGCGCGCGGTTCAAGCTGGGGGCGATGAACACGACCCATGCGGTGGCCCGCGCGCTCAGCCGGGGGCTGATCGTGGTGTGATGAACGGGCGGTGACAGGGTCGCGCGCCCGCTTTCCAGGTCGTTAACCAACGCGGCGGAGCCTTGCCGGAGCATCCAGCAGGGAGAACCGCCATGATCCGATATCTTTATGCCCATCAGCTCGACCGGGACCCTGCGCCGCGCGCGAGCATGTACCGCGACCGCGCCGAGCAGTTCAAGGCGCGGCTGGGATGGAACGTCGAGATCGACGCGTCCGGAGAGGAGCGCGATGTCTACGACGCCGAAAATCCGCTCTATGTCATCTGGCAAGGGCCAGACGGGCGGCATGGCGGGTCGATGCGGCTTTTGCCGACGACCGGGCCGACGATGGTCAACGACCATTTCCGGCACCTGACCGATGGGGTGCGGATCGAGAGCCCGCTGATCTGGGAATGCACGCGCTTTTGCCTGGGGCAGAGCGCCGCGCCGGGGACGGCGGCGGCGCTGATGCTGGCGGGCGGCGAGGTGATGCGTCACTTTGGTGTCCGGCATTTCGTCGGCGTGTTCGACGCCCGGATGGTCCGCATCTACCGCATGATCGGCGCCAGCCCCGAAGTGCTGGGCCGCCAGGGTGCGGGACGCGACGCGGTGAATGTGGGCCTGTGGGAATTTTCAGCGCAAACCCAGGCACGGGTTTCGGCCCGCGCGGGGATCTGCGCGGCGCAATCCGCGGCATGGTTCGAGATGTCGTTCACGACGCGCCCCCGTCCGGCTGTCGTGGCGGCTTGAGCGGTGTCGGACCGGCTTCGCCGGTCCGACCGTTTGGGGGGCCGGCCCCCCAAACCGCATGAATATTGGGGGGCCAGCCCCCCAACCCCCCCGGGATATTTATGGATCAATGAAGATGGGGGCGCGCGGTCTCTGGCGCCTGTGTCGGGGCGGCTGTAGGGTCGCGGCTATGACGCTGCCCGCTTTGACATTTTCCGACGATCAGGCCGAGGCCTATGACCGCGTGGCCGATATGCTGGCCGAGGCAGGGGTCGATCTTGCCGATGGCATGACGCTGCCGGCCAAGGAAGGAAGCGGGTGTATCATGGCGCTGGTGGGCAAGGCGGGGTCGGGCAAGACGCTGCTTTTGGCGGAATTGTTCAAGGCGCTGGAGGCGGCGGGGGTCGACACCGTTTCGGGCGATTATGAGGGCCGCCGCAGGCGCGACCGGCGGACGCTGGCGATCCTGGCGCCCACCAACAAGGCGGCGAGCGTGCTCAGGATGCGCGGTGTGCCGGCGACGACGATCCACCGCATCCTTTATACCCCGGTCTACGACCCGGAATACGAGCGCATCGCCGAATGGCTGATGGGCAATGGCGACAAGCCCGAGGTCGAGGGGGTGACGCCCGAGGCCCTGGCGCGGGCCAAGGCGTCTTACGAGGGGCACAAGTCGATTCCGGCGGCGCTGGCGGCGGCGGGGCTGCGCGGCAGCGATTTCATCAGCGGCTGGAAGCGGCGCGAAGAGCCGCTGGACATCGGCTTTGTCGACGAGGCCTCGATGCTGGATGACCGGCAGTTCGAGGATCTGCGCGAGATTTTTCCCAACCTGCTGCTTTTTGGCGATCCGGCGCAGCTGGCGCCGGTGAACCAGTCGGGCACGATGGTTTTCGACAAGCTGGCCGAGAGCCAGAAGATGGTGCTGCATCGCGTGCACCGGCAGGATGCTGACAACCCGATCCTCGATCTGGCCCATGCGCTGGCCGATCCGGCGCTGGAGTTTCACGATTTCGAGCGGATGGTCGAGGAGAAGGCGCGGATCGACGACCGCGTGGTCTGGGGCCAGAGGGTCGAGGTCGATCTGATGGCGCGGTCTCCGGTGCTGGTCTGGCGCAATGCGACGCGGATCCGGCTGATCCAGGCGTTTCGGCGCGTGCACGACGCGCCTGAGACCGAGCTGCTGGAAGGCGAGCCGCTGATCTGCGACGGGATCGAGCTGCCGCTCAAGCATCGCAAGAAGCGGCTCGATCTGGAGGCGCGCGGGCTGATCAAGGGCGCGCAGGTGATCTACCTTGGGCCCGGGCGGAAGCCCGCGTTCTCGCGGCTCCATGTGATCGGAGCCGAGGAGCCGCGGGTGTCGGCGGCGTCGATCGTCAAGATCGAGAAGCCGGATGAGGAAGAGCCCTTCATCCCTTTCGCGGCGCGCATGGGGGCGACCTTTCTGCATGGGGCCGCGGTGACGATCCACAAGGCGCAGGGCAGTCAGTGGGACACCGTGCAGGTCTTTGCGCCCGACCTTTATGTCGCCGCGCGGATGGGACGGGTCGAGGCGGGCCAGCCGCTGTGGAAGCGGCTGGCCTATGTGGCGATCACCCGGGCGCAGGAACGGCTGATCTGGGTGGTGCGCAACCGGCTGTCGCGGCCCACGGGGCCGCTGCGCGTCGATGATCTGAAAGCGCCGGCGGCGGCGCTGACGCTGGAGGCCGAGGAGGGCCCGTAAGGGACCGAGGAGGGGCCCCTCGTCAAGTCCTTGCGGACTTTCCTCGGGATTTACAGCGCCACCACCTGCTTGCCGACATTGCCGCCCTGCAGCATCGAGATGAAAGCCGCGGGGGCGTTTTCCAGCCCTTCGGCGATGTCCTCGAGATATCTGATCTCGCCGCCCGCCACCTTCGGGCCGACCTCGGTCAGGAACTGTGGATAGAGGTCCCAGTGATCGAAGATGATCATCCCCGACACCTTCAGCCGTTTCACAAGGATCGACCGCCAAAGGCCCGGCAGGTGGTCGGTGCCGTCGCCTTCCACGCCGCCGTACCAGGCGATCGTGCCGCAGAGCGGGATGCGCCCGTGCACGTTCATCAGCGGCAGCACCGCGTGCAAGAGCTTGCCGCCCACGTTTTCCCAATACACGTCGATGCCATCGGGCGCGACCTCGGCCAGGGCGGCGCGCAGCGACGACGCGTCCGCATGGGCGCGGTGGTCGATGGCGGCGTCAAAGCCGAAGGTCTCCAGCGCCAGCCGGCATTTCTCGGCGCCTCCGGCGACGGCCACTGTGCGCAGCCCCGCAAGCCGCGCCAGCTGGCCGACCATCGACCCCACAGGCCCCGTCGCGGCGCCCACGACCAGCGTCTCGCCCGCCTTCATGTCGGCGAATTCGCGCAGGCCGGTCCAGCCGGTGAAGCCGGGCATCCCCAGCACCCCCAGCGCTGCAGAGGGCGGCGTGCCGGGGTCGAGCTTGCGCAGCTCGGTGCCGGGCAGCACCGCGTGGCTGGCCCAGCCGGTGATCCCGGTGACCAAATCGCCCGCCGCAAAGCCCTCGGCGTTCGAGGCGACGACATGGCCCACCCCTTGCCCCGTCATCGTGCCGCCGATGGCGACCGAGGGGGCGTAGCTTTTGACGTCGTCCATGCGCCCGCGCATGTAAGGATCCAGCGACAGATGCGTCACCGCGACCAGCACCTCGCCCTCGCCGGGCGCAGGCATCTCGCAGCTCTCGTAAGCAAAGTCCTCGGGCACGGGCAGGCCCTTGGGGCGGCGGGCCAGGGCGATGCGGTGCATGGTGTCGGGCATGGGTGGCTCCTTTTCGGCAATCGGGGAAATAGCGGTTGCGCTGGTGGCGCGCTCTGGTCACTCTAAACAGAGCAGGGATGTGGAAGGCAAGGGGAGGGCCGGATGCAAGGCATGATGATGCATTTGCCGCTTCAGGTGATCGAACTCCTGAAATACGGCGCTGAGGCCCATCCGGGCGCGGAAATCGTCTCGGTCCGGACCGAGGGCGACATCCACCGCGAAACCTATGCCCAGGCCTATGCCCGCGCGGCCCAGCTGGCGCATGGGCTTGCCGGGCTGGGCGTGGGCAAAGGCGACCGGGTCGCAACCCTGGCCTGGAACGGCTACCGCCATTTCGAACTCTATTTCGCCACCTCCGGCATGGGGGCGGTCTGCCACACGATCAATCCGCGCCTCAGCGCCGAGCAGATGCTCTATATCATCGGCCATGCGGGCGACAGCGTGCTCTGTCTCGACCTGAACTTCGTGCCGCTGATCGAGGCGCTGGCGGATCAACTCCCCGAGGGGCTGACGCTGGTGCTGATGACCGACCGCGATCACATGCCCGAAAGCAAGGTCGATTTCCTCTGCTACGAGGAGCTGCTGGCGGGCCAGCCCACGACCTACGACTGGCCGCTTATGCCCGAGGATGCGGCCTCGGGCCTGTGCTACACCTCGGGCACCACGGGCCATCCCAAGGGCGCGCTCTATTCCCACCGCTCGACCGTGCTGCACGCGATGTTCATCGCCATCACCCTGTCGCGGAGCCTCAATGAAGGCGCGCGCGTGCTGCCGGTGGTGCCGATGTTCCACGTCAATTCCTGGGGCCTGCCCTATGCGGCGCCACTGGTGGGGGCGTCGCTGATCATGCCGGGGCCCAAGCTGGACGGGGCATCGGTTTATGACCTGATGGAGGCCGAGCACGTCACCGCAAGCTGGGGCGTGCCAACGGTCTGGCTTGGCCTGCGCGCCGAGATCGACAAGCGCGGCAAACCGCCCGCGACGCTCGACCAGCTGGTGATCGGCGGCTCGGCCGCACCGCGCGCGATGATCGAATTCTTCGAAAAACTGGGCATCGACGTCTGCCACGCCTGGGGCATGACCGAAATGTCGCCGGTGGGCACCCACGGCCAGCTTTCGTCGACCATGACGGATCTGCCGTTCGAGGAACGCATGGCCATCAAGGCAAAACAGGGCCGGCGGCTCTTTGGTGTTGATCTGAAGATCGTCGGCGAGGACGGCGCGCGCCTGCCGCATGACGGACAGGCGGCCGGGGAATTGTACGTGCGCGGCAACGGCATCATTTCCGGCTATTTCAACAACCCCGAGGCGACTGAGGCGGCGATGGATGCCGAGGGCTGGTTCGGCACCGGTGACGTGGCCAGCATCGACCCCGACGGGTTCCTCAGCATTCAGGATCGCAGCAAGGACCTGATCAAATCGGGCGGCGAATGGATCAGCTCGATCGACCTGGAAAACATCGCCATGGCGCATCCCAAGGTGGCCAATTGCGCGGTCATTGCGATCCCGCATCCCAAATGGGACGAACGGCCACTGCTGGTTGTGGTGCCCGCGGGCGACGACAGGCCGACGCTGGAAGAGATCCACGCGCTGATGCTGGAGCATATGGCCAAGTGGCAATTGCCCGACGCGATGGAATTCGTCGAGGAATTGCCGCTGACGGCGACAGGCAAGGTGTCCAAGCTGACCCTGCGCCAGCGCTTCGAAGGCTACGTGCTGCCCGATGCCGGCTGAGACGCTGCGGGCGCTGGGCCCGCGCCATTCGGACTGGTTCGCTCTGGACGCGGGCCGCGTGCGCGCCTTTGCCGACGCGACCGAGGATTGGCAGTTCATCCATCTCGACGAGGCCCGCGCGGCAGAGACGCCCTTCGGCGGCTGCGTGGCGCACGGGTTCCTGACGCTGTCGATGCTGTCGGCGATGTCCTACCAGGTGGTGCCCGAGCTGCCGGGCGTGACGGCCAGCGTGAACTACGGCTTCGACCGGGTGCGCTTTGTCCGTCCGGTGCCGGTGGGCGTGCGCATCCGCGGCCGCTTTGCGGTGGCCGATATCGTCGAGGGCGACGGCTGGATCGCCGCCCATTGGAACGTCACCGTCGAGATCGAGGAGCAGGACAAGCCCGCGCTGGTGGCGCAATGGATCACGCGGTTCTATACCGCTGAGGATTAGAACGCGGTCGCCCCGGGCCTGACCCGGGGCCTCTTGGCCGGGAGATCCGGGACCGCGTGGGAGCAGAAAGGAGAGGCCGGGATGGATTTGGGCATGACCGAGCGGGTGAAGCCGCTCATCGAAAAGGTGCGGCGCATGGTCGAAGAGGAGATCGCGCCGCTTGACGCCGAATTCCACGCCGAGGTGGGCAAGCACCCCACGGGCGACCGGTTCCGACACACCGACCGGCAGCTGGAGATCCTGGACGGTCTTAAAGCGAAGGCGAAAGAGCGCCGGCTGTGGAACTTCTGGCTGACGGAGTCCGAGCGCGGCTATGGCCTGACCACTGTGGAATACGCCTATCTGGCCGAGGAGATGGGCAAGGTCGGCATCGCCGCCGAGGTGTTCAACTGCAACGCCCCCGACACCGGTAATATGGAAGTGCTGGAACGCTACGGTGAGGCCTGGATGAAGGAGCGCTGGCTGGGGCGGCTGCTCGAGGGCGAGATCCGCTCGGCCTACGTGATGACAGAGCCCGACGTGGCGTCCTCGGACGCGGCGCAGCTGGCCTTCGAGGCGCGGCGCGACGGTGACGATTTCGTTCTGAACGGCGAGAAATGGTGGATCAGCGGCGCGGGTGACCCGCGCTGCGCGCTCTATATTCTGATGGCCTGCACCGACCCGGAGGCGGCCAAGCATTCCCGGCATACGATGTTCGTGATGGATGCGGACACGCCCGGGATCGAGGTGCTGCGCCCGATGCAGGTCTTCGGCCAGGACGACGCGCCACATGGCCATATGCATCTGCGCTTTACGGATGTCCGCGTGCCGGTGCGCAACGTGGTGCTGGGCGAGGGGCGCGGCTTTGAAGTGGCGCAGGGGCGGCTGGGGCCGGGGCGCATCCACCATTGCATGCGCGCCATCGGTCAGGCGGAAAAGGCGCTGCAGATGATGTGCCGGCGCGGGCTGGCGCGCGAGGCCTTCGGCAAGCGCATCGCCGAGCTGGGCGCGAATTTCGACATCATCGCCAACGCCCGGATGGAGATCGAGATGGCGCGGCTTTTGTGCCTCAAGGCGGCCTGGATGATGGACACCGCGGGGGTGCGCGCGGCGCAGCCCTGGATTTCCAAGATCAAGGTCGTGGCGCCGCTGATGGCCGGCAAGGTGATCGACGAGGCGATGCAGCTGCATGGCGCGGCGGGGATTTCGCAGGATACCGATCTGGCGCATATGTGGACCCATGTGCGCACGCTGCGCTTTGCAGACGGCCCGGACGCGGTGCACCGCCGCCAGGTCGCCCGCGCCGAGCTGCGCAAATACGCGAACGACAAGGTCTAGGCGGTGTCGGATTTTTGCAAAAAATCCGATCCGGATTTTCTCAAAATCCGGGGCGCGGAAGGGTAATGGAGCAAGCGGCGATCGACCGTGTCACCGCGTGGATAGAGGCGCGTGTCCCAGGGGTTTCCGGCCCGCTTACGGCGCGCAAGTTCGACGTCGGCCAGTCCAACCCGACCTATCTTCTGCAGGGCCCGTCCGGGGCCTATGTGCTTCGGCGCAAGCCGCCGGGGGTGCTCTTGAAATCGGCCCATGCGGTGGATCGCGAGTTCCGCGTCCAGTCGGCGCTGGCGGCGACCGGCGTGCCAGTGCCGCGGATGCTGGCGCTTTGCGAGGACGACAGCGTGATCGGCTCGATGTTCTATGTCATGGAGCATGTCGCGGGCCGGAATATCGCCGATCCCTCCATACCTGACGCCGCGCCCGCCGAACGCCGCGCCATCATGGCCGAGATGAACCGCGTTCTGGCGGCCATCCACGAGGTCGATGTGGAGGCCGTTGGCCTGTCGGATTTCGGGCCGCCGGGGAATTATTATGCACGCCAGCTGGCGCGCTGGACCAAGCAGTACCGGGCGTCGGAGACCGAGCCCATCGCGGCGATGGACCGGCTGATGGAAGCTCTGGCGCGCGACATGCCCGAGGACGACGGTCAGCGGACGCTGGTGCATGGCGATTACCGGATCGACAATTTGCTCTTTGCCCAAGACGGGCCTGACTGTGTTGCTGTGCTCGACTGGGAATTGTCGACCCTGGGGCATCCTTACGCCGATCTGGCCGGGGTCGTCATGCAATGGCAATTGCCGCCCGGGACGGAAGGGCGGGGTCTGGCCGGGCTCGACCGTGCTGCGCTGGGGCTGATGAGCGATGCCGAATTCGTCGACGCCTATTGCGCCCGGCGCGGTATTCGCCCGATCCGGGGCTTCGGTTATTACGTCGCCTTCGCGTTCTTTCGAATGGCGGCGATCCTGCAGGGCGTCAAGAAACGCGCGCTTGACGGCAACGCGTCGAATCCGGACAAGGCGCTGCGGCTGGGGGCCTTTGTGCCGCGCTTTGCCGAACTGGGACTGGAGGCGCGTCATGCCCATGGATGAGCGGTTTCGCGAGAAGCCTTACAGCTATTCGACGCATCTGGGGATGCATATGGTCGATTGGTCCGAAGGCTATGCCCGGTTCGAAATGCCGCTGGCCGAGCACCACCAGAACCGTCACGGCAACCCGCATGGCGGGGTGCATGCGTCGCTTCTGGACACGGTCATGGGCTATGCCGGTTGCTGGACCGGCGATCCGGAGGTCCGGCAGATGGCGCTTACGCTGACGTTGAACGTATCTTACCTGTCGCGGCCCAGGGGCACGCTGCTGATCGGCGAGGGCCGCAAGACCGGTGGCGGGCGCAGCACCTTCTTCGCCGAGGCGTCGGTCACCGATGAAACCGGCGAGCTGATCGCGACCGGGTCGGGGGTTTTCCGTTATCGCAGGGGCGGCGCGTAGGGTCGGGCGGCGGAGTGAGGGGCCGGCCCCTCACACTCCCCGGAGTATTTTTGCCAAGAAGAAGATGAGGCCTCTTCAGCCTTCCGCGGCGGCGCGGATGGCGCGGATATTTTCGCCGTAAACGGAGGGGTTGGAGACCGATCCGCCGCGGAACACCGCCGAGCCCGCGACCAGAACGTCGGCGCCGGCGGCGGCGACGAGGGGCGCGGTGGAGGGGTCGACGCCGCCGTCGATCTCGATATGCACAGGGCGGTCGCCGATCATCTCGCGCAGGCGGCGGATCTTGGCGGTCATGTCGATGAACTTCTGCCCGCCGAAGCCGGGGTTCACCGTCATCACGCAAACGAGGTCGGTCAGATCCAGCAGATGCGCCACCGTGTCGGCCGGGGTGCCGGGGTTCAGCGCGACGCCCGCCTTCATGCCCGCGCCGCGGATGGCCTGCAACGTGCGGTGGATGTGCGGACCGGCCTCGACATGGGCGGTCAGCACGTCCGCGCCGGCATTGGCATAGGCGTCGATATAAGGATCGACCGGCGCGATCATCAGATGCACGTCCATCACCGTCTTGACGTGAGGGCGGAACGCCTTGACCGCCATCGGACCGAAGGTGAGGTTGGGCACGAAATGCCCGTCCATCACGTCCACATGGACCCAGTCGGCGCCCTGCGCCTCGATGGCCTGAATCTCGCGTCCGAAATCGGCGAAATCGGCAGAGAGGATCGAGGGGGCGATCTTGATCGAGCGGTCCATGGGCGGGTCTCCTTTGGGCGCCGGTCTATAGCGTATCGGGAAAACCCTGAACCGAAAATGCCCTGACGCGCTGCGCGCTCCCGGGACATTTCCGGCAGACCATGTCTCGGCTATTCCCCGAAACGCTTTAGTAGCCCGCAGTGCGGTCTACAAGGTGCAAAAACGGCGCGCCTGCCTCGCCGCGGCGGATGTTCTCGGCGATCACGCGGGCGGCGCTGTCGGGGCGGGTTTCCGAGGCGATATGAGGTGTGACGGTGACCTGGGGATGGGCCCAGAAGGGGTGGCCCTTTGGCAGGGGTTCGGTGCGGAAGACATCGAGCGTGGCATGGGCGATCTGCCCGCTGTCCAGCGCGGCCAGAAGGGCGGCGTCGTCTATCAGCGGCCCGCGCCCGGGGTTGATGACGAAGGCACCCGGCGCGGTCAGCGCCAGCGTCTCGGCGTTCAGCACGTTTTCGGTGGCGGGCGTGTCGGGCAGCAGCAGGATCACGATCTGCGCGCCCGACAGGGCCGCGCCGAGGCCGTCGGCCCCGTGATGGCAGGTCACGCCGGGCAGGGTCTTGGCGCTGCGCGCCCAGCCGCTGACCGGAAAGCCAAGAGCCGTCAGCGCGCGGGCGCAGGCCTGCCCCAGCGCGCCCAGCCCCAGGATCGCGACCGGGCGGTCGCGGGACATCGGGGGCGCGTCGGCCTGCCAGACATGGCCGTGGTTCACGATATGCGCATCCATCCCGAGATGATGGCGCAAACTATGGCCCACGACCCATTCCACCATGCCCTGGGTCAGGCCTTCGTCATCGACCATGCGCGCGAAGGGGGCGGTCAGTGTCGGGTTGCCCACCGCCGTCTCGACCCCGGCCCAGAGGTTCAGCACCGCTTTCAGCTGGGTGTAGGGGGTGAAATCCTGCACCTCGGAATTGGGGGCGTAGACGATGTAATCGACCGTCTCGGGCGGCATCTCGGTCGCCAGCCGGTAATCGAGGCCGTGCGCGTCGAGCGCCCGGCGCAGGGGCGTTTCGTAGTCTGCCCAGCTCTCGGCTTTGGCGGCGAATAGGATGTTGACGGGCATGTTACCTCGGACGGTGGATATGGGCGCTCTGGACCAGGCCGAAGGCCACCATCAGCACCAGCATGGCGGACCCGCCGTAGCTGACCAGCGGCAGCGGCACACCGACGACGGGGGCCAGGCCCATGACCATAGCCATGTTCACGGCGAAGAAGAGAAAGAACGTCAGCCCGACGCCCAGGATCAGCAGAGACGAGAACCGGTCACGGTTCTGCATCGCGGCGACGATGCAGAAGATCAGGATCAGCACATACAGCATCAGAAGGGAAAAACCGCCGACAAAGCCGAACTCCTCGGCCAGGGTGTTGAAGATGAAATCGGTGTGCTTTTCGGGCAGGAAGTTCAGCCGCGACTGCGTGCCCTGCATGAAGCCGCGCCCGGTCCAACCGCCCGATCCCATGGCGATCTTGGCCTGGGTGATGTGATAGCCCGCGCCCAGCGGGTCGGACGAGGGATCGAGGAACGTGTCGATGCGGCGGAACTGATAGTCCTTGAGCATTTGCCAGTCGGTGCCGCGGCTCTTGAAGACGGTGGCGACAAAGCCGACCCCGGCGCTGACCACCACGGCGAAATAGGCCCAGTGCACGCCCGCCAGGAACATCATCAGCCCGCCCGAGGTCAGCAGAAGGATGGCGGTGCCCAGGTCGGGCTGGGTGATCACCAGGAAGGTGGGGATCAGGATCAGCGCCACCGGCAGGATCACCCACAGCGGATGCGAGGTCCGCTTCAGCGGCAGCCAGTCGTAATAGGCCGCCAGCAACATCACCATGGTGATCTTCATCAGTTCCGAGGGTTGCAGCCGCATGAACCCAAGGTCGATCCACCGTTGCGCGCCCATGCCGACACTGCCGACGAATTCCACCGCCACCAGCAGCGCCAGCGACGCCAGATAGGCGACCACGGCCATGTTGCGCCAGAACCAGATCGGCACCATCGCCACCACCAGCATCACCGTCAGCCCCAGCACGTAGCGCTTCATCTGCGGCTCGGCCCAGGGGCTCAGCGACCCGCCCGCCACGGAATAGAGCATCAGGAACCCGACGCCCGCGACCGCGGTCAGAAGGACGATCAAGGGCCAGTTCAGGAACAGGACCTTGCGCCAGCCCGAGGGGACTGATTTGACGGTGTACTCAAGATAGCTCATGCACGGCTGGGTCCGTCGCCGGGTTTGATCTTGCGCAGGGCGCTCAGCCGTTCCTGCAGGGCCTTGATGCGGGCGCGGTCCTTGGCCGGGTAGGCCTCGAGCGGGGGGTCGCCCTTGTAGAGCGCCTGCAGGGTCACGTCGCGGGCGATGGGCGCGGCCGCCGCCGATCCGCCGCCGCCGTGCTCGACCACGACCGACACCGCGATTTGCGGGGCCTCGAACGGCGCGAAGTTGACAAAGAGCGCATGGTCGCGCCGGTTCCAGGGCAGGTCTTCGTTGCGGGTAACGCCGCGGGCGCGCTCGGCGGCGGTGATGTTGCGGACCTGGCTGGTGCCGGTCTTGCCGGCCATGCGAAAGGCGTCCTCGATGATGCGGCTGCCATAGGCGGTGCCGCGGCGGTTGTTGCTGACCGAATACATCGCCCGGCGCACCTGCCGCAGATGGTTTTCGTTCAGCCCCAGCGCGCCGTTGCCCGGCACCTCGGTTTCGACCCCGTCGATGGATTTCACCAGCCGCGGGCTGATCGCGCGGCCGGTGGCGATGCGCGCCGTCATCACCGCCAGCTGCAGCGGCGAGGTCAGCACAAAGCCCTGCCCGATGGACGAGTTCACCGTGTCGCCGATCACCCAGTCCGCGCCGCGCTCGCGCAGCTTCCAGGCCTTGTCAGGCATCAGCCCCGAGGTCTCGGCGGACATCGGGATGCCGTGATCCATGCCCAGACCCAGCCTGCGGCCCATGGCGGCGATCTTTTCGATCCCGACCTTCAGCGCCAGCTCGTAATAATAGACGTCGCAGCTTTGGCGCAGAGAGTTTTCCAGGTCCATATGCCCGTGCCCCGCGCGCTTCCAGCAATGAAAGCGGCGGCCGCCGACCTCGAGATGGCCGGGGCACCAGACGGTGTCGTTGGGCGAGACCAGCCCGGCGTCCAGCGCCGCCAGCGCGGTGACCATCTTGAAGGTGGACCCCGGCGGATAGGCGTCCTGCACCGTCTTCGACGCCAGCGGGCGGTGGTCGTTGGTGTTGAGCGCGGCGTAATCGGGCACCGAGATGCCCCGCACGAACTTGTTCGGGTCATAGGACGGCGACGAGGCGACCGCCAGAAGATCGCCCTGTTCCAGATCCATCACCACCACGCTGGCGGATTCCTCGCCCAGTCGCGCCTGCACGTAATCCTGCAGCGCGCTGTCAACGGTCAGCTGCAGATCGGCGCCCGCTTCGCCTTCGCGGCGGTCGAGCTCGCGCATCACGCGGCCGGTGGCGTTGACCTCGACCCGCTTGGCCCCGGCGCGGCCGCGCAGCACGTCCTCGTATTCCGCCTCGATCCCGACCTTGCCGATCTGAAAGCGCGGGATGCGCAGCACCGGCTCGATCTCGCCGTAACGTTCCAGATCGCGGTCGTTCACCGGGCCGACATAGCCTGCCACATGGGCGAAATTCTCGACCTGCGGATAGGCGCGGCTAAGACCGACCTCGGGCGTCACGCCGGGCAGGGCGGGGGCGTTGGCGGCGACGCGGCTGATCGCTTCCCAGCTGACGCGGTCGGCGACGGTGAACGGCAGGAACGGCGCGCTGCGCTGCATTTCGGTCAGCGCGCGGTTCAGTTCGTCCTCGTCCAGCTCGACCAGCGTGGAAAGCCGCGCGATCACGTCGTTCACGTCGCCCGCGTCCTCGCGCACGATGGTGATCCGGTAGCTGGGCTCGTTGGCGGCGACCAGCCGCCCCTCGCGGTCGAAAATCTGCCCGCGCGACGGCGGGATCAGGCGGATGTTGATCCGGTTTTCCTCGGCCAGCAGGCGGAATTCGTCGGCCTGATCGACCTGCATATACCGCATCCGCAGCCCCAAAAGCCCGGCAAAGCCAAGCTGCGCGCCGCCCAGCAGCATCGCCCGCCGGCTGATCCGGCGCGCGCTGTCGGCGGTTTCCTTGGGCGAGCGTCTCATGCCACTTTGCCTCGTCGTTCCAGATCGCCCGGGGCCGGGCGGCGGATGCCGAACACCAGTTGCGACACCAGCACCACCACCGGGTATAGCAGAATTGTCATGGAATATTGAACCATGCCAAGCCACATCGCCCCTTCCGACACCATCAGAACCGCAAGAACGAAGCGGTAGATCAGCGTGATCAGCAAAAGCGTGCCCGCAACCGACATCCATTCCAGCAGAAAGGTGTTCTCGCGCTGGCGGCCGACGCCGGATTTCAGCAGCTCGACCGCGATCAGCGTCAAGGCCGACCAGAGCCCGGGCGGTCGCTGAAACAGCATGTCCGCCAGCAGCATGATCCCCGCGATGCTGATCGCCGGCACGTATTCGGGCCGCCTGAGCGCCCAGGCGAAACAGAAGGCCACCAGCAGGTCGGGCGAGGCCCAGCGGCGCGGCACCGTTTCCAGCGGGATCAGATGAAAGAACATGATCACCAGCGCCAGCGCCACGAAGGCAAACCGCATCAGCCACAGGCGCAGAACCGGCGTCTCACCCATCGGTCTGCTCCGCGTTGTCGGGCGGCGCGTCGGGCAGATCCTCGGGGGTGATCAGCGCGCTGGGGTTGGTGACGCGCCGCGCGCCGTGGTCGCGCAGCACGCGCAGAAACTCCAGCCGCTCGTAATCCGCCGCCAGCCGCGCGCGCAACCGCCCGCCGGGATCCTGCGCCACCTCTCCGATCAGCAGCCCGGGCGGGAACACCTCGCCATCGCCCGAGGTGACGATCCGGTCGCCCGGGCGCACCTGGTCGGGGTCCTCCAGAAAGTCGATGGGTGGCGCATTGGTGTTGTCGCCCACCACCAGTGCGCGCTGGCCCGAAGGCTGGATCACCGCCGGAATGCGGCTGGTGGCGTCGGTCAGCAGGATCACGCGGCTGGTGTTGGCCCCCACGCCCGAGATCCGGCCCACCAGCCCGATCCCGTCCATTGTTGCCCATCCGTCAACAATCCCGTCACGCGACCCCACATTGATCAGCACAGACTGCCGAAAGGGCGAACCCGAATCCGCCAGCACCACCCCGGTGATATAGGTCAGCCGCGGGTCGAGCCGCACATTGTTGAGATCGCGCAGCTTGGCGTTCTCCTGCTCGAGCTGCAGGGCGGCCTCTTTCCACGCGGTCATCTGCCGCAGCTCGCGCCGCAATTCCTGATTCTGCTCGTAGATGCGCTGGTAGCTCTGGAAATCCCGCAGGATCCGGACCGTCGCGGTAACCGGCGCCATCGCCCAGTCCATCCTCGGGACCACCGCATCGACGACTTGCGCGCGAAAGCGTTCGACACGGGGGGAATCGATGCGCCAGACCAGAAAGAGCCCCAGCAGACACAGGATCAGCACCGCCAGAAGCAATCGTTTCAGCGGGCCGGAATAATCATCCTGGCTGCGGTCTCTGGCCAATCATACCCCCTTGCCAAAGCGTGGGACATATCAGCTGTCGTAGTCAATCGCGTGGCGCAGCTGTTTTTCGTATTCCAGCGCCTTGCCAGTGCCCAGGGCCACGCAGTTGAGCGATTCGTCGGCGATCGACACCGCCAGTCCGGTCTGTTCGCGCAGCGCCAGGTCCAGATCGCCCAGCAGAGCGCCGCCGCCCGTCAGCATCACGCCCCGGTCGACGATATCGGCGGCCAGGTCCGGCGGGGTGGCTTCCAGCGCGGTCATCACCGCCTCGCAGATTGCCTGCACGGGCTCGCTCAGCGCCTCGGCGACCTGCGCCTGGCTGATCTCGGTCTCTTTCGGCACGCCGTTCAGCAGGTCGCGGCCCCGGATCTGCATCGACGACCCGCGCCCGTCGTCGGGCATCCGCGCGGTGCCGATCGAGGTCTTGATGCGCTCGGCGGTGGATTCGCCGACCAGCAGATTCTGCTGCCGGCGCAGGTAGTTGATGATCGCCTCGTCCATCCGGTCGCCGCCCACCCGGACCGACCGGGCATAGACGATGTCGCCAAGGCTCAGCACCGCCACCTCGGTGGTGCCGCCGCCGATGTCCACGACCATGTTACCGGTGGGGTCGGTGATCGGCATGCCCGCGCCGATGGCCGCCGCGATGGGTTCGGCGATCAGCCCCGCCTTGCGCGCGCCCGCGCTCAGCACCGATTGCCGGATCGCCCGCTTTTCGACGGGCGTCGCGCCATGCGGTACGCAGACGATGATCTTGGGCTTCGAGAAGGTCGACCGCTTGTGCACCTTGCGGATGAAGTGCTTGATCATCTCCTCGGCCACGTCGAAATCGGCGATCACGCCTTCGCGCATGGGCCGGATCGCCTCGATGCTGCCCGGCGTGCGGCCCAGCATCAGCTTGGCGTCCTCGCCCACGGCCAGCACCTTCTTTACGCCGTCCTTGACGTGATAGGCCACGACCGACGGCTCGGACAGGATCACGCCACGGCCCTTCACATAGACCAGCGTGTTCGCCGTGCCGAGGTCGATGGCCATATCCGCCGAGAATATGCCCAGAAGTTTGTCCAGTCCAAACATGCGTGCCTTGCCCTAAAACGTCGGTTTGCCCGCGACTCTGTCGAGTGCGGGTTTGTCGCCCTTATAGGCACGCGGGCGGTGGGGCGAAAGGGTGCGCGCAGGGGAAATCAGCTTGATATCGCCGATCCGTGAAGACGGCCCCTGCCGCCGCTCATTCTGCAGCCAAGGCCTGCCGCTGGCGTTCCGAATCGAGCCGGTCCAGATGTGCCGCCACCTCGGTGCCCACGGACATCTGCGGGCGCGATGGCGTGTGGCCCGCGTCCTCTTCCCACGCCGTGACGGTGTCGCGCGCGACCTCGAACGCCCGGCGCAGATCGGTCGAGGCGCCAACGCCCTCTTCCCAGAACGCCCGCCCGAACCAGGTCCAGCCCTCATGGTCGCCGCAGCCGAACGAATTCGTCTCGGCCGAGCTCGCGGTGATGACCAGCCGGCTCGGCGCTTCGAGATCGTCCACGAAAGAGCCGGAGTAGCAGGCCGACACCACGATGGCGAGGTTGGGAATGTCCGCGGCGTCAAGGATCGCCGCCAGACGTCCGGCGCTCATGTCCTGAAGCCAGCCGCCCGGCATTTCCAGCGACAGGTTGTCCGGGCTCCCGTGCGAGGTGAGGAACACAATCGCCATGTCCTCGTCGCGGTTCATCCTTGCGCCGATCGCCGCCAGCGCGCGTTCAAGGTTGACGTGGTTTGCCATGGGCGTTCGCAGCGGGTCGGGGGCGCTGTTGGCCAAAATGACAACCCGTTCGGGGCCGGCAAGACCGTCGCCCAGAATACCGGCCACCGCATGCGCCTCGTAGGCGAACACCTTTTCAAAGCCGTAGCCGCCGAAGGTGACCGCATAGACATCGACCAGCCCCGGCCTTTGCGGCGCAAGCGCATCCGTCTGCGCCCTCAGAAGACCGGACTGTTCGGCGTAGAGCCGTTCGGTTTCGATCCAGACCGACGCCTCCTCTTCCGATGCGGACGCCGGGTCTGCTTCCCAAAAGAGCGGCCAGGTGGCCTGTTCGAACTGAACCGCCGCCGAAACGGCGATCACCGGAACCAGCCCCGGCAGCGCCCGCCACCCCCGGCTGCCCGCCTCACGTGCCACGCGCCAGAACCCGGCGCCCAACAACGAAAAGCCAAGCACCACAACCCCGACCCCCGGCGCGATTTGCAGCATCCCTTCCGAATATTCGAAGAGCTCCCAAAACAGGATCGCCACGACGCAATTGAAGACCGAAACCCAGCATGTCACCAGCAGAGCGGCAGGCAAAAGCGCGCCGCTTCCCGTGATCGTCAGACCCAGCGCGAGGCCGAGCGCGGTCAGCAGCCAGCCGCCGAAGTAAACGAAGAACCCGGTCCTGTTCGGGGTCGCCCCGGGGCCGGTGAGGAAGGCTTCGAAAAGAACGCCGGCGGCAAGGGCCACAAGCACCGCCAGTACGATCTGCCCCGGTGTCGCCGTCATGAAACCGGCGGTCTCGCGCCGGAACAGCGCGCGCCACGGAAAGGCGGCATTGCGCAGGGTCTCAAACATCACATTCTGCATGTATAACACTCCAACTCGTTATGTTTTCTACCTGAGGGCGTATTTCGTCGCGGGCTTGGCGCAAGCGTGGTCTTCCGAGGGCAAGGGGGTTTGCCCGATGCCATGTCGCTTTCCCGCCATGACGTGTCGGGCCAGTTCAGCGTCGCCGCGCGAGGGGATGTAGGTACGTCCCAAACGCTTGTCGGAGACGTCCTCATGAAGACCCAAGTCAAAGCCCTTGTCGTCGGCGGCGGTGCCGTCGGAACCTCCATCGCCTACCACCTCGCCCGCGCGGGGTGGGACGACGTGATGCTGCTCGAACGCGACGAGCTGACGTCGGGCTCGACCTGGCATGCGGCGGGGCTTCTGCCGTATTTCAACATGTCCTACGCGACGACCCACATCCACGACTACTCGATCAAGTTCTACAAGACGCTCGAAGAGGAAACCGGCCTCAACGCGGGTTTCTTCGTGGTGGGCAACCTGCGCATGGCGCAGACCGACGCGCGCATGGACGAATACATGCTCTACGCCTCGACCGCCGAGACCTGCGGCGTGCCCTACGAATGGATGACCCCCGCGCAGATCAAGGACCGCTGGCCGCTGGTGCGCACCGAGGACCTGAAAGGCGCGATCTACCACCCCACGGACGGCTACATTAACCCCGCCGACGTCACGATGGCGATGGCCAAGGGCGCGCGCCAGCGCGGCGTGACGATCGAGCGCAAATGGCAGGTCGACAGCTACACCTGGGCGGGCGACCACTGGGATGTGGGCGTCACCAAGATGGTCGAGAAAGGCGGCAACCTGGTGCCCTCGGACGAGCAGATGGTGATCCAGGCCGAACACGTCGTCACCGCCACCGGCAACCACGCGCAGCGCACCGCCAAGCTGCTGGGCCTCAAGATCCCCGCCATTCCGGTCGAACACCAGTACATCGTCACCGAACCCGATCCGGCGCTCGTCGAATGGCGCAAGGCCGGCAATGCCGAACACCCGGTGCTGCGCGATGCCGACGCCAAGTGGTACGTGCGCGAGGAACGCGGCGGCTGGATCCTGGGCCCCTACGAGCTTAACGCGCCCGCGCGGTTCGAATATGGCGTGCCCGACAGCTTCCGCGCCGACCTCTTCCCGCTCGATCTGGAACGGATCGAAGAGGAATACATGTCGATGATCCACCGCCTCCCGTCCTCGGAAGAGGTGGGGCTCAAGGACGATTACAACGGCCCGATCTGCTACACGCCCGACGGCAACCCGCTGATCGGCCCCGCGCCAGGGCTGCGCAACATGTGGCTGGCCGAGGGCTTTTCCTTCGGCATCACCGCCGCCGGCGGGGCAGGGTACTACCTGGCGCAGCTGATGGTCGAGGGCGAGGCCGAGATCGACATGGCCTCGCTCGACCCCAAGCGCTACGGCAGCTGGATGACCACCGAATACGCCGCGCGCAAGAACGAAGAGGCGTATGAGCACGTCTACATCCTGCACCACCCCGACGAGGAACGTCCCGCCTGCCGCCCCCTGCGCACCGCGCCCGCCTACGACCGGCAAAAGGCGCTGGGCGCGCAGTTCGGCTGCGTCAACGGCTGGGAGCGGCCCAATTATTACGGCCCCACGGATGCGCCCGACACCTTCGACCACGACGCCCGCAGCTTCCGCCGCGGCGGCTGGTGGCAATATGCGGTGGACGAGGCCAAGGCCGTACGCGAAGGCGTCGGCCTGATCGACGCCACCGCCTTCACCAAGCATGTGGTCAAGGGCCCCGGCGCGACGCAGTTCCTCGATTGGTTCACCTGCAACAAACTGCCAAAGGTGGGCCGGATCAACCTGACCTACGCGCTGACATCGCACGGCACCACCCGCACAGAATACACCATCGTGCGGCTGGCCGAGGACGAATACTACCTCGTCTCCGCCGGGGCCTGGACGGCCTATGACGCCGACTACCTGCGCAAGGCCGCCGCCGACAAGGCACCCGAGTTCGGCTATATCGAGATCCAGGACGTCACCACCCAATGGGGCGTCTTCGCCATCGCAGGGCCGAAATCCCGCGAGGTGCTGGGCGAGATCGTCAAGGATGCCGACCCCTCAACCGTGCTGGGCAACAAGCGCTTTCCCTGGCTCTCGTGCCGCGACATCGAGCTGGGCATGTGCCCGGTCCGCGCCATCCGCGTCGCCTATACTGGTGAATTGGGCTGGGAACTGCACCACCCGATCGAGATGCAGAACTACCTCTGGGACCAGCTGATGGCGGCGGGCGCAAAGCACGGGATGAAGCTGGTGGGCGCGCGGGCGCAGAACTGGCTCCGCCAGGAGAAAAGCTACCGCGCCTTCGGCACCGAACTGGGTCGCGACGCCACCCCGCTCGAGGCCGACCTGCCGCGCTTCGTGGATTTGTCCAAGGACTTCCACGGCAAGGCGGCGATGGAGCAGACGGGGGTGCGCGCCAAATGCTGCACCCTGCTGATCGACGGCCCCGATGACGCCGACCCCTGGGGCCGCGAGGCGCTCTATACCCCCGACGGCGCCCGCGTCGGCCGCCTGACCTCGGGCGGCTACTCGGTCGCCTTCGGCAAGTCGATCGGCATGGGCTACGTCACCCCTGAACTCGCCACGCCCGGCACGAAGCTCCAGGTCAAGATGCAGGACAGGCTCTGGGACACCGAGGTGGTCGAAGACAGCCCCTACGACCCCAGGAACGAAGCGATCCGCAAGGACGTCTGAGCCAACGACCCCGCCGCGACGGCGCCCCTCCGACCGTCGCGGCAAAGGACAAACGGGCGGGGGCTTCCGCGTCGCCCCCGCCCTTTCACTGATCCCCAAATATCCCGGGGGGCTGCGCAGCAGCGGGGGCAGCGCCCCCTCCTCCGGTTGCCATCCGGCGGCCCAGGCGTATGTTGTGCGCCAAATCAGAGGAGATGGGATATGGGACTGAACGTCTATCTTTCGGGCGAGATTCACACCGACTGGCGCGAGCAGATCATCGACGGGGCGCAGGGGCTTGACGTGACCTTCAACGCGCCGGTGACCGATCACGCCGCCAGCGACGATTGCGGCGTCGCCATCCTCGGGGCCGAAGAGGACAAGTACTGGCACGACCACAAGGGCGCGATGGTCAACGCCATCCGCACCCGCAAGGGGATCGAGGACGCCGACGTGGTCGTGGTGCGTTTCGGCGACAAGTACAAGCAGTGGAACGCGGCCTTCGATGCGGGCTATGCTTCGGCGCTGGGCAAGTCGCTGATCATCCTGCAGCCGCCCGAGCACGACCATGCGCTCAAAGAGGTGGACGCGGCGGCGCTGGCCATGGCGCGCACACCGCAGCAGGTGGTGCAGATCCTGCGCTACGTCCTGACCGGCGCGCTGCCGGGCTGACCTCGGCGCGGTGCGCGGGGACCGCGCACCCTACGGGCCTTTCGCAGAGAAGTTTGGCGTTGCGCTGTACGCCCTGGCCTGCCTTTACTGTCGCGTGCCGGCCAGCCGGACGGCCGGCGTCAGCTTATCTTCGGGAAATCACATGATCCAGGAATTCAAGCAATTCATCGCCCGGGGCAATGTCATGGACATGGCCGTGGGCATCATCATCGGAGCGGCCTTCACCGCCATCGTCAAATCGCTTGTCGGCGACATCATCAACCCGATCATCGCGCTCTTCACCGGCGGGATCGACTTCTCGGGCTGGTTCTACGTGCTGGGCGACGGCGAATTCGCCTCGATCGAAGCGGCGACCGAGGCCGGGGTCCCGGTCTTTGCCATCGGCACCTTCATTATGGCGGTGATCAATTTCCTGATCGTCGCCTTCGCGGTGTTCATGCTGGTCAAGACGGTCAACCGCATCAAGGCCGCGGCCGAGACGCCCGAGAACCCCGCCGAGGAAGAGGCCCCAGCGGGCCCGACCGAGCTGGAGGTCCTGCTGGAGATCCGCGACGCGCTCAAGCGCTGAGCGCCCCTCGAAAAGCAATCGGCCGGGCCCCTCGCGGGCCCGGCCGATCCGCAGTCAGGCGGCGGTCTTCAGCGCCAGTTGCGGCGCGGTCACGTCCATCCCCAGCGCCTTGCCCACGGCATAATACGTCAGCCGCCCGGCATGGACGTTCAGACCGTCCAGCAGATGTGGATCATCCGCGCAGGCCTGCCGCCAGCCCTTGTCGGCCAGCGCCAGCATGTAGGGCATCGTCGCGTTGCCCAGAGCGATGGTCGAGGTGCGCGCAACCGCCCCCGGCATATTGGCCACGCAGTAATGCATGATCCCGTCGACCTCGTAGATCGGATCGGCATGGGTGGTGGCCTTCGACGTTTCGAAACAGCCGCCCTGGTCGATGGCCACATCGACCAGCGCCGCCCCGGGCTTCATCATGGCGAAGTCGGCGCGCTTGACCAGCTTGGGCGCCGCGGCGCCGGGCACCAGAACCGCGCCGATCACCATATCCGCCGCGCCCAGATGCTCGGCCAGCAGGCCCGCGCTGGAATAGCCGGTGCGGAAGGTGCCACCGAAGACTTCGTCGAGATAGCGCAGCCGCGCCAGCGAACGGTCGAGCACGGTCACTTCGGCGCCCATACCCGCGGCGATGCGCGCCGCGTGGGTGCCGACCACGCCGCCGCCGATGACCAGCACCCGCGCCGGGCCGACGCCGGGCACGCCGCCCATCAGCACACCGCGCCCGCCATTGGCCTTCTGCAGCGTCCATGCACCCATCTGCGGCGCCAGACGGCCCGCGACCTCGGACATCGGGGCCAGCAGCGGCAGCCCGCCGCGCTCGTCGGTCACGGTTTCATAGGCAATCGCGGTGCAGCCCGAGGCCAGCAGATCGCGGGTTTGCTCGGGGTCGGGGGCGAGATGCAGATAGGTGAAAAGCAGCTGACCCTCGCGCAGCATCTTGCGCTCGATCGCCTGCGGCTCTTTGACCTTCACGATCATGTCGGCGGTGGCAAAGATTTCCTCGGCGGTGTCGAGGATCGCCGCCCCGGCGGCCTCGTAATCGGCATCGGTGAAGCCGGCGCCAAGGCCTGCGCCTTTCTGGATCACCACGTCATGGCCGTGGGCGACGGCCTCGCGCGCGGCGTTGGGCGTGACGCCAACGCGGAATTCCTGGGGTTTGATCTCTGTCGGGCATCCGATTTTCATGGCAGCTCCTCCTGTCTGACGCTTGACCGCATATTGCGCCAAATCGCTTGCAATTTCCGTGCAAGTCTGGTGCGCTGATAGCGATAAAGGTCGAAGGATCTTCGAGCATATTGCCAAATGGCCGCAGAAAAGGGACGTAAATGAAGCTGGATGAGATGGATCGCCGAATCCTACGGGTCCTGCAGCGCGCGGGCCGCATGTCCAATGCGGACCTTTCCGAAGAAGTGAACCTGTCGCCCTCGGCCTGTCATCGCCGGGTGCAGCGGCTCGAGGAATCGGGGATGATCCGCGATTACGTGGCGCTGCTGGATGCGCGCAAGCTGGGCCTTTCCTCGACCGTTTTTGTCGAAATCACGCTGAACACGCAGGCCGACGAGGTGCTCGAGGCATTCGAAAAGGCGGTATCACGCGTGCCCGAGGTGCTCGAATGCCATCTGATGGCGGGCACCGCCGATTACATCCTCAAGATTGTCGCCGAAAGCACCGAGGATTTCGCCCGCATCCACCGCCAGTACCTGACCCGCCTGCCCGGGGTGGCGCAGATGCAATCCTCGTTCGCGCTGCGCACGGTTTTCAAGACGACGGCCCTGCCGGTCTGACGGCCGGTCGTTCGAATTTTCATTAATTTTCCGTCGCTGGGCCGTCCGGCTTAACGAACGCTTTGCTGTCCTTGCCCCAGAACGACCCTGAAAGCGCGGGGCGGGGCAAGCGATGGTCTTTTCGATCGAGGCAGAGGATAGCGAATTCGCCGTGTCGACGGGCAACAACGTCAACACGGCCAACGGGCAGTCGCGGTTCGACCATCCGCCCAACGCCAGCAAGGATCTGGTGATCACCGCGGTCGAAGGCGATTCCGACCCGCGCCTGTTCGAGGTCGGCGATACCTATGACATCAGCTGGGGCGGGGCGGGCGGCGGCGGCACCATCCTGAACGCCACCGTGGTGCGCAGCGACGATCCCTCCGACGGCGGCAGCGGCGGCGTGCTGGTGTTCGAAGGGGTGGATGAGAACGGCGATACGGCGCAGGTGGTCTGGACCCCCGGCGACGATCTGGAGGATTGGTACTGGGCCCAATACCGCCCCTCATCGCGGCCCGAGTTCCGCACGACCGACCAGAACAGCAGCTTTGATTACGAGGTCGTCTGTTTCGAAAAAACCGTCCGGCTCGCCACGCCGCGCGGCTGGCAGCCGGTGTCGTCCTTGCGGGTGGGCCAGACCGTCTGCACCTGGGACGGCGCGCGGCGCGTGGTGCGCTGGGTCGGCCGCAAGACCGTCGCGGCGACGGAAAACGCCGCCCCGATCCGGTTTGCGCCGGGAACCATCGGGAATGCCGCACCGATCAAGCTGTCGCCGCAGCACCGGGTGATGATCGCCTCGCCGCAGGCCGAACTGCACTTTGGCGCATCCGAGGTGCTGGTGCCCGCCATCGGGCTCGTGGATGGCCGCAGGGTGCGCCGGGTGCAGCGGCAGAACGTGACTTATGTGCATATCCTGCTGGACCGCCACGATATTCTGATCGCCGAGGGCGCGCCCTGCGAAAGCCTGCTGCCGGGGGACCGCAGCGGCGCAATCCTCTCCGCCCACGACCGCGCGGACATCCGCCGCGTTCTGGGCCCCGACAGCCACATCCCCGCCCGCCCCATCCTGCGCCGGCGCGAGGCGGCGACGCTTGTGGCGTCCTGCCGCGTCCCACTGCGGGAACAGGCGGTGTTCTGACATTGCCCCTCGGCCGGGTCTGCGCCATTCTGCGCGCGGCATCGGGGGGACGGCACTTGACCTGGGATCACATCGTCATCGGCGCGGGCAGCGCGGGCTGCGTTCTGGCAAAACGGCTGAGCGAGGCGGGCCGCCGCGTCCTGCTGCTCGAGGCCGGGGGGCGCGACAATTACCATTGGGTGCATATCCCGATGGGCTATCTTTACTGCATCGGCAATCCGCGCACCGACTGGCTTTACCGCACGGCCCAGGAACCGGGACTGAACGGGCGCTCGCTGCTTTACCCGCGCGGCAAGGTGCTGGGGGGCTGTTCGTCGATCAACGGGATGCTCTACCTGCGCGGCCAGGCCGCCGATTATGACGGCTGGCGGCAGATGGGCCTGCCCGGCTGGGGCTGGGACGACGTGCTGCCGTTCTTCAAACGGTCCGAGGATTACGTCGAGGGCCCGTCGGACATGCACGGGGCCGGGGGCGAATGGCGGGTCGAGAACCAGCGCCTGCATTGGGACGTGCTGGACCACTGGATGGACGCCGCCGCCGCCGCCGGGCTGCCGAGAGTGACCGATTTCAACACCGGCGACACCGAGGGCGTCGGCTATTTCCGGGTGAACCAGCGCAACGGCTGGCGTATGAACACCGCCAAGGCGTTCCTGCGCACCACCTCGACCGACCGGCTGAAGGTGGAAACCCAGGCGCATGTGCAAGAGCTGCTTTTCGATGGCGCGCGGGTGACCGGCGTGGCCTACCAGCGCGACGGCCAGCGGATCGAGGCGCGGGCCGAGGGCGACGTGATCCTGTCGGCGGGCGCAATCGGATCGCCGCAGATCCTGCAATTGTCCGGGCTGGGGCCGGGGGCGCTGTTGCAGGAGCACGGGATCGCGGTCAGGCGCGATATCGAGGGGATCGGTGCCAACCTTCAGGACCATCTGCAATTGCGCTGCGCCTGGCGGCTGACCGGGGCCAAGACGCTGAACACCATGGCCAATTCGCTGATCGGCAAGGCGAAGATCGCCGCCGAATACGCGCTGAAACGCACCGGCCCGATGTCGATGGCGCCGTCGCAGTTGGGCGCTTTCGCGCGCTCGCGCGAGGGGCTGGCGACGCCGGATCTGGAATACCATGTCCAGCCGCTGTCGCTGGATGCCTTCGGCGAGCCGCTGCATAGTTTCCCTGCGATCACCGCCAGCGTCTGCAACCTGCGGCCCGAAAGCCGGGGCAGCGTGCGGATCGCCTCGGGGAATTTCCGCGACGCGCCGGTGATCGCACCGAACTATCTGAGCACCGAGGGCGACCGGCAGGTTGCGGCGGATTCGATCCGGCTGACCCGCCGGATCATGGCGCAAGAGCCGATGGCGCGTTACCAGCCCGATGAGATGCGGCCCGGTGCCGTGCTGGAAACCGATGCCGAGCTGGCCAAGGCTGCCGGCGACATCGGCACGACGATCTTTCATCCCGTGGGCACCGTGCGCATGGGCGCGGACGAGGCCGCGCCGCTGGATGCGGCGCTGCGGCTGCGCGGGGTCGAGAACCTGCGCGTGGTGGATGCCAGCGTCATGCCGACGATCACCAGCGGCAACACCAACGCGCCCACGATCATGATCGCGGAAAAGGCGGCGGCGATGATGCTTGAGGAAGGTTAGCAAGGCTGACCTAATGTTTCGCGCGCGAAACATCGGGTCAGTAGGTATGAAATTTAACTTATTGATCCATTAGGGAAATTTAGGATTTCCTTAAGGTGGCGCACGGTGCTAGCCAGGCATCTCCCACCAGATCCCAGCGGCGCTGCTGCGCTCTTTCAGCGTGGGCATACGCCTGCGCGGGGGCCGCAGGCCGCTCAGGAACAGGTTGCCCAGATCGTCCAGCAGCCCCCGGTCGTGCGCATAGGTGTTGTGGTTGAGCGAGAAAAGCTCTGTCCCGACGGCGGTCACGTCGATGGTGTCGATATCGGGCACCACCACCGGCCCCGTGGCCGGCACGTCGCCCGCGCGCGGATGCCCGCCGCGGATCGTCTCGGAGGCCATCAGCGCCAGATCCGACGCGCAGGCATAAAGCGTGACACCCTTCGCATGACGGGTGAAATGCTGCGCGATGCCCTTGAAGACTTCGGCGTCCACGTCGGGTGCTGCGAGGATCAACTGGTCGATCACCTTGTCGGTGCGGGCAGAGAGTTTCGTGCCTGCGCGGGTCACAAGCTCTGCCAGCGCGGCATTGCCCATGGAATGCGCCACGACGTGCAGCTTGTCGATGCCGGGTGTCGTCAGCACCAGGTCGAGGAAGGCGTCGAGATGCGTGACCGCCCCGCGCGCCGCGTCCATATCGGCCACGTAAGAGGCGACGCCGCCCGTGCTGGGCCAGCTGTAGGCAAAGGCGGGGCCGTCGAACCCCAGATCGTGCGCCAGCTGCGCGGCGCGGTACATGGCGGTCTGAAAGGTCGTGTTGAAGCCGTGGATATAAAGAAACGCGGTGTCATCGTAATTGCGCGCGGCATGGGCGGCCTCGGCGGCCAAAGCGGTGAAATCGTCGGGTTCCAGGATCTCCGTCCGATGAATGGTAAAGTGTTTCGCCGGATCCTCGTCCTCGCGCCAGAGGGTGATCTTGAAGAGCGTAAATTCACGCGGGCGTTCCATGTGACCCAGACGGTGCGCCTCTTTCGGGATCGTGATGTCGGTGGCGCCGACGGTCAGATGCCCGGCACGGTCGGTGCCAAAGCCGGGGCCCGTGCCGGTTATGGCGGTGACGTTGCGGTCGGTGCCGAAAAAGATGCGCTGGACCCAGTAATCCTCGGATTCGGGCAGAGCCATTTCGAACGGGTCGCCCGCGTCCTCATCGAAGGGCATCCCGAAGCCGTGGTTGAACCATTTCACGGTTTTGGAGGGCCTTCCGTCGCCGTCGTCCGGCGATGCGGCCTCCGGTTCGGCCGGGAGCGGGGCAGGCGCGCCGAAAGGGGCGGCTGCGGCCGGGGGCGGCGCGGCCTGTTGTTGTTGTTGCTGTTGCTGTTGTGGCGGTGGTTTGTCGGCCTCGGGCGGCGGCGCGCTGCTGCGCAGGGCGAACAAGACGAAGGCCAGCAAGGCCAGAAGGACAAGGCAAACGATCCAGAAAATCGGGTCGGTCATGGGGCGATCCAGACGCAATTACCAAAAGGTGAATGGATCGAGTATGCCACAACCGTGGCATCGCGCCAGCCCCAAGAGACGACAAACCCCCGAAAGGCGCAGGCCCCGGGGGTCGTCTTGTGACTTTTCAAGTGCTGAAAAGCTGCTTAGAGCAGACCTTCGCGCTGTGCCTTTTTACGAGCCAGCTTGCGGGCCCGGCGGATCGCCTCGGCCTTCTCGCGCGCTTTTTTCTCGGACGGCTTCTCGAAATGTTGCTTGAGCTTCATTTCGCGGAACACGCCTTCGCGCTGCAGCTTCTTCTTCAGGGCACGGAGCGCCTGATCGACATTGTTGTCGCGAACACTAACCTGCATGTGGTTGTCACCACCTTTCTAAGTTGAGTTGCAAGGATTTGCAGGAGGTGGCCGTATAGCAAAGCCGCCTTAAGTTGTCTAGGGTGCGAAACACCGAAGAAAACGGGGGATCCGATGACCGAAACCGATGCGACACCCGATGCCGACGCGCTGCTGGACGCCGCGCTGATGCATGTGGCCTTCGATGGCTGGTCCGAGACCGCGTTCAAGGCGGCGGTGGCCGACACCGGCATGGATCCGGTACTGGCGCGGTCGCTTTGTCCGCGCGGGGCGGTGGATCTGGCGATGGCCTTCCACCGGCGCGGCGACGACGCGATGGTCGAGCGGCTGGCGGCAACGGACATGACGGGGATGCGGTTCCGCGACAAGGTGGCGCTGGCGGTCAGGCTGCGGCTCGAGGCGGTCGAGGACCGCGAGGCGGTTCGGCGGGGCACGACGCTCTTCGCGCTGCCGATGCATGCGGCGGACGGGGCCAGGCTGATCTGGGGCACGGCGGACCGCATCTGGACCGCGCTGGGCGACACGTCGGACGACGTGAACTGGTACACCAAGCGCGCGACGCTGTCGGGGGTCTATTCGGCGACGGTGCTCTATTGGCTGGGGGACGATTCGCTGGATCATCAGGCGACGTGGGAGTTTCTGGACCGCCGGATCGACGACGTGATGCGGATCGAGGGGCTGAAGGCCAGCGCGCGCAAGAACCCGCTGCTAAGCCGGCTGATGGCCGGGCCCGACATGGTGCTGTCGCGGATCCGCGCGCCACGCGCGGCGGCGGACATTCCGGGCCAGTGGGGCGGCAAGGGCCGCTGAGCGTGCCGCCGTCCCGGGCTTGACCCGGGACCTCGTGGCCCGTCGACCAGGCTTGCCCGTTGAAGGCCTTTCCCTCACCGTGCGGATCGCATCGGCGTGGTCCTGATCGCCCGCCTTTCAACTCCGGCCAAGCTGGCGATAATAGGGTGACACGCGTGCCCGGCGCGCCCAAGACCGTTCAGCCTGCGCCCGCGCGGGCTGGGAATCGAGACAACCGGCGCGCGACGCGCCCACCCGACCAGACGAGAGGCCCGATCCGTGACCACAATGACCGCAGTCGAAATCACCCAGCCAGGCGGACCCGAGGTGCTGGCGCCCGTCACCCGGCCGGTGCCGGAACCGGGGCCGGGGCAGGTTCTGCTCAAGATCGCTTATGCGGGCGTGAACCGGCCCGACGCGCTGCAGCGCGCGGGCAACTATGCCCCGCCGCCGGGGGCGAGCGACCTGCCGGGGCTCGAGGCCTCGGGCCATGTGGCGGCGCTGGGCGAAGGCGTCACCGGGCTTGCGGTGGGCGACGCGGTCTGCGCGCTCTTGCCCGGCGGCGGCTATGCCGAATACGCGGTGACGCCCGCCGCGCATTGCCTGCCGGTGCCGCGGGGCATGGGCCTGAAAGAGGCCGCCTGCCTGCCCGAAACCTATTTCACCGTCTGGACCAACGTCTTCATGCGTGGCGGGCTGAAAGCGGGCGAGCGGTTCCTGGTGCATGGCGGCTCGTCCGGCATCGGCACGACCGCGATCCAGCTGGCCAAGCATTTCGGCGCGCAGGTCTACGCCACCGCCGGATCGGCCGACAAATGCGCCGCCTGCGCGCGGCTGGGCGCGGACCGGGCGATCAACTACCGCGAGGAGGATTTCGTCGAGGTGCTGCGCGCCGAGGGCGGGGCGAACCTGATCCTCGACATGGTGGGCGGCGATTACATCCCGCGCAACGTCAAGGCGCTGGCCGATGACGGGCGGCTGGTGCAGATCGCGTTCCTGCAGGGGCCCAAGGTCGCGCTGAATTTTGCGCCCGTGATGATGCGCCGGCTGACGATCACCGGCAGCACCCTGCGCCCGCAAAGCGACGCCGCCAAGGCCGAGATCGCCAGCGCCCTGCGCGACCACGTCTGGCCGCTGCTGGATGCGGGCACGGTGGCGCCGGTGATGGATTCCGAATTCGCCCTGGCCGACGCGGCCGAGGCGCATCGGCGGATGGAAGGGTCCACGCATATCGGCAAGATCGTTCTGAAGGTTGCCTGAGAGCCCGGGCGAGAGGCCCCGGACCGGGTCCGGGGCCATGTCGGGCGCGCTGCCCTCTTATTTCACCGCGCGGCGGTAGAAATGCCAGGTGGCGTGGCCCAGCACCGGCAGGGTGATGATCAGTCCCAGCAGCATCGGCAGAGCGCCGATCACAAGGCCCGCGACGACGACCGCGCCCCAGCCCAGCACCACGCGGGGGTTCTTGCGTGTGACCTCGATCGAGGTGGCGATCGCCACCGGCAGGCCGACATGCCGGTCGAGCAGCAGCGGGAAGGACACCACCGAAATCGCCAGCGCCACCAGCGCAAAGACCGCGCCGACGCCGCAGCCGATCACGATCATCGCCCAGCCGGCCCCGGTGCCCAGCACCTGGCGCATGAAGGTGCTCACGCTATCGGGCGGGGCGGTGCCGAGCGTCGCGCCATAGATCTCGGCCGCGGCCAGCATCCAGACCACGAACAGCGCCGTCAGGTAGAGCCCCAGCACCAGAACCGCGCCGAAGCTGGGCGATTCCACCACCCGCAGCGCATCGAGCCAGCGGGCGCTTTCACCTGCCTCACGGCGGCGGCTGATCTCGTAAAGGCCGATGGCGGCCACCGGCCCCAGCAGAGCAAAGCCCGAGATCAGCGGGAAGAGCAGCGGCAGCATCTCCATCCGCAGGCCGATCCCGAAGAGCAACAGCCCGACGACCGGGTAGATCAGCACGATGAACATCACGTCGCTGCGGCTGGCCATGAAATCCTGCCAGCCGGCGCGCAGGGCCGCGCGGATGTCGTCGGTGCTCAGGGTTTGGACCTGCGGCGGGCGGGCGGTCTCGTCCCCGCCCAGCTCACGGGCCGAGGCGGCGAGGTGGCTGCCGGATTTTCCGAGGATTCTGGCTGTCCAGGACAGTGGGTTTCCGATGGTCCGGGCCATGGCATAGCTCCTTTCGATATGCGCAGCGCATCCGTCCGAAGCCCGGCCATGACGCGCCGATGGCCAGACCGGTCAGCTGCGTCTATGTAGACATTATAACACGGAATCGCGCCGCGCCCGTTCACGCTTTGCAGAGCAGCCCGTGACGGGCGCGACCAGCACGTCCAGAGGAGGACCGAACCCATGTCAGAGACCGCAAGAACCGCCATCATCGAGGCCCATGGCGGCCCCGAGCAGTTCAAGATCGTCGAGCGCGAGGTCGGCGAGCCCGGCCCGGGCGAGATCCGCATCCGCCACAAGGCCTGCGGGCTGAACTTCATCGACGTCTACCAGCGCACCGGGCTTTATCCGATGGAGCTGCCCCATGCGCTGGGCATGGAGGCCGCGGGGGTGATCGAGGCGGTGGGCAGCGGTGTCGGCCATCTCAAGGTCGGCGACCGCGCCGCCTATGCCGCGCAGCCGCCGGGCGCCTATTGCGAGGCCCGCGTGATGCCTGCCGCACAGGTCTGCCCGCTGCCCGATGCGATTTCCTTCGAGGAAGGTGCGGCGATGATGCTCAAGGGGCTGACGGTGCAGTACCTTTTCCACCGCACAACGCCGCTCAAGGCCGGGGACACGGTGCTGTTTCACGCCGCCGCCGGGGGCGTTGGATTGCTGGCCTGCCAATGGGCGAAATCCGAGGGCATCCGCCTGATTGGCACCGCGGGCAGCGACGAGAAATGCCAGCTGGCGCTGGATCACGGCGCGGACGCCTGCATCAACTACCGCACCGAGGATTGGCCCGCGCGGGTGCGCGAGCTGACCGAGGGCGCGGGCGTCGACGTGGTGATGGACGCGGTGGGGGCGGACACGTTCGAGGGCTCGCTCGATTCGCTCAAGCCGCTGGGGATGATGATCTCGTTCGGCAACGCCTCGGGGCCGGTGCCGCCGTTCAACGTCGGGATCCTCGGGCAGAAAGGCTCGCTCAAGATCACGCGGCCGACGCTCTTTACCCATATCGCCAACCACGACACCTGCCAGGACATGGCGGCGATGCTGTTCGACAAGGTCGGGTCGGGCGCGGTGAAGATCCGCATCGACCAGCGGTTCCCGCTGGCGGATGTGGCCGAGGCGCATCGCACGCTCGAAGCGCGCAAGACCACGGGGCAGACGATCCTGACGCTGTGACCCGGGCGCTCGCGGGCGCTCAGCCCGCGAGGCTTAGAAAGGCGCGGACGGAGTCCTCGAATTCGCGGGGTTTCTCGGCGTGCAGCCAGTGGCCCGCGCCGGGGATCTTGGCAAACCGCGCCTTGGGGAACAGGGCGCGGATCCGCTCGCGGTGTTCGGGCAGGACGTAATCCGACTGCGCGCCGGACAGAAACAGCACCGGGCCGTCGAAGCTGGCGTCGATCTGAGGAAAGCCCAGGATCTGCGGCATCGCCTCGGCCAAAGCGTCGAGGTTGAGCCGCCAGCGCTTGCCCGCCACGTCCAGCGACTGGGTGAAGAAGGCCTGCAAAGCGGGCTCGGGCACGTTCCGGGCCAGCTGCGCCGCCGCGTCCGAGCGTTTGGCGACCTTGTCCAGATCCACCGCGCGCATCGCCTCGATATACTGGATCTGGGTGTGGCTGTAGGCGACCGGCGCGATGTCGGCCACCAGCAGCGTGTTCACCATCTCGGGGTGTTGCAGCGCCAGCAGCATCGCCGCCTTTCCGCCCATGGAATGGCCCACCACGTCGGCGCGGCCGCCGTGGGCGGCGATCACCTGGGCAAGGTCGGCGGCCATGGCCTCGTAGCTGTGATCGTCCGACCAGAAGCTGTCGCCGTGGTTGCGCTGGTCGACCGCGATCACCTGCCGTTCGTCCGACAGCCGCTTGGCGATCACGCCCCAGTTGCGGGCCGAGCCGTAGAGCCCGTGTACGATCAGCAGCGGCGGTCGGTCGGTGGCGGTGCCGTGAAGGATGGTGTTCAGCATGGCCGCGTCATAGCGCATTTGGGCGGCGGGGGGCCAGAGCCTTGGCGCAAAGCCGCGAAAGTCGCGGTGGATCGGGCGGTCGGCCTGCGGGCCCCGGGACCCCGAACCGGCAGGTGCGGGTGCAGCGGATCATGCCTCGTCGCTGCGGGGGCCCGCATAATCGGCGTCGGTGACCTTTTCCAGCCAGTCGGCGGCGGAGCCGTCCTGCGCCTCTTGCATGGCCAGGTGGGTCATGGCGCAATCGGGCGCGGCCCCGTGCCAGTGCTTTTCGCCAGGCGCGAACCAGACCGTGTCGCCGGGGCGCAGGGTCTGGATGCGCTCGCCTTCTTTCTGCGCCAGGCCAAGACCCGAGACGATCAGCAGGGTCTGGCCCAGCGGATGCGTATGCCAGGCGGTGCGCGCGTCGGGCTCGAAGGTCACCAGCAAGGCATGGAGCCGCGACGGAGGCTCGCCCGCGATCACCGGGTCAAAGCGCACCTGACCGGTGAAATAGTCGGGGTTCGGCGTTTGCGAGGGGCGGCTGCCGGCGCGGTGGATGATCATGGGGCGGCTCCTGTCGGCGGGATGGGGTTGGGGTCACCCTACGCGATGGGGCGCGTTTGGCCAGTGGGGGTGTGTGCCCGGGGGCGTATGTTGTCCGCGAAACGGGTGACACAGGCCGCGACCCGCGCCTGCCCGTGGGGTGGCGCTGCAACCGCAGGTCAGTGCGCTTTATCCCCGCCAAGTCATTGCACCGAACGAACGATGCGCCCACATCGGCCAAAGCGCCAGCCCGCCGGGACGGGCAGGCGCTGGTCGCGGCGGCCTGCGGCCTTGATTCCGCGACCTGATGATTGGCGTTGCCGGACGTCGCCTGTCGTGCAGGGCCGACCGTTCAGCGCGCCGCCCTGTCCTCCGGCGGCTTCCGCAACCCTGCCAGCTGGCCGCTTTCCAACGCCTGGCGATGGATCACGCCCAGATGCGCCGGGATCACCGGCAGGTCGAGCACCCGCGCCATCGCCATCCGGTGGTTGCCGTTGCCCGCCAGAAGCGGCAGGCCGTCGCGGTCGATATGCACGAAGACGCCGCCATGTTCGCGGCGCAGGTGATCCGGCAGATCGCGCATCCGTTCGAACCGGCCGGTCCGGCGCAGATGGTCGAACAGCGCGTCCATCCGCGCATAGCGGGCGACGATGTCGTCGCGGGTCTTGCAGCCGTCCGCCGGTTTGCCCTCGGCGATGCGGCGGAGCATCTCGTCGTAGATGCCGGTCTCGTCCCAGGGCACGCCCTGGGCGAAATGCGCGACGCAGGCGTCGTATTTCACCGTGCCCTCCAGCGGGCGGCGCTGCCTGTCCCAGTCGCCGCCCAGCACCAGCCCGCTGTGCCGGCGGCGGTAATCGTGGGCCCTGGTGCGCTGGAACACATGGGTCACGTCGCGAGGGCGGATCCAGATCGTCTCGTCGCTGAGCGGCGCGCCCGCGCCGAAGCGCAGACGGTTCATCAAGTCGCGCAGCGCCTTGCGGTGCGCCTGCGCCTCGATCAGCCGGTGCAGATGGGTCAGCTTCATCGCCGAGAGGTATGGCGCGGCCGAACGCCCTGTCAAGCGGCGCGCGCAGCGATGGCGCGGCCCGCCGCCACGCCCGAGGCCCAGGCCCACTGGAAGTTGTAGCCGCCCAGCCAGCCGGTCACGTCCACGGCCTCGCCGATGAAATAGAGCCCCGGGACGGTCTTCGACATCATCGTCTTGGAGCTGAGCCCGCCGGTGTCGACGCCGCCCAGGGTGACCTCGGCGGTGCGGTAGCCTTCGGAGCCGGTGGGCGTCAGCCGCCATTGGCCGAGCGCGGTGCAGAGCGCGTCTATGCGGCGGTCGGAGAGGTCGGCGACGTTGCCGGTGAGGTCGTACAGCCCGCCCAGATGCTCGACCAGCCGCGCGGGCAGGTGGCGCGCCAGCTCGGTGGTCAGCGCGCGGCGGCCGTGGCTCTGGCGCTGATCGTGCAGGATTTCGGCCAATGGGGTGTCGGGCAAGAGGTCGAGCTCGATCGTCCCGCCCTCGCGCCAATAGCTCGAGATTTGCAGGATCGCGGGGCCGGATAACCCGCGGTGGGTGAAAAGCAGCGCCTCGTCGAAGCTGGCCGCTTCGTTGTGGACCCGCGACTTGACCGACACGCCCGAGAGGCCCGCGAAGGGATTGTCCGAAAAGGTCAGCGGCACCAGCGCGGGGCGGGTTTCGGTGACGTCATGGCCGAACTGGTGGGCGATGTCGTAGGCCAGGCCGGTGGCGCCCATCTTGGGGATGGATTTGCCCCCCGTGGCCACCACCAACGCATCGGCGGTGACGCGGCGGCGGGCGCCGTCGCGTTCCAGCACGGCGGTAAAGCGCGCGCCGTCGTGGGTCAGATCGGCCAGCGCGGTCTGCAGCCAGAGCTCGGCCCCGGCGGCGGCCATCTCGGCGCGCAGCATGTCGACGATCTGGGTGGCCTTGCCGTCGCAGAAGAGCTGGCCCAGCGTCTTTTCGTGCCAGGCGATGCGGTGGCGGTCGACGAGGTCGATGAAATCCCAGGGCGTGTAGCGGCTGAGCGCGGATTTGTGGAAATGCCGGTTCTGCCCGAGGAACTGGTGAAAGTCGCAGCGGGTGTTGGTGAAATTGCAGCGCCCGCCGCCCGAGATGCGGATCTTTTCGCCCGGGGCGCGGGCGTGGTCGATGACCAGCGTGCCGGCGCCTGCGCGGCAAGCGGCCATCATGCCGGCGGCGCCGGCCCCGAGGATGAGCGTGGGGACATGCATCCCCCGCTGGTGCCACGGACGTGGCGCGAAGGGAAGGGGGCGGTGCGCCGTGAAGGCGCACCCTACGGCGTTTCGCCCGGCCTCGTAGGGTGCGCATTCATGCGCACCGCGCCGTGTCGGGCCGGGCGAATCGCTTTTGTCTGGTCCGGCGGGGCGAAATCCGTTAGTGTCCCGACCAGACCCGGAAAACGGGCGATCGAGAGGCAGTTCAGGCGGTGTTCCCATGACGGAAATGGTCTATGGCGCGGTACCCGTGCGCAATGTCGAGCCGGTCTTGCCGAAATGGTGGCGGACGGTCGACAAATGGTCGTTGTCCTGCGTGTTCATGCTCTTCGGCATCGGCATTCTGCTGGGGCTCGCGGCCTCGCCGCCGCTGGCCGAGCGCAACGGTTTCGGGCCGTTCCACTATGTCGAGCGTCAGGCGGTCTTTGGCGGGCTGGCGCTGAGCGCAATGCTGATCACCTCGATGATGAGCCCGGTCGTGGTGCGGCGGCTGGCGGTATTGGGCTTCCTCGGCGCTTTCGTGGCGCTGGCGCTGCTGCCTTTCTTCGGCACCGATTTCGGCAAGGGGGCGGTGCGATGGTACAGCCTCGGCTTTGCGTCGTTGCAGCCGTCGGAGTTTCTCAAGCCCGCCTTCGTGATCGTGGCGGGCTGGTTGATCGCGGCAGCGCAGGATCTGGGCGGGCCGCCGGGCCGGCTTTACTCCTTTGCGCTGACCGTGGCGATCGTGCTGATGCTGGCGATGCAGCCCGACTTCGGGCAGGCGGCGCTGGTGCTTTTCGGCTGGGGCGTGATGTGGTTCGTGGGCGGCGCGCCGATCGTGCTGTTGCTGGCGCTGGCGGGGATCGTCGTTTTCGCGGGCACCCTGGCCTATGAATATTCCGAGCATTTCGCGCGCCGGATCGACGGCTTTCTGAACCCCGAGCTCGATCCGACCACGCAGCTGGGCTATGCCACCAACGCCATTCAGGAGGGCGGCTTTTTCGGGGTCGGCGTGGGCGAGGGCCAGGTGAAATGGTCGCTGCCCGATGCCCATACGGATTTCATCATCGCCGTGGCGGCCGAGGAATACGGGCTGATCCTGGTGCTGTGCATCATCGTGCTTTACGCCACCATCGTGGTGCGCAGTCTTGTGCGCTTGATCCGCGAGCGCGATCCCTTTATCCGGCTGGCCGGGACGGGTCTGGCCTGCATGTTCGGCGTGCAGGCGATGATCAACATGGGGGTTGCGGTGCGGCTCTTGCCGGCGAAGGGCATGACGCTGCCCTTCGTCAGCTACGGCGGATCCTCGCTGATTGCCGGGGGGATCGCGCTGGGCATGTTGCTGGCCTTTACAAGGACCCGTCCGCAGGGCGAGATAGGCGACATTCTGCGGGGACGTCTGCGCCCGCAGTAACGGTCGGGAGCAGCGGTGCGCAGTGAATGCGCACCCTACGCAGAGCAAGGGGCTGAGAGGCGCGGCATGGCAGAAAGGTTTCGCCCCCCGTTGGTGGTGATCGCCGCGGGCGGCACCGGGGGGCACATGTTCCCCGCGCAGGCCCTGGCCGAGGTGCTGCTGCGCCGTGGCTGGCGCGTCCGGCTGTCGACCGATGCGCGTGGCGTGCGCTATGCCGGGGGCTTTCCCCCTGCGGTCGATATCGAGGAGGTGAGCAGCGCCACCTTTGCGCGCGGCGGCGTTGCGGCCCGCGCGCTGGCGCCCTTCCGCATCTTGGCAGGCATAGCGGCGATGGCCTGGCGGCTGTGGCGCGACCGGCCCGACGTGGTCGTGGGCTTTGGCGGTTATCCGTCGATCCCGGCGCTGGCCGCCGCCTGGCTCTTGCGCCTGCCGCGGATGATCCACGAGCAGAACGGCGTTCTGGGGCGGGTCAACCGGCTCTTTGCCACGCGTGTCGACACGGTCGCCTGCGGCACCTGGCCCACCGATCTGCCCGAGGGCGTCGAGGGCGTGCATGTGGGCAACCCGGTGCGGCAGGCGGTTCGCGACCGCGCCGGTGCCGGCTACATCGTGCCGGGCGATTATCCCATGTCGCTTCTGGTGATCGGCGGCAGCCAGGGCGCGCGCATCCTTTCGGACATCGTGCCCCCCGCCATCGCGGCCCTGCCCATCGGCATGCTGCGCCGTCTGCGCGTCAGCCACCAGGCCCGCGACGAGGACGGCGATCGCGTCGCCGCCTATTACGCCGAGAACGGCATCGACGCCGACGTGCAGCCTTTCTTCCAGGACGTGCCCGCCCGCATGAGCGAGGCCCAGCTGGTGATCTCGCGTTCGGGCGCATCTTCCGTGGCCGATATCTCGGTCATCGGGCGGCCCGCCATCCTGATCCCCTATGCCGCCGCCACCGGCGATCACCAGACCGCCAATGCCCGCGGGCTGGTCGAGGCCGGCGCCGCCATCCGCATCCCCGAGGCCAGGCTGACCATCGAGGCGCTGACCGAGGCGATCGTGGCCGTCCTGGGCAACCCCGAAGGCGCGGCGCTGATGACCCGCGCGGCCTTGTCCGTCGCGAAACCCGACGCCGCGCTGGAACTGGCGGCGCTGGTCGAGGACCTGGCCGGGGTCGACCGCCACCCCGAAGGCACCGACGGGGAACAGAGCAGATGAGAGATGATCACAAGGGAGAGCCGACCATGTCCGCCGCCACCAAACTGCCCGGAGACGTGGGCCCCATCCATTTCGTCGGCATCGGCGGCATCGGCATGTCGGGCATCGCCGAGGTGCTGCTGAACCACGGCTACGTGGTGCAGGGCTCCGACCTCAAGGCCTCGAAGATCACCGAGCGGCTCAAGACCCTGGGCGCGCATGTGTTCGAGGGCCAGAAGGCCGAAAACCTCGACAAGGCCGAAGTGGTGGTGATCAGCTCGGCCATCAAGCCGGGCAACCCCGAACTGGACGAGGCGCGCAGGCGGGGCCTGCCGGTGGTGCGCCGGGCCGAGATGCTGGCCGAGCTCATGCGGCTGAAATCCAACGTGGCGGTGGCCGGCACCCACGGCAAGACCACGACCACCACGATGGTCGCCACGCTGCTGGACGCGGGCAATTTCGACCCCACCGTGGTCAACGGCGGGATCATCCACGCCTATGGCTCGAACGCGCGGGTGGGTCTGGGCGAATGGATGGTGGTCGAGGCCGACGAGAGCGACGGCACCTTCAACCGCCTGCCCGCGACCATCGCCATCGTCACCAACATCGACCCCGAGCATATGGAGCATTGGGGCGATTTCGACACGCTGCGGCAGGGCTTCTACGATTTCGTCTCGAACATTCCGTTCTACGGGCTGGCGGTCTGCTGCACCGACCACGAAGAGGTGCAGCGGCTGGTGGGCCGCATCACCGACCGCCGCATCGTGACCTACGGCTTCAACGCCCAGGCCGACGTGCGCGCGGTGAACCTGCGCTACGAAAAGGGCGTGGCGCATTTCGACATCGCGCTGCAGGCCGACGAGCTGGTGATCGAGGGCTGCACCCTGCCGATGCCCGGCGATCACAACGTCTCGAACGCGCTGGCGGCGGTGGCGGTGGCGCGGCATCTGGGGATGGCGCCCGACGCGATCCGCGCGGCCCTTGCGGCCTTCGGCGGCGTCAACCGGCGCTTTACCCGGGTGGGCGAGGTGAACGGCGTGACCGTCATCGACGATTACGGCCACCACCCGGTCGAGATCGCGGCGGTGCTGAAAGCCGCGCGGCAGGCCAGCGACGGGCGGGTGATCGCGGTGCACCAGCCGCACCGGTACTCGCGGCTTTCGAGCCTCTTCGACGATTTCTGCGCCTGCTTCAACGAGGCCGACGTGGTCGCCATCGCCGAGGTCTTCGCCGCGGGCGAAGAGCCTATCGAGGGCGCGTCGCGCGACGATCTGGTGGCCGGGCTGATCCGCCACGGCCACCGCCACGCCCGCGCCATCCGCGACGAGGACGATCTGGAGCGTCTGGTGCGCGAACAGGCCAAACCGGGCGACATGGTGGTCTGCCTCGGCGCGGGCACGATCAGCACCTGGGCCAACAACCTGCCCGAGCGGCTGTCGCGCTGACGTCTGTGCAGGCGCAACACGGCCCCGGGCCCGACCCGGGGCCTCCCGGTTTGCCATAAGGCTCCGGGTCGGGCCCGGGGCCGTGTTGCGCACGTGATCGACGTGGCGACCGGCACCTGCCCGTGGGATGGCGCGGCAACCTGGGGTCATTTACTTTATCGTCGGCAAGTCATTGCTTCGAAGGGGCGGCGTGCTGTCCTCCCCAAAGCGCCAGCCCGCCGGGACGGGCAGGCGCTGACAGCAGGCGGCCTGCGGCCTTGTCCCGCGACGCGAGGCGTTGAAAGGCCGTTGTGCAGGGGAAATATCTGACGCAGTATCGCGTCATGCGGGCAGAAGACATCGAGGATCGCAAGACGCTGCAGGCGTGGCTGACGGACCGGCCCCGCGCCGACGCCTTGGCCATCGCCCACCGCGCGGCGCTGCGGGTGCTGCCGGTTTGGGGCGCGGCAATGGAGGAGGACTGGGCGCGAAAAGGTGAAGTGACTGCTTTGCCGCTTTTGCGGTGCAATTTGATATCGGCGGTTGCGGCTCTTGTGCCAACCGCCGATATCACGGACGCCGCCGCCCGCGCCACCGCCACCGCAGCCCGCTCCGCCGCCTTCGCCACCACCACCGTCGACGCCCACGCTGTCGCAGACGCCCGCGCCGCCGCCTTCGCCTCAGCCGATACCGACGTCCGCGCCGCTACCGACGCCCGCGCCGCCTTCACCTCCGCCCGCGCCGCCGCCCGTGCCGCCACCACAGCCGACGCGTGGGATGCCATTCGTGCCGATGCGCAGGCGCTGGAGGCCGGCAACAATCCCTTGTTCGACGATATCTGGCACTTTGAGAATCCGGAATTCTTCACGCCCGCCACTGCCGCAATGGTGAGTATCTGGAAAAACGATCCCCCCGCCCGCTGGACCTTCTGGCGGCGCTGGTGGGACGCGGCGGTCAACGGCCAGCCGCTCGACCCGCAATTGCAGCTCGCCATTGTTCAGGGCGTGGACGACGACACCTGGCAAGACCCCGACAAGACCGCCGCCCGCATCGCCGAGATCGAGGCGGGGTTCGTGCCGAAACTGTCCGATGCGGCCTTTGCCGATTTCCGGTTCGATGACGTGCATCACTGGATGGTGCTGGTCGATTTCGACGACGACCTGGCGCATCTGCGCGATCCGGAGGTGATCCGGGCCTTCCACGAGGATTGTGAAGACCTGCGCGACCAATTGCAGGATTTCATCGATTTCGCGGGCGATGCGATTGCAGGGGACGGGAACAGGGCGGTTGCCATGGTCACCTCGGCCGACAAGCTGCTGCGTGAATTGCAGCGCGCCGACGGGGCAGATCGCCTGCGCGCGCGACGCTTCGTGCAGCTTGGCCAGTACACCGAGCTGCGCGCCGCGATCGAGGCCGACCGCAAACGTGTTGGCGAGATTAACGCCAAGGCACTGGACGATGCGCTGGACGCCTTCCGCGCGCTTTGCCGCAAGCATCTTGGACCGGTGCTGCGGCGGATGGAGCCTTTGGACGGCTTCGATTTGGGGCACCACGATCCGGAAGACCTGCTCGGGCTTTTGTCGGATGTGGTCGCGCGGTTGAAGTCGGCGCAGATCGAAGGGCTGAAACCGCTAGACCCCGATGCGCAAGCCGCGTTTGACGATATGGTCGATGCTTTGAAAGACCTGAGAACGCAGCTTGCCGAGGCGCAGAGCGAGGAACGCCGGTCATATCTTCGGGAGCGGTTCACGCGCGGCTATGTCGGGGCCTTTGCCACCGTGAAGCGTCTGACGGAGCGCATGACGCCTTACGCCGAGGGCACGACGAATGCGGTGGACGGGGCGATCAGGAACCAAGGTCGGTTCAAGAAGTTTTCCGAATTGGTGGAGTGGCTGTCGCAGTTCCTGACGTGAGACGGCTTTGCCCTTGCCCCGTGTGCCTGCCGCCGGAACGGACGCTTTGCAACGCCGTGTGGTGCAGGGTGGCGAGGCCGTCGTTGGATGTATCGACGGCGAAAGTGCCGGGGCGGGTGCCCGGAACGGACCATTTTTGCGCCATCATGTTTCCGCATCGCCGTGGCATAGGGCGGTGAGGATCACCAACGGGAACCTTTGAAACATGAGCATGGCGCTTTTTGCAGGCTGTCTTTGGGTGCTGGCGGCGACGCTGGTGGCGTTTCTGCCGATGCGACGGCAATACGTGCCGGGGGTGGCGCTGCTGATCCTCGCGCCGGGCGTGATCGGCTGGATCGGGCTGGCGCATGGCTGGCTTCCGGGGGCGCTGGCGCTGGCGGCCTTCCTGTCGATGTTCCGCAATCCCTTGCGCTATTTCTGGGCCCGTGCGCGGGGCCGTACTCCGGAGGTGCCGAAATGAGCCTGTCGCTGACCGCTGCGCTTGGCTGGATGATCCTGGCCAATGTGCTGGGCATGATCCCGTCGAAGGACAACCACTGGCGGAGGGCCTATATGCTGATCGCGTGCGGCCTGCCGCTGCTGGGCTGGGTGTTCTGGGAGAACGGGTTCTGGACCGGCGCGGTGGTGCTGGCGGCAGGCATGAGCGTGCTGCGCTGGCCGGTGCGGTACCTGCTGCGCTGGCTGCGCCGGGTGGCGGTGCCGGCGTAGGGCAAGGTCGGGGCTTTCGGGGCCGACGACAGTTGATCGGGGTCGGCGCTCGCGCGGCGGCCCGCGGCCACGCTTGCGTGCTGGACCGGACATGTCTTGAACAAGCGCGCCAAAGGCACGGAATCAAGGCCGCAGGCCGCCGTGCCCAGCGCCTGCCCGTCCCAGCGGGCTGGCGCTTTGGTAACGTGGGCGCGCCGCTCGTTCGATGTAATGACTGGGCAGGGATAAAGGGTCCAGAAAGCCGGTAGCAGCGCCACCCCACAGGCAGGCGCTGGGCACGGCATCCACCTTCCCTTTGGTTTGCAGAGGCGGTCGTGCTTTAGGGCGGTATACTTGCCGGTCCGACCACCGAGCTACTTCTCTGCGGTTTGCCTAAACCTCTGCCGCCAGCTTGCGCAGTTCGAATTTCTGGATCTTGCCGGTCGAGGTCTTGGGCAATTCCTGGAACACCACCCGCTTGGGCGTCTTGAACCCGGCCAGCCGGGCGCGGGCATAGGCGATAAGCTCGTCCTCGGTCGCCGCCGCGCCGACCTTCAGTTCGACGAAGGCGCAGGGGACCTCGCCCCATGTCTCGTCGGCCTTGGCCACCACCGCGCAAAGGTTGACGGCGTCATGACCCATCAGGCAGCCCTCGACCTCGACCGAGCTGATGTTCTCGCCGCCCGAGATGATGATGTCCTTGGCGCGGTCGGCGATCTGGACGTAGCCGTCGGGATGCATCACCGCGATGTCGCCTGAGTGGAAATGCCCGCCGGCAAAGGCCTCGGCCGTGGCCTCGGGGTTCTTGAGATACCCCTTCATCACCGGGTTGCCGCGAATGACGATCTCGCCCTGGGTCTTGCCGTCGCGCGGCACCGGCGCGCCGTCCTCGCCGATGACGTCGATGCCCTCCATCATCGGCATGCCGACGCCCTGGCGCGCCTTGATGGCCGCCTGGTCGTCCTGGCCCAGCCCGTCCCAGCGCTGGCCCTGCCAGATGCATTCGGTGACATGGCCGTAGGTCTCGGTCAGACCGTAGACCTGCATCACGTTGAACCCCAGCCTGCCGATCTTGGCCAGCGTCGCGGGGGCGGGGGGCGCGCCGGCGGTAAAGAGCTCGACCGTATGGTCGAAGGCGCGGCGGTCGTCCTCGGCAGCGTTGACGATCATGTTGAGCACGATGGGCGCGCCGCCGAAATGGGTGACACCCTCGTCGGCGATGGCGTCATAGATCGCGCGGGCGGTGATGTCGCGGCAGCACACGACGGTTCCGCCCAGCATCGGCATCATCCAGGTGTGGTTCCAGCCGTTGCAGTGAAAGAGCGGCACGATGGTGAGGTATTTCGCCCGCAGCGGCATCTGCCAGCTCACGGCCGTGCCCATCGTCATCAGATAGGCGCCGCGATGGTGATAGACGACCCCCTTGGGGCGCCCGGTCGTGCCCGAGGTATAGTTGAGCGCCAGGCTCTCCCATTCGTCCTGAGGCATGAGCCAGTCGAAGGCCGGATCGGCCCCGGCCAGCATCGTCTCATAATCCAGGTTCCGGCCCGTGCACGGGTGTCCGGCCTGCGGATCGGCCACCTCGACCAGCGTGGGGGCAGGGCCCTCCATCCGCGCGATGGCCTCTTCGACCATGGGCAGGAATTGCGGATCGACCAGCGCGACGCGCGCCTGCCCGTGGTCAAAGATATAAGCCACCGTATCGGCATCGAGCCGCGTGTTGATCGTGTTGAGCACCGCACCGCATGCGGGCACGCCGAAATGCGCCTCTGCCTGGGCGGGGATGTTCGGCAAAACCGTCGCCACCACGTCGCCGGGGCGCACGCCCATGGCCGCCAGCGCGCTGGCCAGCCGGGTGCAGCGCTCGTGATATTGCGCATAGGTCGCGCGGTGATCGCCGTAGACCACCGCTTCGAGATCGGGAAAGACCTGGGCCGCGCGCCGCAGATGCGACAGCGGCGTCAGCGGCACGAAATTCGCCGCGCATTTCTCCAGCCCCGTTTCGTCCGGCAAGTTTGCCATGATCGCGCCTCCCGATGTCAATTCCGACCGGAACTATGCGTCGCTTTGCCCGTTTAGAAAAGCCCCGCCGGCGCGCCGGGGATTCCATTTTTCGCCCGGCCCGCTAGGGTGCGCACATGATCGTCTCACCGGGCCGCGGCTATATCTTCGTGCACATCCCCAAGACCGGCGGCACCTCGATGGCGCTGGCGCTCGAGGCGCGCGCGATGGCCGACGACATCCTGATCGGCGACACGCCCAAGGCGCGGCGGCGCAAGGGGCGGCTGGCGCAGCTGACGGCGCGGGGCCGGCTCTGGAAACATTCCACGCTGGCGGATATCGACGGGGTGCTGACCCCCGCAGAGATCGCCGGCATGTTCACCTTCACCCTGGTGCGCAACCCCTGGGACCGGCTGGTCAGCTATTACCACTGGCTGCGCGCACAGCGCTTCGATCACCCCGCCGTCACCCTGGCCCAAAGCCTCGGCTTCGCCGACTTCCTGACCCATCCGCAGACCGTCGGCGCGATCACGGCCAACCCCTATGGCAGCTACATGCGCGACGCGGGCGGCACGGAACGGGCCAGCGCCTATCTGCGGCTCGAACATCTGTCCGAAGACATCGCGCCGCTGGCCGAACATCTGGGCTTCACACCCGCGCTGCCGCACCGCAACCGCTCGGCCCGCGCCGCCGACTTTCGCGGCTACTACACCGATGCGCTCGCCGAACACGCCGCCGCCCTCTGCGCCGAGGACATCGCCCGCTTCGACTATCGCTTCGACCCGCCCTTTCACTGATCCATAAATATCCCGGGGGGCTGCGCAGAAGCGGGGGCAGCGCCCCCTCGACGGCACCGTCAGGAACCGCCATTGACCGAACGCCTATCCGGCATCCACCCCGGCGCAGCGGCGGGCCAGTTCCGCCATGTGCTCCGTCGTCGAGCCGCAGCAGCCCCCCAGATACCGGGTTCCGAAGACCGCGCGCAGGGCAAAGACGTTGCGTCCGAAATCCCGGGGCGCCTCGGTGTCGATCTCGTCGAGCCCGTCCAGCTCTTCGGGTGTCTTGGCCGAGGTATTGGCGTCTATTCCCAACACCCGCTCCGCCGCCGCCGGGTCCCGCGCCCGGACGGTTCCCATGGCAGAGGCAAAGACCGAGGCGTGCACGCAGTTGATGTTGTAGCCTTCGGGCGGGCGGGGCACGGCGTCGTCGATCGCGGCCGTGGCACGGTCCAGCGGCGTGCCGTCGAGCAGCGTACCATCGGCGCGGATGACAAAGCTCAGAACGTAAGGCACCTCCGTCTCGGCCAGCAGCCGCGCGATGCCGCGCGCCTCCCCAAAGGCGGGCAGGGTCTGAACCTTGAACAGATCGACCCCGCTGTCGGCCAGCGCCGCGATCTGGGGCGCGTGAAAGCGCATCGCGCCGTCCTCGTCCGGCGCCTCCTCGGGTTTGTAGCCGTCTCCCGCCGGGCCGGTGATCGCGGCAATCAGGATCGGCGCGGCCCCGGGCCCATAGGCCGCGCGCAGCTCTTTCATGAAGGCGCAGCCATCGGCGTTCACCGGCTCAGCGGCAAAGCGCGACCGCGCGATGCGGTCGGCGCTGGTGCGCCAGGTCGGCGTGCCGGCGACCATCGGCAAGCCGTGGCGCTGGCCGATGTCGAGATATTCGCGATGCGTCGCGGCAAGCACCTCGCGGCCGGTGTCGTCATAAAGCATCCCGGCATAAGCGATGTGAGGATCGAACGTGTCGGCCGCGCCGCGCCGCAGCCTCTCGTACATCGACCCCTCGCCCAGGATGACGGGAAAGCGGCCCGGAAAAGCGCGTCCCATAGCGGCATCCCTTTCGGCCCTGTCAGACGATCAACTTACCATAATCCAGGCTGCCCGCCAAACCCGGCCACTGTCGCAGCGCCTGCAACAAGCCCGAAACTTTCCTCGAAAACATACGGTCTTGACGCGAGGACCGGCTTCACGTTCAGCCATTACGTGACTATCTTTCGGGAAAGGCGCGACATTCCGTGCCCGTGTCAGATCCCACCGACGCCAGCGGCCCGCCACGGTGTCCCTTTCCCCGAAACGAGGAGACGCCCGCATGGCCAACGCCCTTCTGCGCAGAAACCGGAACTTTCGCCTGCTCTTCGGCGCGGGTGCGCTGACCAATCTCGGCGACGGGCTGGTCCTGCTGGCGTTGCCGTGGCTCGCCACGCTGATGACCCGGGATCCGGTGGCCATAGGCGCCGTCGCCGCGGCCACGCGGCTGCCCTGGCTGCTCTTCGCGATTCCGGCAGGCGTGATCGTCGACCGGTCGAACCAGCGCAGCCTGATCGCCCGCGCCGACCTGCTGCGCAGTGCGATCGTGGTCACCATCATGGCGCTGGCGCTCGGCGATCCGGGGCCGGGCGCGATCTGGGTGCTGGCGGGGCTGGCCTTCCTTCTGGGCGCGGCGGAGGTGCTGCGGGACAACGCCGCGCAGACCATCCTGCCCGCCATCGTCGACCCGGCCGATCTCGAAGCTGCGAACGGCCAGATGTGGAGCACCGAGCAGCTGACCGGCCAATTCGTCGGCCCGCCCCTGGCCGGGGTGCTGATCGCGATGGGTGTGGGCATTCCCTTCGGTCTCGACGCCGCGTTGCTTGTCCTTGCGGCGGGGCTGGTCTGGATGATCACGCTGCCGCCGCAGGTCCGCGTGCCGACGGGCTTTCTGTCGGCGCTGAAACAGGGGATTGCATTCATGCGCGGCGATGCGATCCTGCTGCGGCTGGCGGTGGTGTTGGGCATCGCCAATTTCCTGGCGACGGCCACGATCACCGTCCAGGTGCTTTTCGCCCAAGAGGTCCTTGGCCTGTCGGCGGCAGCATACGGCATGGTGCTCTCAGTCGGCGCGGCGGGCGCGATCACCGGCAGCCTGGCCGCGCCGACGCTGACCCGGAGTTTGGGGCGGCAGGCGTGCCTGTTGGCATCCATCGGCATCTGGGGGATCGGCTATGGCCTGATCGGGCTGAGCGCGAACGGCTATGTGATGGCGCTGTCGCTCTTCGCGATCATGACCGCGGCGATGGTCTGGAACGTGATTACCGTGTCCTGGCGCCAGCGCCGCATCCCGGCCGAGCTTCTGGGGCGGGTGAACAGCATCTACCGCTTCTTCGGCTGGGGGTCGATGCCGCTCGGTGCCCTGGCGGGCGGCATCGTCGTCGCCACGCTGGAGCCGGAACTCGGCCGCGACATGGCGCTGCGGGCGACCTTCCTGCTGGCCAGCCTGAGCTGTCTCGCGCTGCTGATCTACGCGCTCTTCCGCCTCCGGCTCGACTGATCCGGCGATGAAAAGCGGGGCCGGTCCGTCAGGACCGGCCCCCCGGGGCGGCGCGGCGAAGCCGCGGCGCAACACCCTCAGGCATTCTCCAGCCAAAGCCGAACCATGGATGAAAAGCGGGCCGGTCCGTCAGGACCGGCCCCGGGCGACGCGGCGCAGCCGCGGCGCAATACCTCAGGCGGCTGCGGCGGTCTTTTGGCCGAAACGGCCGTAAAAGCTCTGACCTTTCTCCGCCATCTCGCGCAGCAGGTCCGGGCAGGCGAAGCGCGGGCCGTAGGCGGCGGCCAGCTCGTCACAGCGTTCGGCGGCATAGGGCGCGCCGATCATATCGAGCCACGAGAACGGCCCGCCCGACCATGGCGCAAAGCCCCAGCCCAGGATCGCGCCCACGTCGCCTTCGCGGATGTCCATCAGCACACCCTCTTCCAGCGCGCGCACGGCCTCGAGGCATTGCACCATCAGCAGGCGGTGCTGCACCTCGGTGACCGAGGGCTGATCGGCGGCTTGCGGGTATTTCGCCTGCACCGTGGCGCTCAGACCGGTGCGCTTGCCCTTGTCGTCGTAATCGTAGAACCCGGCCTTGGCCTTGCGACCCAGACGGCCCTCGCCCTCCATCCAAAAGATCACCTCGTCCACCGCGCCGTCGGGATAGGCGTCGCCCATCGCCGCCTTGGTGGCGCGGGCGATCTTGGCGCCGAGGTCGATCGAGGTCTCGTCCACCAGCTGCAGCGGGCCCAGCGGCATGCCGATAATCTTGGCGGCGTTTTCCACCAGCGCGGGGGCGACGCCCTCGGACACCAGGCGCATGCCCTCGTTGATATAGGGGATGATGCAGCGGTTGGCGTAGAAGAAGCGCGCGTCGTTGACCACGATGGGCGTCTTGCGGATCTGACGCACGAAATCCAGCGCCTTGGCCACCGCGCGGTCGCCGGTGCCGCGGCCCTTGATGATCTCGACCAGCATCATCTTCTCGACCGGGCTGAAGAAGTGGATGCCGATGAATTGCTCGGCGTTCTTCGACGCCTTGGCCAGCTCGCTGATCGGCAGGGTCGAGGTGTTGGTGGCAAAGATACAGTCGGCATCCGTCACCGCGTCGACGGCCTTGGTCACCTCGGCCTTGATCTTGGGGTCTTCGAAGACCGCCTCGACGATCAGGTCGCAGCCTTTCAGGTCGTCGTAGTCGGTGGTGGCGTGGATGCGGCCCAGCACCGCTTCCTTCTTCTCGGGCGTGGCCTTTTTGCGGGCGATGCCCTTGTCCATGAAGCTTTCGGTATAGGCCTTGCCCTTGTCCGCCGCCGCCTGGTCGCGGTCGAGCAGAACCACCTCGATCCCAGCCTGCGCGCTGACCAGCGCGATGCCCGCGCCCATCATGCCCGCGCCCAACACGCCCACCTTCCTGACCCGCTGGTCGGCGACGTCCGCAGGGCGCACGGCACCCTTTTCAAGCGCTTCCTTGTTGATGAAGAGCGAGCGGATCATCGCCCCCGACGAAGGGTTCATCAGCACGTTGGTGAACCAGCGCGCCTCGATCTTGAGCGCGGTGTCGAAGGGCACCAAAGCGCCCTCGTAGACCGCCGAAAGCAGCGCCTTGGCCGCCGGGTAGACGCCCTTGGTCTTGCCGTTGACCATGGCCGATGCGCCCACGAAGGTCATGAAGCCCGCCGGGTGATAGGGCGCGCCGCCGGGCATCTTGTAGCCCTTGGCGTCCCAGGGTTTGACCAGATCGGCATCCTTGGCGTTCAGCACCCACTCGCGCGCCGCCGCCACCGGATCGGCGGCGATCTCGTCCACGAGGCCCGCCTTCTGCGCCGCGATCGGATCGCTCAGCTTGCCCTCCAGCAGGAAAGGCGAGGCGGTCATCGCGCCCATCTTGCGCACCAGCCGGGTGGTGCCGCCCGCGCCGGGGAAGATGCCGACCATGATCTCGGGCAGGCCGATCTTGGCCTTGGGATTGGGCGCGGCGAAAATGCGGTGCGTCGAGAGCGGGATTTCCAGCCCGATCCCCAGCGCCGTGCCGGGCAGGGCGGTGGCGATGGGCTTGCCACCCTTGAGCGTCTTGGGGTCCATGCCCGCGCGCTCGATCTTGCGCATGATGCGGTGGGCGTTCATGATCCCCTCGAAGAGACCGCGCGCCGGATCGTCGCCCGCCATCTCCTTCATCCGCGCGATGACGTTCAGGTCCATCCCGCCGGCAAAGCTGTCCTTGCCCGAGGTGATCACCACGCCCTTGACGGCCTCGTCGGCCAGCGCGTCGTCGATCAGCCCTTCCAGCACGTCCCACGCCTCGAGCGTCATGACGTTCATGGATTTGCCGGGCACGTCCCAGGTGATGATGGCGACGCCGTCGTCGTCCTTTTGCATGGTGAAATCGGTCATGTGTCGTCTCCGGATAGATCAGGATGAAGGCCGGTCCGGCGGTGCGGTCTCGGCGCGTTGGGGAAGGCGCCCGCGCCCCGGCCCCGGCTGGGGCAGGGCGGCTGTGGCGCGAATGGGGTCATGACGCGGGCTCGATGTCCGAGCCGTCGCGGCGGGTGAAGGTCAGGCCGGTGGCATCCATCGCCACCTTCATGTCGTGGTCCGAATACCAGGCGGTTTCGGTTTCGGTTCGGGTGCCGACCACGACAAAGCTGCCCGGCGTCTCGGACAGGTTGACGATATGGTGCCCGTTGCGGTCGCCCGCCGGGAAGGCGGCGCAGTCGCCCGCGTGCAGCGGCGTGTCGCCGTGATCGTCGCGCAGGGTCAGCGTGCCTTCGGTCACGACCAGGAATTCGTCCTGGGTTTCATGCCAGTGGCGCAGCGATGACTTGGCCCCCGGTTCCAGCCGCACGAGGTTGACCCCGAATTGCGTCAGCCCCGCGGGATCGCCCAGCCGGACCTGGCTGCGGCCCTCCATCTCGCGGTCGAGCGGCGCGGGATAGCCGGACCCGGTTTTGACGGGCAGCGCCTGGATGTCGATCTTGGGCATGGGTCGGTTCCTTATTTGGTCGGCCAGGGGCCGCGCGTGGTGAGTGCTCAGCTGGCGTCGGGCGATTGGATCCTGGCGCGGTCGCGCAGGTTGGCGGGGCTCAGGACGGTGCAATCTGAATTCCGGACGTCCGAGGTGATGGTCATGCCTTTCCAAACGCCGTCCCGCAGCTCGAGGGTCATGTCGCTCTGCCAAGGGGGCACGGCGTAGTGGCCGCCGCGCAGGACATAGGTGGTGTGGCGGCCTTCGATCCGGGTGTCGTCGCCCGCCAGATAGGCCGCGCGCTGGCAGATACGGTGATATCCGGTGGCGCCCATTGTCTGCAGGCTGTCGCGGAAATGCGTGAGGGTGGTCAACAGGTCGGCATTGTCGTCGAACCGAAGCCTGGCGTCTTTCGTCGCCATGACGTTGGGCAGGCCGAGCATGTCCGCAACCGCGGCAAAATCCCGGACCCACAGCGCGCGGGACAACCGGTCGAGGTGGTCCTGATAGATGTCCTGCGCGCTTTGCATGTCAGACCCGCTCGATGATGGTGGCCGCGCCCATGCCGCTGGCGATGCAGAGCGTCGCCAGCCCGGTGCCCTTGCCCGAGCGCTCGAGCTCGTCCAGCAGCGTCCCGATGATGATCGCCCCGGTCGCGCCCAGCGGATGGCCCATCGCGATAGAGCCGCCGTTGACGTTGACCTTGTCGCTGTCCACATCGAAGGCCTGCATAAAGCGCAGAACCACGCTGGCGAAGGCCTCGTTCACCTCGAAGAGATCGATGTCCGAGATGGACATGCCGGTCTCGGCGAGGATCTTTTCGGTCACCGGAACGGGGCCGGTCAGCATGATGGTGGGATCGGTGCCGATCTTGGCGGTGGCCCTGATGCGAGCGCGGGGCTTGAGCCCGTGCTTTTCGCCAAAGGCCTTGTTGCCCACCAGAACCGCAGCCGCGCCATCGACGATGCCCGAGCTGTTGCCGGCGTGGTGGATGTGGTTGATCCGCTCCAGATGCGGGTATTTCATCAGCGCGATGGCGTCGAAGCCGGGCATCATCTCGCCCATCTGCTGAAAGCTGGGGTTGAGGGCGCCCAGCGACTGCATGTCGGTGCCCGGGCGCATGTATTCGTCGTGATCCAGGATCGGCAGGCCGTTCTGGTCGCGCACGGTGATGATGGATTTCGCAAAGCGGTTGTCGTCCCAGGCGGCCTTGGCGCGGCGCTGCGATTCCACCGCCAGCGCATCGGCGTCGTCGCGGGTAAAGCCGTATTCGGTGGCGATCAGATCGGCGCTGATGCCCTGCGGCACGAAATAGGTTTCCATCGCAACCGAGGGATCGACGGCGATCGCCGCCCCGTCGCTGCCCATGGCCACGCGGCCCATCATCTCGACACCGCCGGCGATATAGGCCTCGCCCGCGCCGCCGCGCACCTGGTTGGCGGCCAGGTTCACCGCCTCCATTCCGCTGGCGCAGAAGCGGTTGATCGCGAGGCCGGGGATGGATTCGTCGAGGTCCGAGGCCAGAACGGCCGTGCGCGCCAGGCAGCCGCCCTGTTCGCCGACCTGGGTGACGTTGCCCCAGATCACGTCCTCGACGGCGTGACCGTCAAGCCCGTTGCGCTCTTTCACGGCGTTCAGCGTCAGCGCGCTGAGCCGCGCGCTGGTCACCTCGTGCAACGCGCCGTCCTTGCGGCCCTTGCCGCGCGGGGTGCGCACCGTGTCGTAGATATAGGCGTCTTGCATGGTCTTTCCTTCCTCAGGCCCGGTCCGCGGGGGAGCCGGGCATCAAATCGTACGGATGTTTCCAGCCGTCGAGCGACTGGATGTTGCTCAGCCAGCGGTCGATCTCGGGCCAGTCGCCGCGGTCGAAGCCGAAGGGCTCGGGGTAGAAGAGGTAACCGCAGCAGCTGAAATCGGCGTTGGTCGGCCCGTCGCCGACGATCCAGTCGCGGCCCTCGAGATGCGCGTTCAAAATGCCGTAGGCGGCCTTGAGCCGCCCTTGCGAGAAGGCGATCACCTCGGCCGGCCGCTTGTCCTCGGGCAGGAAGTTCATCAGGAACCGCGTCATGCCGGCCTGGCTGGACAGCTTGTGATTGTCCCAGAACACCCAGCGCATGACCTCGCGCGCCTCTTCCGCGGTGGCTCCGCCGAACTTGCCGGACTTTTCGGTAATGTACATCTGGATCACGCCCGATTGGGTCAGCCGCGTGTCGCCGTCCACCAGAACCGGGGCCTCGCCCATCGGGTTCACATTCTCGCGATATTCAGGCGTTCTCGTTTCGCCGTTGAAAAAGTCGACCTTGCGGGCCGTCCAGTCCAGACCGGACAGCTCCAGCGGCAGGGCCGCCTTGTAGGCGTTGCCGGATTCGCCGAAGCAGTAAAGTTCGATGGTCATTTAGATGCCCCTCCCAAGGCGCCGCTGTCACGGTCCGGAGCGGGGGTTTCACACCCCCGCACCCCCGTGGAGTATTTTTCCCAAGAAGAAGCAGGGAAGAGTTGCTCCCCTAACCTCATGTTAACCCAGAGTTGGTTGACTCGGTTCCGTGGTACAGGCTGGAGAGCCGATGGCCATCCAAGGAGAAGCCCCGCGGCCCCGCCTGCGTTCCGTCTGACGGTCGGGCCGGGCGGCGGGGTGGACCGGCCGCTGCCCGCGCTGTCATTCTGGGTCCGATGCCCGGTCCGCTCTTCTTCTTGGTGGAAATACTCCACGGGGGTGCGGGGGTGTGAAACCCCCGCTCCTGCCGACAGCATCCGGGAACGCGCCCCGATCCTCACAGCGTCCTCGCAATCAGCTCTTTCATGATCTCGTTGGTGCCGCCGTAGATCCGCTGCACCCGCGCGTCGGCCCACATTTCGGCCACGGCGTATTCCTGCATGAAACCATAGCCGCCGTGCAGCTGGACGCAGTCGTCCAGCACCTCGCCCTGCGTGTCGGTCAGCCAGTATTTCGCCATGGCTGCCTTTTCGACCGTCAGCTTTCCCTCAAGGTGCTCGGCCATGCACTCGTCGAGAAAGGCGCGCGCCACGGCGGTCTTGGTCGCGCATTCGGCCAGCTTGAAGCGGGTGTTCTGAAACTGCGTCAGCGGCCCGCCGAAGGCCTCGCGTTCCTTGCAATAGGCGATGGTGCGCTCGAGAGCGCCTTCCATCGCGCCGATGGCACCGCAGCCGATGATCAGCCGTTCCTGAGGCAGCTGGTTCATCAGCTGGTAAAAGCCCCGGCCCTCTTCCTCGCCCAGGATGTTCTCGGGCGGAATCGCCACGTTGTCGAAGAACAGCTCGGACGTGTCCGCGGCGTGCAGCCCGACCTTCTCCAGGTTGCGGCCGCGCTGGAACCCCTCTGCTCCGTCGGTCTCCACCACCACCAGCGACACGCCCTTGGCGCCTTCGGACGGGTCGGTCTTGGCGGCGACCACGATCAGGTTGCCGTGCTGGCCGTTGGTGATGAAGGTCTTTTGCCCGGACAACCGGTAGGCATTGCCCTCGCGCAGTGCGCGGGTCCTGATGCGCTGCACGTCCGACCCGGTCGAGGGTTCGGTCATCGCCAGCGCGCCCACCAGTTCGCCCGTGACCATACGCGGCAGCCAGCGCCGCTTCTGGTCCTCGGTGCCGTAAGCCAGGATGTAATGCGCGACGATGCCGGAATGGATGCCGTGCCCCCAGGAGGCCAGGTTGGCGCGCGCCGCCTCGATCAGGATCACCGCCTCGTGGCCGAAATCGCCGCCCACACCGCCGTATTCCTCGGGGATCGACGGGCAGAGCAGGCCAAGCTTGCCGGCCTGGGCCCAGATTTCGCGGTCCATCTCGCCCTGACGGCGCCACTTGGCGAAAAGCGGCTGCCATTCGGTCTCGATGAAGCGGGCGGTCATCTCGCCCAGCATCCGGTGGTCTTCTGTCATCCAGCGCGACGGCATGGATCCCCCTATGTCTTGCGTGACTCGAGTTCGGCGTTGAAGAGACGCAGGCGATGGGCCAGCGCGTCGCTGTCGGTGACGCTGTCGAAATGCTCGAAGAGAAACGACAGCGCTTCGCCTTCGTCCAGCCCGGCCTGCCCGGCAAACCGCCTGAGTCCGCGATAGCCGTCCTCGGTCATCGCGACGGGAAAGCGGCGGGTCAGGCGAAAGCGTTTGGGCATGGGCGGACGGCTCCTCTTGATCGTGACGGTGTAGGGTGCGCATTCACTGCGCACCTTTCCATCAGAAATTCGCGGCGTCGAGGGCCATCACCGGCTCCCCGCCCGACCGGATGCGCGCCAAGTGCGTACCGGTCACCGGCAGATGCCGCGCCATGTAATAGCGCCCGGTGGCCAGCTTGGTCTCGTAGAACGCCGCATCTCCCGCACCTTCTGCAAGCGCGGCCTTCGCGGCCAGCGCCATGCGTGCCCACATCAGACCCATGCAGACCTGCCCGAAAAGGTGCATGAAATCATACGACCCCGACAGCGCGTTGTTGGGGTTCTTCATGCCCTCGGACATGAAATACATCCCCGCCGCCTGCAAATCCTTCGAGGCCGCCTTGAGCGGCTCGAGGAACTGCGCGTCGAACTCGGCATCCTGACCCTTGGTCTCGGCGACAAAGCTCTTGACCATCTCGAAGAAGGCCATGACGTGCTTGCCGCCGTCCTGACCCAGCTTGCGGCCTACCAGATCCAGCGACTGAACCCCGTTGGTGCCTTCGTAGATCATGGTGATGCGCGCATCGCGCACAAATTGCTCGAGCCCCCATTCGCGGGTGAAACCCGATCCGCCCAGGGTCTGCTGCGCCAGCACCGTGGTCTCGAAGCCCTTGTCGGTCAGGAACCCCTTGATGACCGGGGTCATCAACGAAATCAGCCCTTCGGCTTCTGCGTCGCCGGTACGGTGCGAGCGGTCGATCAGCGAGGCGCCCCAGAAGGTGAAGGCCCGCGCGCCTTCGACAAGGGCCTTCTGGTCCATCAGGTTCCGGCGCACGTCGGGGTGCACGATGATCGGGTCTGCGGGCTTGTCGGGGGCGGCGACGCCGGTCACGTCGCGGCCCTGCAGACGGTCCTGCGCAAAGCCAAGCGCGTTCTGGTAGGCCACGGCCCCCTGCGCGTAACCCTGCAGGCCGACACCCAGCCGGGCCTCGTTCATCATGGTGAACATGGCGCGCATGCCCTTGTGCGGCTCGCCCACCAGGAAACCGGTCGCGCCGTCGTAATTCATCACGCAGGTGGCGTTGCCGTGGATGCCCATCTTCTTTTCCAGCCCGCCGCAGGACAGGCTGTTGCGGTCGCCAAGCGAGCCATCTTCGTTCACCATAAACTTCGGCACGATGAAGAGGCTGATGCCCTTTACGCCCTCGGGCGCGTCCGGCAGTTTCGCCAGCACCAGGTGGATGATGTTGTCGCACATGTCGTGTTCGCCGGCCGAGATCCAGATCTTCTGCCCGCTGATCGCATAGCTGCCGTCGCCGTTGGGCACGGCCTTGGTCCGGATCAGGCCCAGATCGGTGCCGCAATGCGGCTCGGTCAGGTTCATGGTGCCGCCCCATTCGCAGGTCACCATCTTGGGCAGATACATCCGTTTCTGCGCGTCCGAGCCATGGGCGTGGATGGCGTTATAGGCGCCGTGCGTCAGGCCCTGGTACATGTTGAACGCCATGTTGGCCGAGCTGAACATCTCGCCCACGGCGGTCTGGATCAGATAGGGCAGGCCCTGGCCGCCGTATTCCGGATCGCAGTCGAGCGCGGTCCAGCCGCCGTCGCGCACCTGGTCGAAGGCCTCTTTGAAGCCCTTGGGCGTGCGCACCACGCCGTTTTCCAGCGTGCAGCCTTCTTCGTCGCCCACCGGGTTCAGCGGGGCCAGCACGTTTTCGGCCAGCTTCGCCGCCTCGTCGAGGATCGCCTCGGTCGTGTCGCGGTCAAGCTCTTCATAGCCGGGGATGCCGGCCTCGGCGATCTTGAGAACGTCGTGCAGAACGAACTGCATATCCTTGGTGGGAGCGCGATAGGTCGGCATGTGTCTCTCCGTCGGTCAGGGGGCCGGGGCCGGGGTTACCCGGCGGCCTTCTTGGTCTGGGTCATCGAGGCGATCATCTTCTCGCCCCACTTCATCTGGTCTTTCAGCTCTTCGATGGCGACGTTCAGCTCGTCGCGCTGGCGCATCATGTCGTCCAGCCGCTGCTGCGCGAGTTCGTAGGTCTTGACCATCTGCGTCTGCTGCTGGTCGCCCATGTGATAGAGGTCGAGCAGCTGGCGGATGTCCTCGAGGCTGAAGCCAAAGCGCTTGCCGCGCAGGATCAGCTTGAGCCGCGCCCGGTCGCGCTTGGAATAGAGCCGCTTCTGGCCTTCACGTTTCGGAAAGATCAGTTCCTTGGATTCGTAAAAGCGCAGCGTGCGCGGGGTCACCTCGTAGGCGTCGCACATTTCGCGGATCGTCATGATGCGGTCTTCGGTCATAGGTCAGGTCTCACTTCGGCAGAGTCGTGCTCAAGCGATGCGTGTTCCGGCCCCGTGATACAACTTCCATTTACGTTGACGTAAGTCATACGTCGCGTCACTTTTGGGGTGACGTAAGATCATGTCGCGTCAAGCGGCGATCGGGCAAAGAATATTTATCTCAAACGCCCCGGCGGCCGCGGCGCCGGTATGGAATACCATACCAGGCTGCTGGGAAGGACGCGCCCCGGGGCGCGCGAATCGCGATGTTTTGGGGCCGCGCGGATCCTGCGGGTTCAGCCGTCGGAAAGCGCGCCGTTGACCCATTCGCCGCTGGCCTCTTCGCCGGTGGCATAGCGCATGGTGCCCTGACCCTGCCGCTTGCCGTCCTTGAAGGTGCCCTCGTAGACGTCGCCGTTGGCGTAGGTCGCGGTGCCCTGGCCGTTGATCTCGCCATTCTCCCATTCGCCGGAATAGCGAAAGCCCTCGGCCATCACGATCTCGCCCTCGCCGTGGCGTTTGCCGTCGCGGAATTCGCCGGTATAGACCGTGCCGTCGGGATAGGTGGCGGTGCCCTGTCCGTGTCGCTGGCCGTCCAACCATTCGCCTTCGTACTTGTAGCCGTCGGCATAGGTCATCACGCCGTAGCCGTGATTGCGGGCGTTCTTGAAGCCGCCCTCGTAGGTCAGCCCGTTGGGATAGGTGGCCACACCCTGACCGTCGATCACCCCGTCGACCCAGTCGCCCTCGAAGGTCGAACCGTCGGGATAGGTGATCTTGCCCTTGCCGTTGGCCAGATCGCCGCGGAACTGGCCTTCGTAGACCGATCCGTCGGGATAGGTGACGCGGCCCTGGCCCTCGATCTGGCCGGCCACCCAGTTGCCGGTGTAGCGATAGCCGTCGGCCCCGATGAAGGTGCCCTGGCCCTGGCGCTGGTCATCCTCGAAGTCGCCTTCGTAGATGTCGCCGTTGACATAGGTCACCTTGCCGGTGCCCTGGCGGCGGCCGGCGACCAGCTCGCCTTCGTAGACGTCGCCGTTGGGTTGGGTCAGCTTGCCCACGCCGTCGATCTGGCCGTCGCGCCACATGCCTTCGTAGATCAGCCCGTCGGGCATCGTCAGCTTGCCCTGACCTTCGCGCGCGCCGCCCGCGACGCGGCCCTCGTAGACCGACCCGTCGGGATAGCTGATGCGGCCGTTGCCGTCCTTGACGCCGTTCACCCAGTCGCCTTCGTAGACATAGCCGTTGGGGCTGGTCATGGTGCCGCGCCCGTGGTGCAGCGCATTGCGGAACGACCCCTCGTAGCGCACCCCGTTGGCGTAGATCGCCACGCCCTGGCCGGTGATCTTGCCGTCCAGCCAGCTGCCCTCGTAGGTGCCGCCGTCGGCAAAGATGATCTTGCCGATGCCCTCGGGCTTGCCCTTGGCGAACTGGCCCTCATAGACCGACCCGTTGGGAAAGCGCGCCACGCCGTCGCCGCGGATCTCGCCCTCGACCCAGCCGCCGGTGTATTCGTAGCCGTTGGGCAGCCGGTAGGTGCCGGTGCCGTGCTGCAGGCCGTTCTGGAAGGTGCCCTCGTAGACGCCGCCGTCGTCGTATTGCTTGGTGACGATGTCGCTGTCCTGCGCCAGCGCCGGTGCGCCGAACGCAAGGCCGAGCGCCAGAGAAATGCGGATCGCGGTGCCTGCTGTCATGATGCCCGTTCTGCCCAGCGGTTGGGCCATAGCTGCCTGGTTGGGCCAAAAGTTAAAGGAGCAGGCGGGCCGGGGCAACGTCTTTTGGCGGCATCCGCTTTCCCTCGGGCGTGGTTCTGCTATTTGGGCGGTGTCACGCAACGACGAAAGGGCAGAGCGCATGGCAGACAGCTTTCGCGTCACTCTGGCACAGCTGAACCCGACGGTGGGCGACCTTGCCGGCAACGCCGCCAAGGCCCGCGACGCCTGGGAACAGGGCAAGGCGGCAGGGGCCGACCTTGTTGCGCTGCCCGAGATGTTCATCACCGGCTACAACGCCCAGGACCTGGTGAGGAAGCCCGCCTTCCACATCGCCGCCATCGAGGCGGTGCGCGCGCTGGCCGCCGATTGCGCCGACGGGCCGGCGCTGGCCATCGGCGGGCCCTGGGTCGAGGGTGCGGGGCTTTACAACGCCTATTTCATCTGCAGTGGCGGGCGGATCGTGTCGACCACGCTCAAGCACCATCTGCCCAACGAGACCGTGTTCGACGAGGTGCGTATCTTCGACGCTGGCCCGCTGGGCGGGCCCTATGCCGTGGGCAACACCCGTATAGGCAGCCCGATCTGCGAGGACGCCTGGCACGAGGACGTGGCCGAAACCCTGGCCGAGACGGGGGCCGAGTTCCTGATCGTGCCCAACGGCTCGCCCTATTACCGGGGCAAGTTCGAAACCCGGCTCAACCACATGGTGGCGCGGGTTGTCGAGACCGGTCTGCCGCTGATCTATCTCAACATGGTCGGCGGGCAGGACGATCAGGTCTTTGACGGCGGGTCGTTCGTGCTGAACCCGCACGGCCAGATCATGGCCCAGCTTCCGGTCTTCGAGGAATGCGTGGCCCATATCGACCTGGAACGCGGCCCCGACGGCTGGCGCGCGCTGCAGGGCCCGTTCACCGAACATCCCGACCTGATGGAGCAGGATTACCACGTCATGGTGCTGGCCTTGCGCGACTATTGCCGCAAGACCGGGTTCGGCAAGGTGCTGCTGGGGCTATCGGGGGGCATCGACTCGGCGCTGGTCGCCACGATCGCCGTGGATGCGCTGGGCGCCGACAACGTGCGCTGCGTGATGCTGCCCTCGGAATACACCTCGCAGCACAGCCTCGACGATGCCGAGGCCTGCGCCAAGGCGCTGGGGGTGCATTACGATTTCGTGCCCATCGCGCAGGGCCGCGCCGCGATCACCGCCACGCTCGAGCCGCTCTTCAAGGGGCTGGCCCCCGACCTGACCGAGGAAAACATACAGTCCCGCCTGCGCGGCCTCTTGCTGATGGCGATGTCCAACAAGTTCGGCGAGATGCTGCTGACCACCGGCAACAAATCCGAGGTCGCGGTGGGTTACGCCACGATCTACGGCGACATGGCGGGCGGCTACAATCCGATCAAGGACATGTACAAGACCCGCGTCTTCGACTGCTGCCGCTGGCGCAACGCGCATCATGGCGACTGGATGATGGGCCCGGCGGGCGCCGTGATCCCCGAGCGGATCATATCCAAGCCGCCCTCGGCCGAGCTGCGCGCGGATCAAAAGGACAGCGACTCGCTGCCCGATTATCCGGTGCTCGACGGCATCCTGCATATCCTGATCGACGACGACGGCAGTATCGAGGATTGCGTCGCGGCGGGATATGACCGCGCCGACGCCAAGAAGGTCGAACAGTTGATCTATGTCAGCGAATACAAGCGGTTCCAGTCCGCCCCCGGCGCGCGCCTGTCCAAACGCGCCTTCTGGCTCGACCGGCGCTATCCCATCGTCAACCGCTGGCGCGACGGAAGCTAACCGCGCGCCCGCATCGCCAGCGCGTCCTCGGTCGTCAGCGCCGCACCGCCGTAGCCCCAGCTGCCGCTTCGCACCTCGTGGATGCGGACCGAGGTGTTGGCGCGCAGGGTCTCGCCCGCCACAGCGCCAAAGCCCTCGGTGACCTTGGCGATGATCGCGCGCTTTTCCTCGTCCGAGAACACGCCTTCCAGAACCTGAATGTCGATGGCGGGCATGGGGTTCTCCCTGTCTGATGCATCTTGCTTAAGCATAGGCGGTGCGGCACGGCACGCAAACCCCGCCGCAACGCACGAAGATGTTGCGCGATCCCGCAAAGGTAGAGAGAATGTGCCAGGGGTCTAGCAACAGCAGAACGGTCCCGAGGATAAGGTCATGAGCACCAGTTACCCGCCGGTTGCCTTTTCTTTCGAACTGCGGCTGATCGAAAGCCGTACCGCCGATGCCGCCTTTCAAGAGGTTTCGGGCCTTCAGGCACATCTCGACAGCGAGGTGCTGGCAAACGGCGGAGAGCAAGAGCTGCAGCATCGACTGCCCCGCGCGCCCCGGCCGCAGAACGTGACGCTCAAGCGCGGTGTGATCGGCGCGGGCTCAGACCTGTCGGACTGGATCCGCGCGACGCTCGAGAGTGGCATGAACGCCCCGATCCGGCCGCGCGGTCTGATCCTCTCGCTTCTGGATACCAGGGCGACGCCGGTCATGAACTGGGAACTCGGCACCGCCTATCCGGTCCATGTTGAATTCTCCGGCATGCCGACCGTCGGCGAAAAGGACGATGTCGCGGTGGAAACGCTCGAATTCGCCTATCAGACCATCCGCCGGCCTCTCACTCCCACCAACGGTCGATAGCGGCGATGTCGTCGTCGGACCAGCCGAAGTGGTGGGCGAATTCGTGCACCGTGACATGGGCGATCAGATCGTCCAGCGCCACGTCGCCCCGGTCGCGCCACTCCGCCAGAATCGGCTCGCGGAAGAGCCAGACAACGTCGGGATAGGGCGAGGGATCGCTTAGCGCCTTTTCGGTCAACGGCACACCGTCGTAAAGCCCGGTCAGCTCTGCGGGATCGTCGATGCCCATGTCGCGCAGGATGTCGTCGGGGGGCCAGTCCTCGACCCGCAGCAGCACCGTCCGCGCCGCCTGGCGGAAGGGGGCGGGGAAGGCGGCGACGGCGGCCTCCGCCACCCGAATGAAGCTTGCCGAATCTGTCATGTCGTCACTTTGCGCCAGCCTCGGGCGCAACGGCAAGGCGGGCGCGGCCGTCAGGCCGCGCCCGCCCCCGGGCGACGCGCGTCAGCGCGGCGCAATCCCTCAGCCCATCAGCAGCTGATAGCTGTGCGGCACATAGTGGAACCCGTCGCCCCGCGCTTGGGCAAAGCCGACGCCGGGGAAAGGCATGTGGTAGCCGACGAAGGGCACACGGTCCGCGGCCAGCATGCCCAGCATCCTGCGTCGCGTCGCGGCGGCGGCGGCCTTGTCCATGTCAAAGCGCACTTCCCAGTCGGGCTTGGCCAGCGACCAGACGTAGTGGTTGGCCAGGTCCGCGGCCAGCATCAGCTGCTGCCCGTCGCTTTCCAGCATATAGCCCATGTGGCCCGGCGTGTGGCCGAAGGCGGCCACACCGGTCACGCCCGAGGTCACCGCGCCGCCATCGCCGATGAAGGTCGTCTTCTCGGCCAGCGGCTTGACGTTGGCGTTGAAGCCTTCGTTGTCCATCTTGGACCAGGCGTCGAATTCCACCTGGCCGGTGACATAGGCCGCATTGGCAAAGGTCGGTGTGCCGTCGGTCATCAGCCCGCCGATGTGGTCTCCGTGCATGTGGGTGATCACCACATGGGTCACCTGATCGGTGGTGTAGCCCGCGGCCTCGACGGCGGCGGCGATGCCCGCACCGTTCAGGCCGGTGTCAAAGAGGATCAGCTCCGCCCCGGTGTTGACCAGCGTGGGCGTGAAGAAGAAATGCGCCTTGTCGCTGGGGATTAACGCGTCCTGCGACACCTGCGCAAAGGTGTCGGCATCGACATTCATGCCAAAGATGTTCTGGGGCTCTTCCACGGTCCGCGCGCCCGCCAGCAGTGTCGTCACCTCGAACCCGCCCAGCATGAAGCGATTGGTGCGCGGCAGCTTCATGCCCTGCATCTCGGCGCCGTGTCCGGCGGCGCGGGCCAGACCGGCACCGGCAAAGGGCAGGGCTGCGGCTCCGGCCAGGGCGGCGCGGCGGGTCAGGGAAAGGCTGTCTGTCATGTGTTTCGTCCTCGCTTTCATTCGGTTGAGCGAGAGATAGAGCGCGGCGGCCCCGGGCGAGCGCCGCTCACGGCTTCGTGATCGGTGTGGCGCATGGTTGCGCTACCGCCACCGATTTGCGACCGCCCCGGTCCTGCCAAACCAGCCCCCGCGCCGACAGACCCAAAGCGACTGCCGGTGGCAGGCCGCGTGGCGCGCGCCGGGGCTTGAAGATCCCGGCGCGGTGAAAGACCTTGGAGCCATGAGCCACTCCCCGCACAAATCGGATCCTCCGGCATGAGCCCGCTTTGGCGGAACCGGACCTACCGGCGGCTCTTTGCCGCGCAGGTGGTCGCGCTGACCGGCACCGGCCTGCTGACCGTGGCGCTGGGCCTTTTGGCGTTCGATCTGGCCGGGGACCGGGCGGGCGCGGTGCTGGGCGCGGTCTATACCATCAAGATGATCGCCTATGTGGGCCTGTCGCCGCTGGCGCAGGCCTGGGTGCAGCGCCTGCCCCGGCGGGCGGTGCTGATCGGGGCCGATCTGATCCGCGCGGGGGTGGCGCTGTGCCTGCCGTTCGTTTCCGAGGTCTGGCAGATCTATGTGCTGATCTTCGCGCTGCAATCGGCCTCGGCCACCTTCACGCCGGCCTATCAGGCCACCCTGCCGGATGTGCTGCCGGACGAGGATGACTACACCCAGGCACTGTCGCTGTCGCGGCTGGCCTATGACCTCGAGAACCTGACCAGCCCGGCGCTGGCGGGGCTGCTGCTGTCGGTGCTGAGCTACTCCAACCTCTTTCTGGGAACCGTGGCGGGGTTCCTGGCCTCGGCCCTGCTGATCCTGTCGGTGGCGCTGCCGCCGGTGCCCGCGCAATCGCAGGCGCGCCCGTTTTCCGAGCGGGTGACGCGCGGGGTGCGGCTCTACCTTGCGACGCCGCGCCTGCGCGGGCTGCTGTCGCTGACGCTGGCGGCGGCGGCGGCCGGGGCCTTCGTGCTGGTCAACACCGTGGTGCTGGTGCGGTCGGGCTATGGTCGGGACGAAACCGCGCTGGCCGTGGCCATGGCGGCCTTCGGCGCCGGGTCGATGACCGCCGCGCTGGCGCTTCCTGCCGTGCTGCGCCGCCTGCGCGACCGGACGGTGATGACCGCCTCGGCCGCCGGGCTGATCGCGGCCATGGCGGTGACGGCGGTCAGCCTAGGCGGCGCGCTGCCCGGCTGGCCTGTCTTCCTGCTGCTCTGGGCCGGGACCGGCGCGCTCTATTCGGCGATCCAGACACCCGGCGGGCGGCTCTTGCGGCGGTCGTCGGGGCCCGAGGACCGGCCCGCGCTCTTCGCCGCGCAATTCGCGCTCAGCCATGCCTGCTGGCTGGTGACCTATCCGCTGGCGGGCTGGGCGGGGGCGGCGCTGGGCATGTCTGGGGCGCTGTGGGTCTTGACCGTGCTTGCGTTGGCGGGGCTGGTGTCGGCCCTGCGCTTCTGGCCCCGGGGCCTGCCGGCGCACCGCCACGCGGACCTGCCGCCGGGCCATCCGCACCTGCGCGAGCATCCGCTGGACGAGGGCGGCCGTCACGACCACGCGATCCTGCACGACGGTCTGCACCGGGGGCTTTGAGCGCGCGTCGGTTCAGCCTTTCAACCGCCGGACATTCGCGTCCGTTCGGCATGGAACGCCGTCACGACCAAGGGCCTCTGCACGACGAGATGCCTCGGGGGTTTTGAGCGCGTCGGCTCAGCCTTCCAGCCGGGACAATTCGCAAGCGGTTAGCAATTCCGACACCAAAGCGGGCGGGCAGAGCGCGGTGCCCTCGGTCGTCACCGTGGCGCTGGCCGCCGCCGCGCCATGGCGCATCGCCCCGGCCACGTCGGACCCCTGTGCCAGCGCCAGGGTGAGCGCCCCGACAAAGCTGTCGCCCGCCCCGATCTTGGACCGCACCGGCACATCCGCCGCCGCCACGTGCCAGAGCCCCGTGGCCTCGGCCAGCACCGATCCGTCCGGGCCGCGCGCCACGATCACCGCCGCCGCCGCACCCTGCCGGACCAGCGCACTGGCAAAGCGGGCGGTGTCGGTGCGACTGGGCAGAGGTCGGCCCGCCAGCCCCTCGGCCTCCTGCGCATTCATGCGCAGGACCGCCAGCCCGGCGGTGCCCTGCGCCAAGGTCCGCAGCGCCGCGCCCGAGGTGTCGACGATCAGCCGTGCGCCGGTGCCCTCCAGCCGCCGCGCCAGGGTGGCGCAGAAAGCGTCGGGCACACCGGGGGGCTGGCTGCCGCTGACCACCAGCAGGCCGTTCGGCACTGCCGCCCCTACGATGGCGTCGAGCGCGCGGTGGGCATCGGCCTCTGCCCATTCCGGCCCCGGCAGCACAAAGCGATATTGCCCGCCGGTCGCGCGATCGGTGACGGCGAGGCTCTGCCTGGTTTCGCCGGGGGCGTCGATGGGCAACGCCGCGATACCCTCTGCCGCCATCAGCCCGGCCAGCTGCGCGCCGGTCGCGCCGCCCAATGCCACCAGCGCCCGCGCCTGCCCATTCAGCCGCGCGATCACCCGCGCCACGTTGATCCCGCCGCCGCCGGGGTGGCGTAGCGGCGCGTCGCAGCGCAGCTTGGGGCCGGGCACGACCGCATCGGCAAAGGTCGACGCGTCGAGCGCGGGGTTGAGGGTGATCGTCATGATATCGGTCTGCATCGCCCGAGCATGCCAGCCGCCCGCGCCGCCGCCAAGGGTCGCAAACCGGAAAATCCTTTCCGGGCGGCGCGCCGACCGCGCCGCAATCTGGACAAGGGGCCGCGTCTGTGAGACAGGCGACACCAACAGGAGATGCCCATGACCACCACCCGTTTCGCCCCGTCGCCTACCGGCTTCATCCACGTCGGCAACCTGCGCACCGCGCTCTTCAACTATCTGATCGCCCGCAAGTCCGGCGGCACCTTCATCCTGCGCATCGACGACACCGATCCCGAGCGGTCCAAGGAACATTACGTCGACGCGATCAAGGAGGATCTGGAGTGGCTGGGCCTGACCTGGGACCGGGTCGAGCGGCAGTCGCAGCGGCTTGACCGCTATCACGACGCCGCCGACAAGCTGCGCGGGATCGGCCGCTTCTACGAGGCGTTCGAAACCCCGACCGAGCTGGACCTCAAGCGCAAGAAGCTGCTCAACATGGGCCGCCCGCCGGTCTACGACCGCGCGGCGCTGGCGCTGTCGGAGGCCGAGAAGGACAAGCTGCGCGCCGAGCGCGGCAATGGCGTCTGGCGCTTCAAGCTGGATCAGCAGCGGATCGAATGGGCCGACGGCATCCTGGGCGATATCTCGATCGACGCGGCCTCGGTCAGCGACCCGGTGCTGATCCGGGGCGACGGGCAGGTACTTTACACGCTGGCCTCGGTGGTGGACGACACCGAGATGGGCGTGACCCATGTGGTGCGCGGGTCGGACCACGTGACCAACACCGCCACCCAGATCCAGATCATCGAGGCGCTGGGCGGCACCGCCCCCGCCTTTGCGCACCATTCGCTGCTGACCGGCCCGCAGGGCGAGGGGCTGTCGAAGCGGCTGGGCACGCTGAGCCTGCGCGACCTGCGCGAACGCGGGATCGAGCCCGAGGCGCTGCTGAGCCTGATGGCGCGGCTGGGATCGAGCCAGCCGGTCGAGCTGCGCCTGACCCTCGACGAGATCGCCGAGGGGTTCGACCTGTCGCAATTCGGCTCGGCGCCCACCAAGTTCGACGAGAACGACCTGCTGCCGCTCACCGCGCGCAAGCTGCACGGCCTGCCGCTGGCGGCGGTGGCCGAGGATATCGCAGCCCTTGGCGTGCCCGCCGACAAGGCCGAGCTTTTCTGGTCGGTCACGCGCGAGAACATCGTCACCCGGCATGACCTCAAGGATTGGTGGCAGCTTTTCTCGGAAGGCCGCGAGCCGCTGGTCGCCGAGGAGGACCGCGAATTCGTGGCGCAGGCCATGGCGCTCTTGCCCGAAGGGCCGTTCGACCGCGACACCTGGGGCCAGTGGACCACAGCGGTGAAAGAGGCGACGGGGCGCAAGGGCAAGGGGCTCTTCATGCCGCTGCGCAAGGCGCTGACGGGGCAGGAGCGCGGGCCGGAGATGGCCGACGTGATGCCCTTGCTGCAAAAGGTGCCCGCGCGGGCGCTGGCGGGCTAATCCTCGCGCACTTCGGCCAGCAGCGCGGCAAAGGCCTTGCGGTCGCGCTCGACCGTGATCTGCCCGTGCACATGCGCCGCCAGATAGCGTTGCATCACGTGGGCAGCCTCGCGCATCTCTGCGGACGGGCTCTGCGCCAGTTCGTCGAGCGCGTACAGCATCTGCCGCATCACCTCGACCTTGTCCCGGCCGTCGCGGACGATCACGCTGTAGGCGTCGCGCAGCAGTTGGTCCGCGGTCAGGCGCGGGGCATGCAGGCGGTCGAACCGGGGCGGCGACGGGTCCGCGACGCGGCTTGCCTCCCACAGCAGCGCCTGCAGCCGCCGCAGCGCGTCGATCGCCGTGCCGGGGTCGTTGATCCCGGGCGACAAGGCGCGCGCGGCGATCTCTGACAGCACCACCAGCCCATAGCGCGCATCCTGCTCCATGCTGCGCTCGTCGGCGATGGTAAAGGCCTTTTCCAGCCCGTCGGTCGACTGGCTGGTCACTCGCGCGACCGGCCTGCCCTCGAGCACATGATCCCGCGGCGCGGCGGTGATCCAGAGCTCGGCCTCGGCGGCCTCCATCTTTTCCTGCAGCCAGTCGACATCGACGAATTGCACATAGCCCGACCGCGCCGCCGGAACCGGCTGGCTGCCCTTGGGCGGGTGGTCGTCGTCGTCCATCGGATGTGCGCCGAGCGCCGGCAGGCGCGCGGCGGCCAGAAGCGGCCCGCGCGCCGAGGCAGTGACCAGCGACAAGGCGTGATCCATGCTGCCCAGGCTGAGGTGCCCGATCCAGCGCAGGATCGCCACGATGATCAGCGCGATCACCGCGACGGTCATGCCAAAGACCACAACGGCCGCCGATTCGCCGTAGAGATCGGCGCGGAACATCACCACGCCCAGAAGCGAGAACAGGAACGCACCGACGAAGGTGGCCAGAACCGTGTGGGTCGTGGTGTCCTGCATCAGCACGCGGTAGGCGCGGGGGGTGGCCTGGCTCGACGCCGCCTGAAAAGCCTGCACCATGACGCCCAGCGAAAACGTCGTCACCGCCAGCATGGACGAGGCGAGGATGGTCAGGATCGGCAGCACCGCGTCGCGGTCGATCCGGGCTTTCCAGGCCTCCGGCATCACCGGATCGACGAACGGCGCCAGCGCCACCGCCAGCAGCGCCAGCAGCATCATCAACAGCACGCGGACCCACAGCTCGCGCAGCACGCGCCGCAGCAGCATCAGCGGCTTGGACAGCATCAGGCGAAGACCCGGCAGCCGAGCCGGGTCAGCGCGGCGTCGACAAAATCGCGCTCGAGCCCGCTCAGGGTCTGGGAACGCGGATAGCGCGGGGCGTGGCGGTCGTTGAGCACCGGCACCTCCCATCCGGTGGTGGTGGCGAAAAAGCGTTCGGCCCCGGCGGCGCCGAATTCCGACAGATAGCCCTGCACCACCACGTCGATATAGCTCAGCAGCACCGGATGATCGTCGTCGGGCAGCCGCAGGCGTTCCGGCGCTATGGCGTAGACCGCGACCGAGCGCGCGTCGGGCGCCTCATGCGCCACGTGGGACGAGGCGTCGAGCCTGTCGTAGGCGGCCTCACGCAGGTCGAGCGCGTGCCAGTCGTCGCCGGGCACCGGCGCGATCAACCCCTCGATCTCGGACTCGGGGTCGGCGATGGCGGTCAGATAGGCGACCTGCCGCCCCTCGGTATAGCGCCAGGCCCGCCGCCAGCCGCGCGCGGTTGCGCGGTGCGCGGGGTCGTAATCGTGGGTGCGGCGGTTCACCAGCGACCCGTAGCCGAAGAAATAGGGATGTTTCATGCCGCTAAGGTGCGCAGAAATTGATGCAAGTCAAATGTCCCAAAGGCCGGACGGGCCATAAAGGAGGCGCAACAGCTTCCGGGGAGAGCGGACATGCGGGTGACCAAACGTACCAATATCGCAATGCGCGTGCTGATGTATTGCGCGGCCCATCCCGACCGGCTGGTGACGAAATCCGAAATCGCCGGCCGCTGCAACGCGTCGGAAAACCACCTGGCGCAGGTGATCAACCGTCTTGCGCAGCTTGGCTTTCTGCACACTCAGCGCGGCCGCAACGGCGGGCTGGAGCTGGGCCGCCCGGCCGCCGACATCGCCATCGGGTCGGTGTTCCGCGCCTTCGAGGCGCCGGTGCCGCTGGCCGAATGCTTTGCCGATGCCGACAACACCTGCCCGCTGACCGAGGCCTGCCGCCTGCGGGTGGCTTTGCAGGAGGCAGCGGATGCGTTCTATGCCACGCTCGACCCGCTGACGCTGGATGCGCTGGTCTGCGGCAATGCGGCGTTGCTGAGCATTCTCGACCCCGAGCCGTGCAACGGTATACCTGCGAATACATCGCTTGCGGCAGAGTAACATCTAAATTATCGTCACGCCGAATCCTGCGATGGGAGAACCGGTTCGCCCGGTGCCGAAGGAGCAACCGCCCCGGAAACTCTCAGGCCAACGGACCGTCGCGGGGCCGAAAACTCTGGAGAGAGGTGCAGCGCGTCTGCATCCGCCGAAGGGATAACGATCTCAGGCGAAAGGACAGAGGGGGCATTCGCTTGCGGGCCGTCTTGACCCGTTTCAGGAATGCCCGTGGGTCCTTTGCTGGCCGCCGGGGAACAGCAACGGGGGCCGCATGAGCGATCTTCACCGCACGCCGCTATACGATCTGCATCTGGCGCTGGGCGCCAAGATGGTGCCTTTCGCCGGATACGAAATGCCGGTGCAATACGGGCTTGGGGTGCTGAAAGAGAATCAGCACACCCGCGCCGCCGCGGGTCTTTTCGACGTCAGCCACATGGGCCAGGTGATCCTGCGCGGACCCGATCCGCAGGCCACCGCGCTGGCGTTGGAAACGCTGATCCCGCAGGACGTGGCGGGGCTGCCCGAGGGTCGGCAGCGCTATGGGTTCTTCACCAATGACAACGGCGGGATCGAGGACGACCTGATGTTCGCCAACCGCGGCGATCACCTCTTCGTGGTGGTCAACGCCGCCTGCAAAGAGGCCGACGTCGCGCGGATGCGCGCCGCTCTGGAGCCGCAGGGCGTCACCGTCAAGCTGCTGACCAACCGCGCCCTGCTGGCGCTGCAGGGGCCGCAGGCGGTGGACGTGCTGGCCGAGCATTACCCCGCCATCCGCGAAATGCGCTTCATGGACGTGGCGACCCTGCCGCTGGGCGGGGCGGAATGCTGGGTGTCCCGCTCGGGCTATACCGGCGAGGACGGGTTCGAGATCTCGGTCCCCAACGCCGCCGCCGCCGATCTGGCCAAGGCGCTGCTGGCCGATGACAGGGTCGAGGCGATCGGGCTGGGCGCACGGGATTCGCTGCGGCTCGAGGCCGGGCTTTGCCTTTACGGACACGACATCGACGCCACCACCACCCCCAAGGCCGCCGCGCTGACCTGGGCGATCCAGAAAATCCGCCGCAGCGGCGGCGACCGCGCGGGCGGCTTTCCGGGCAGCGCCGTGGTTCTGGCAGAGCTTGAAAGCGGCGCTGCGCAGACCCGCGTCGGCCTGCGCCCCGAGGGCCGCGCGCCGATGCGCGAAGGTGTGGAGCTTTTCGCCGCCGCGGAGGGCGGCGAACCCATTGGCCGGGTGACCTCTGGCGGGTTCGGCCCGACGGTGGGCGGCCCCGTGGCGATGGGCTATGTGCCTTCGGACTTGGCCAGCCCCGGCACTGCGCTTTACGGTGATGTCCGGGGCAAGCGGATGCCCGTGACCGTGGCGGCGCTGCCCTTTGTGCCCGCCGGCTTCAAACGATAGCGACAAGAAGGACCTGCTATGAAATATACCGAAGAACACGAATGGCTGCGCGTCGAAGATGACGTCGTGGTTGTCGGCATCACCCAGCACGCCGCCGACGAACTGGGCGATATCGTCTTTGTCGAGCTGCCCGAAGAGGGCACCGAGGTCGTCAAGGACGACGAGGTCGTGGTGATCGAATCGGTCAAGGCCGCCTCGGACATCCTGGCCCCGCTCGATGGCGAGATCGTCGAGGTCAACGGCGCCATCGTCGACGAGCCCAGCAAGGTCAACGACGACCCCGAGGGCGAGGCGTGGTTCTTCAAGATGAAGATCGAGGACCTGTCGGTGCTCGACGAATACATGGATGAAGCCGCCTACAAGGCGTTCGTCGGCTAAGGCGGGCCGTGGGGCGCAATGCCCCACGCCCCTTGCCCGACGCCCCCGTGACCGACGCCCCTATCAGACCGCTGCCGACGGAGCCGTGACATGACCTACGAGCCGATTGACTATCTTCCCTACGACTTCGCCAACCGCCGCCATATCGGCCCCTCGCCGGCCGAAATGCGCGAAATGTTCGCCACGCTCGGCGTGACCTCGCTGGGTCAGCTGATCGACGAAACGGTGCCCGCGAGCATCCGGCAGGAGACGCCGCTAGATTTCGGCAAGGCGATGTCGGAACGCGAGTTGCTGCACCACATGCGGGTGACGGCGTCCAAGAACAAGGTTCTGACCTCGCTCATCGGCATGGGCTATCACGGCACCGTCACCCCGCCCGCGATCCAGCGCAACATTCTGGAAAACCCGGCCTGGTACACGGCCTACACCCCCTACCAGCCCGAGATCAGCCAGGGCCGGCTCGAGGCGCTGCTGAACTACCAGACCATGATCTGCGATCTGACCGGGCTTGAGATCGCCAATGCCTCGCTTCTGGACGAGGCCACCGCCTGTGCCGAGGCGATGACCATGGCGCAGCGCAGCGCTAAGTCGAAGGCCAAAGCGTTCTTTGTCGACGAGAACTGCCACCCGCAGAACATCGCCGTGATGAAGACCCGGGCCGCGCCGCTGGGGATCGAGGTGATCGTCGGCGACCCCGACGATCTGGACGCCGAGGCGGTCTTTGGCGCGATCTTCCAGTATCCGGGCACCTATGGCCATGTGCGCGACTTCACCGATCACATGGAGCGGCTGCACGCCGCCCGGGCCATCGGCATCGTCAGCGCCGATCCCATGGCGCTGTGCCTGCTGAAAGAGCCGGGCGCGATGGGGGCCGATATCGCCGTCGGCTCGACCCAGCGCTTCGGCGTGCCGATGGGCGCGGGCGGACCCCATGCCGCCTACATGGCCTGCCATGACGGGCTGAAGCGGGCGATGCCCGGCCGGATCGTCGGGATTTCCATCGACAGTCACGGCAACCGCGCCTATCGGCTGTCGCTGCAGACCCGCGAACAGCATATCCGGCGCGAAAAGGCCACCTCGAACGTCTGCACCGCGCAGGCGCTATTGGCGGTGATGGCTGGGTTCTATGCGGTCTTTCATGGCCCCAAGGGCCTGCGCGCCATCGCCCAGCGCATCCACCGCAAGACCGTGCGTCTGGCCAAGGGGCTGGAGGCCGCGGGCTTCAAGGTGGAACCGGACGTCTATTTCGACACGATCACCGTGGATGTGGGCCTCTTGCAGCGCGGCGTGCTGCAGGCAGGCATCCGCGAGGGCGTGAACCTGCGCCGGGTCGGCAAGACCAAGGTGGGCATCACCATGGACGAGGCGGTGCGCCCCGAAATCATCGAATCCGTCTGGCGGGCCTTCGGGCTGGTCAAGTCGGACGACGACCTGACGCCCGAATACCGCCTGCCCGAGCATTTGCTGCGCACCAGCGATTACCTCCAGCATGACGTGTTCCACATGAACCGGGCCGAGACCGAGATGATGCGCTACATGCGCCGTCTTGCGGACCGCGACCTGGCGCTGGACCGGGCGATGATCCCGCTGGGGTCCTGCACGATGAAGCTCAATTCCGCGGCCGAGATGATGCCTGTCAGCTGGCGCGAATTCAGCCAGATCCACCCCTATGCGCCGGCCGACCAGATGCGCGGCTATGCCGAGCTGGTGGGCGGTTTGTCGGCCAAGCTGTGCCAGATCACCGGCTATGACGAGATCTCGATGCAGCCCAATTCGGGCGCGCAGGGCGAATATGCCGGTCTGCTGACCATCGCGGACTGGCAGAAGGCGCGCGGGGAAGGGCACCGCAACGTCTGCCTGATCCCGGTCAATGCGCACGGCACAAACCCGGCTTCGGCCCATATGGTGGGCTGGCAGGTCGTCGCGGTGAAATGCGACGAAAACGGCTCGATCGATCTCGAGGATTTCCGCGCCAAGGCGGAAAAGCATTCAGACACGCTCGCAGCCTGCATGATCACCTATCCCTCGACCCACGGGGTGTTCGAGGAGACGGTGAAAGAGGTCTGCCGGATCACCCACGACCACGGCGGGCAGGTCTATATCGACGGCGCCAACATGAACGCCATGGTCGGTCTTTCGCGGCCAGGCGATCTGGGCGGCGACGTCAGTCACCTGAACCTGCACAAGACCTTTTGCATCCCGCATGGCGGCGGCGGGCCGGGCATGGGCCCGATCGGCGTCAAGGCGCATCTAATCCCGCATCTGCCCGGCCATCCGCTGAAATCCGGCGGGCCGGGGCCGGTCAGCGCCGCGCCCTGGGGGTCGCCGTCGCTGTTGCCGATCAGCTGGGCCTATTGCCTGATGATGGGCGGTGAGGGGCTGACGCAGGCGACGCGGGTGGCGATCCTGAACGCCAATTATATTGCCAAGCGGCTCGAAGGGGCGTTCGACGTGCTCTACCGTGGCGGGCGGGGCCGCGTGGCGCACGAATGCATTCTCGATGTGCGGCCTTTCGTGGAAAGCGCCGGGGTGACGGTGGACGACATCGCCAAGCGGCTGATGGACGCGGGCTTTCACGCGCCGACCATGAGCTGGCCCGTGGCGGGCACGCTGATGGTGGAGCCCACCGAGAGCGAGACCAAGGCCGAGCTGGACCGTTTCTGCGATGCGATGCTGGCGATCCGCGAAGAGATCCGCGCCATCGAAGAGGGCCGCATGGACCGCGAGGTCAACCCGCTGAAGATGGCGCCGCACACGATGGAGGATCTGGTGCGCGACTGGGACCGGCCCTACAGCCGCGAGCAGGGCTGCTTTCCGCCGGGCGCGTTCCGGGTCGACAAGTACTGGCCGCCGGTGAACCGCGTGGACAACGCCTACGGCGACCGGCATCTGGTGTGCACCTGCCCGCCGATGAGCGATTACGCCGAGGCGGCGGAGTAGCTCATCCGCCCTTGCGGGCGTCTTCGCCGCGATGTCGCGAGGACGGCCCGCAAGGGCAGGACGAGCGCACTATTCGTCGTCCAGCAAAAACCCGAACACATCGCGGACGCGGGCCCAGGTCTCGGCGTTCGCGGCGCAGAGCAGGTAGCCCTTGCGCCGGTCGGCGCGGTATTCCGACCCGTCCAGCATCGACACATGTCCGCCCGCCCGCGCCACGATCAGGGCGCCCGCGGCGTGGTCCCAGGGGGTCAGGAACGTCGACAGGATGAAATCCGCGTGCCCCTGCGCCACCATCCGGAATTCGTGGCAGGCGCAGCGCAGGTTCATCACCCGTGCAAATCGCGTGAAGGTGTCGGCCAGGGCCGGCCGTCGCTTCTTCGGTGCGTTGTAGAGCGGCACGTAGCCAGACAGCGTCTCCGCCGAACCGCCCGTCGATGTCGTCAGCGTTTTCGCCGGGAGGCGCGGGCGCAGCATCTGCGCGGGCCCCTCGCGGTCGGCCACGATCGCGTCGTCCATCACCGGATCGTAAAGCAGGCCGAAGACCGGCTGGCCATAGCGTGTCATCGACAGGATCACCCCGAAGGTGGTCAGACCGTGGGCATAGTTCCAGGTGCCGTCCACCGGGTCGATGGTAAAGGCCATCTCGGCATGGGCGATCTGGTCAACCACCTCGGGGTTGGCCGCCACGTCCTCTTCGCCGACGATAAGCGCGTTGGGGAACATCTGCACCAGTCCGCGCGCGATCATCCGCTCGGCGGCACGGTCCGCTTCTGTCACCAGGTCCTGAGGGCCCGACTTGGTGTCGATCTCGGCGCGTGACAGTGCGCGGAAGCGCGGCAGGATCTCGGCCCGTGCGGCCCGGCGGATCAGGTTCAGGATCGAGCTGCGCTGCGCCGGGGTCAGCGGCGCGGGAATGGGCATCGGCAGGGTGTCGGTCATCGCGAAGGCTCCGTTCTGTCCTGGGCAGGAGGTGCCAGCCCGGGACCACAAAAGCAAGTCATTCCCGCGCGCGCAGCACCTGCGCCGGGCGCACCGCCAGCGGCCGCCAGGCAAAGGCCAGCCCTGCCAGCAGCGTGGCGATCACCCCGCCGCCGACGATGCCCAGGGCCGAGGACCATTGCACCGCAAACCCCGATTCCATGATGAAGGTGCTGACGGCCCAGCCGCCCAGGATGCCCGCAAAGAGCGCCACCAGACCCGCCGCCGCCCCCAGCAGCGCCGAGCGCAGGGCAAAGCTGCGCAGGATGCGCGCGCGGCTGGCGCCCAGCGTCTTGAGCACCGCCGCCTCGAAGGTGCGCGCGCCTTCGCCCGCCGCCGCCGCGCCGATCAGCACCAGGAACCCGGTCAGAAGCGTGGCCGCCGCCCCCCAGCGTACGGCAGCGGAAATCCCGGCCAAAAGCTCGCTCACCCGGTCGATGGCGTCGCGCACGCGGATCGCGGTGATGTTGGGGAATTCGCGCGCCAGATCGCGCAGGATCTGCGCCTCGGCCTCTTCCTCGGCATAGACGGACGAGATGAAGGTATGCGGCGCGCCCTGCAGCGCGGTGGGGTTCATGGTCAGCACAAAGCCGATCCCCGCGGTCGAGAAATCGACCTCGCGGAAGCTGGTGATGGTGGCGGTAATGTCGCGCCCCAGCACGTTGACGGTGATGGTGTCGCCTAGCGACAGGCCGATCTCTTCGGCCTCTTCGGCGGCAAAGCTGACCTGCGGCGGCCCGTCGTAATCGGGTGGCCAAAATTCACCGGCCACGATCCGGGTGCGGCTGTCGGGCTCGGCGGCATAGGTGATGCCCCGGTCGCCGCGCACGACCCAGTGGTCGGGCGCCACCTCGAGCGCATCTTGCCCGTTGATCCGGGTGATCACCGCGCGCAACATCGGCGCGCTGTCGATGCGGCTGACGGCGGGGTCGTTCTCCAGCCGGTCCAGATAACCGGGCATTTGGTCCTTCTGGATGTCGACGAAGAAATAGCTCGGCGCCACGTCCGGCAGATCGCGGGCGATGGCGCTGCGCAGGTTGCCGTCGATCTGCCCCACGGCGGCCAGCACCGACAGCCCCAGCCCGAGGCTGAGCACCACCGCCGCAGCCCCCTCGCGCGGGCCGCCGATGGACCCCAGCGCCCAGCGCAGGATCGGGCGGCCCCTTGCGAAGGGCGTCGTCAGCCGGGCCAGGTGGCGGATGCCCCAGGCGGCCACGACAAGGATCAGCAATGCGCCTAAGATGCTGCCCGCCGTCCAGAGCGTCAGCCAGGCATTGCCGGAGAAAAGCACCGCCGTGCCCACCAGCAGCGCCAGCAAACCCGCTGTGGCGAAAACGTATTTCCAGGCCGGCAGGATCTTGGCGCTGCCGAGCGCATCGCGAAAGAGCGTGGCCGCGCGCACCTCTTCGGTGCGGGCCAGCGGCCAGAGCGTGAAGAGAAGCGCTGTCAGCAACCCGTAAACCGCCGCCTCCGCCAGCGGGGCGGGGTGAAGGGCAAAGATCGTCGGCACCGGCAAGGCGCTGGCGATCAGCGGGGCGAAGAGCAGCGGCACGGCGGCCCCGAGGATGAGGCCAAGCGTGATGCCCACCAGGCTCAGAACGCCGATCTGGATGAAATAGGTCAGAAAGATCGTCGCCCGGGTGGCCCCCAGCGTGCGCAGCGTGGCGATCACGCTGGTCTTGCGCGCCAGATAGGCGCGCACCGCCGCCGACACGCCGATGCCGCCCACGGCCAGCCCCGACAACCCCACCAGCACCAGGAACGACCCCAGCCGCTCGACAAAGCGCGCGACGCCCGGCGCGCCGTTGCGCGCATCGCGCCAGCGCATGCCGGTGTCGCGGAACTGCGCTTCGGCCTCTTGCTTGACGGCGTCGAGGTTCGCGTCCGGCGGCAGCAGCATCCGGTACTCGGTCTCATAGCGCGAACCGGTGGCCAGCAGGCCGGAACCTGCAAGGTCGGCGGTGCGCACGATGGTGCGCGGGCCCAGACCGAAGCCGCCGCCGGCGTCGTCCGGTTCGACCTCGATCACCGCCGAAAGGGTGAAGTCCTGGGTGCCCAGCTTGAACCGGTCGCCCGGTTCCAGCCCCAGCCGCTGGGCCAGGACTGGCGCCATGACGGCGCCCCGATTGTCCAGCGCGCGGGTAAGCGGCATGGGCGGATCCAGCACCATCTCGCCCAGCAGCGGATAGGCGTCGTCCACCGATTTCACCTCGGTCAACCCGCGCTCTTCGGCCTCGTTGGCGACCATCGAGCGGAAATCCGTCACCTCGGACAGCGCGGTCGAGATGCTTTCGAGATAGGAGCGTTCCTCGTCGGTCGCGAAGCGGTAGGTGAATTCCGCCTGCGCGTCGCCGCCCAGCAGAACTGCGCCCTGATCCGACAGCCCCGCCTGGATCGCCGAGCGGACCGATCCGACGCCCGCGATCGCCGCCACGCCGAGCGCGAGGCAGGCAAGGAAGATGCGGAACCCGTGCAATCCGCCGCGCAGCTCGCGGCGGGCGAATTTCGCCGCCGTCGCGAGGCTCATTCCGCCGCCCTCAACTGCTGGTCGGCGATGGCGCCGTCGGTCAGCCGGATCACCCGGTCGCATCGGCTGGCCAGCGTGTTGGAATGGGTCACCAGCACCAGCGTCGCCCCGTGCCGGTCGCGCAGCCCGAACAGAAGGTCGATGATCGCCTGCCCGTTGGCCCCGTCGAGATTGCCCGTGGGCTCATCGGCCAGCAGGATCTCGGGCCGGGAGGCCGAGGCGCGGGCCAGCGCCACGCGCTGCTGCTCGCCGCCCGACATCTGCGCGGGATAGTGATCGGCGCGGCTGGAAAGGCCCACCGCCTCGAGCTCGGCGGCGGCGCGGTCGAACGCGTCTTTGTGACCGGCCAGCTCCAGCGGGGTCGCCACGTTTTCCAACGCGGTCATGGTGGGGATCAGGTGGAACGACTGGAACACGACGCCCATGTGTTCGCGCCGGAAAAGCGCCAGCGCGTCCTCGTCCATCGCGGTCAGATCGCTGCCCAGCGCGTGAACGTCGCCGCAGGTGGCGCGCTCCAGCCCGCCCATCACCATCAGAAGCGAGGATTTGCCCGATCCCGATGGCCCGATCAGCCCCAGAGTTTCCCCCTTGTTCACGTCGAGCGAGATTCCATGCAGGATCTCGACCATCCCGGCATTGCCCTTTAGCGCCAGGGTCACATCTTTAAGGGTGAGAACGGGATCAGGCATAAAGAAAGGTCCGGGTTATGTTTCGGTGTTTTACATATGGGGCGCGGGCCCGGGTCAGCAAGGCGGCGTTGGCGCTGTTTCTGGTCTGGGGCACGGTGGCACAGGCCGAGGGCGTGCAGATCCTGGCGCTGGGCGACAGCCTGACGCAGGGCTACGGGCTGCCGCAGCCCGACGGTTTCGTGCCGCAGCTCGAACGCTGGCTGGACGGGCAGGGGATCGAGGCCGAGGTGATCAACGGCGGCGTCTCGGGCGACACCACCGCCGGCGGCCTGTCGCGCGTGGAATGGAGCCTGACGCCCGAGGTGGATGCGGTGATCGTGGCGCTTGGCGGCAACGACCTGCTGCGCGGCATCGCGCCCGAGGTGTCGCGCGCCAATCTCGACGGGATCCTGTCGGTGGCGCAGCGCAACGATCTGCCCGTGCTGCTGGTCGGTGTGCCCGCGCCGGGCAATTACGGCCGCGATTACAAGGCCGCCTTCGATGCGATCTATCCCGAGCTGTCGGAGGTCTACGGCACGCTCTATGTCCGCAGCTTCTTTCAGGGGCTGGGCGACGATCCGGTCGCGGCGCGGGGCTTTTTCCAGGACGACGGCATCCATCCCAATGCCGACGGCGTGGCGCGGATCGTGGCGGCGTTGGGCCCGGCGGTGGCTGAGCTGGTCGATCGGGCCGACGGATCCTGAGCAACGAAAAAGGGCAGGCGCGGCGGCCTGCCCTTGTCCGAAAGCATCGCGTGTGGCGCTTAGGCCAGCGAGATGTTCACAGCGGCTTCGCGGCCATCGCGGCCGGGCTCGATGTCGAACGTCACTTTCTGGTTGTCGGCGAGGCCGGTCAGCCCCGAACGCTCGACAGCCGAGATGTGCACGAACACGTCTTTGCTGCCGCCCTCGGGCGCGATAAAGCCGTAGCCTTTGGTGGTGTTGAACCATTTGACGGTGCCATTTGCCATCGTCACTTCTCCTTTAGTGCTGCCCGCGGAATTGCGGCAGGTCGGCGCGGTCAGTGCAAGATCGAGGACTGAGCCGTGAAGGAGCAGTGGGTCGATAGTGGTAAACGTCGCGGACTTCGTATGACGGTTCGACTGAGTCGTTGCAAGATTTTTCACGGAATACCCTTAAAGATCGGCGGCGCGGCGCCGGTCGAATCGTATTTGGCGCAGATTTCGCGGCCGCGCGACTTGCCATGTGGGCCGGCCGCTCCATCTAGCGCCCGGAACAGTTCGGAGGGACCCCATGTCGAGCCTTGATGACCGCAGCCTTGCTGCCGAGGAAACCCGCGCGCTCGATGCGCGCTATGCCGCCGCCCGCGCCGAGATCGAGCGCAGCCGTGCCGTTGAACAGGGGCAGGCGGGCGCGCTTGTCTTCGCGGCGCTGGCCTATGGCGACGCGCTGGACAGCAATACGGCCTTTGCCAAAGCGTCGCACGCAGCCAAGCTGTTCTGCATCGCGGCGGTTTTTGTGATCCCCAATCTGTTGGTGATCCGGGTTCTGCTGTAAGCCGGCAACTCAGATGTCAAAGACAAGAAAGCCGCGCGGCATCGCGCGGCTTTTGTCATGGACGGGCCGGACGGGCGGCGGTTGTCAGGCCTTCGCTTCGGACAGCATGGCGTGGGGATGCAGAGACCGGGCCATGATGGCGCAACCGGCAAATCCCAGCCCGACGGTCAGGTAAAGACCGACCGCCGACAAGAGGGTCATTCCGAAGGCGGCCCAACCGACGACGCCCGCGAACAACCCGATGACGCTGCCGAGAAGAATGGCGATGACGGCCATGGCGTGTCTCCTTGCTGGGGGCCAGAATGGCCTCCAATCGTTACGAGGCAACTAACGTCAGCGAATTGCGGCAGCAATATGGCGATGATTTGGCGTGAACGCGTCAGGCCAGCCGCCCCGACAGCGTGCTAAGAGCAAAGCGGGGCAGCCGCGCCAGCAGCCGGCGGGTGATCTGCGGGTATTCAAGCCGCCCGGCCAGCAGGTCGAAATAATCGCGTTTGAGCGTGGTCGAATGTCGGAACGCCCTCAGGAACGGGCCGCGCAGCCGTGGCGCAAAGATCAGCGGGCGGATCAGATTGGCCTGACGGATGGCCCCGTGGATGGGCCGCAGGCTGTTGACGTAATGCGTCAGCGCCCGGTCGGGATGGCCTTCGTCCAGCGCCCGGATCGCCGCGCGGGCGGCCAGCTGGCCGCTGCGCAGCGCATAGGCGATGCCCTCGCCGGTGATCGGATCGACCAGCCCGGCGGCGTCACCCGCCAGCAGCACAGACCCTTTGCCGGGAATCCGGCGCGGCTGGCCGAAAGGCAGGTACAGACCCTTTACCGGAACATCGCCCAGAGCGCCGAGCTGCGCGCGGTAGCCCGCCAGCGCGGATTTCATGTCGGCGTTGCGGCGCAGCATGCCGCCGACCCCGATGGTGGTGCCGCAATGCTTGGGAAACTGCCAGCCATAGCCCCATTCCGCTGCGCCGAAGTCGATTCGCAGGGGGCGGGGCGCGTCCGGCAGCTCGACCTCGAGCGCGAAACCGATGGTGTCCGGATCGAAGGCCCGCCCGAAAAGCGCCCGCGCCACGGCGCTGTTCACCCCGTCCGCCGCGATCATGGCGGAGGCGCGCAGCGCGCCGCTCTCCAGCGTCACCTCGGGCCCGTCGGGGTCGATGGCGCTGACCTTTGCGCCGGTCAGATCCTCGGCCCCGGCACCCAGCGCGCCCTGGACCAGCGCCGCGTCGAAGTCACGGCGCATCACCAGGTTCAACGGCGGTACGCCGCTGCACTGGCCAAGCGCCTGCCCAAAGGCGCCGAAGTCGACCGTATCGCGCCGGGCGACGGGGCAGTCCGGCGCGCTGGTGGCGAAGATGTCCTGGAAATGGGCCATTGCCCGGCCCGTCACGCCGCCGCCGCAGAGCTTGTCGCGGGGGAAGCTGCGCTTGTCGATCAGCGCCACGCTGAGCCCGGCGCGGGCCGCCGTAACGGCAGCGGCCGATCCCGCAGGACCGGCCCCCAAAACAATCAGATCGAAACGGCGCATGGCTGACCGGGCGTGGCCCGCGGTCACAGCACCGTGACTTTGGTGCCCATGGGCACGCGTTCATACAGGTCCTCGACATGCTGGTTCAGCATGCGGATGCAGCCGTTCGAGACCGACCGCCCGATCGACCGCGGCGCGGTCGTGCCGTGGATCCGGAAGAACGTGTCGCGGCCATTCTGGAAGAGATAAAGCGCGCGCGACCCCAGCGGGTTACCCGGCCCGCCCGGCTGGACATAGTCGTTGTCGACGAATTTTTCGTAGGTCCGCGGCTCACGCTCGATCATCTCTTGAGTGGGACGCCAGGTGGGCCACTTTTTCTTGGCGCCGATCTTGGCGGTGCCGGTGAATTCCAGCCCGGCCTTACCGACACCGACCCCGTAGCGCATCGCCTGACCTTCGTCGGTGATGTAATAGAGGAAATGCGCCTTGGGCAGGATCAGGATCTGGCCCGGGGCGAGATCCTTCTTGATCGCGACGGGCTGAGGGCGGAAAACCGGATCGATCTCGAATGCGTGGGCCGGCAGGGCAGCGGTGGCCGCGGCGGCGGCGACAAAGGTTCGGCGGGTGATCATGGCAGCACTCGTGTTGTTCGTGAAATGCAGATATGTTGCCCATTTGCACCGCAAAAGCAATGCACGCGCAGCACACAGGCGCGTGACGATGGCAGCGAAGCAACAGGGCCGGGTGTCTGGAGCATCGCCCAATCGGTGAAGCGACAGGTCTTGGGCTCTTGCGGCCCCGGTGCGGGCAGCGGGATTTTCCGGCGCTTGGATATGGGTTCTTCCGTCGTGTGTCCGGGGTTCAACGCGCCGACGCCGAAAAGGTTTCACTGTCCCGGACTTAGCCCCGGATGTGGCGCGCGCGCGACCCCCGCTCGATCGCCGCTGCGTGCAGGCGGTCGATGTTCAGCTCATAGCGGATTTCCTCGAGCAGGCGCAGCTCGGTCTCGGCCAGCGATCCGTCCGCCGCGGCCACGTCGCAGGCCAGCGCATAAGCGGTCTCGAAAAGCCGTTCGGGCAGGTTGTCGCGCAGCAGGCCGAAGAGCGCGTCGAGCCCGTCCTCCTGCTCGAAAAGATCGAACACCAGCGACGCCATCGTCCGCACCCGGTCGGCGTCGTACTGGGCGAAGATCGGCAGGTTGTTGACCGCCGAATCGATCTTGACCAGTTCTGCGGTGCGCAGATCCTCGTCCGAGGCCGACACCGCGATCATCAGCGCCACGAGACAATCCTGGGGGGTCAGCGGGTGGGTATCGGAGTTGGACATGGGGCACTTTCTGGCAAAACGCGATCTCACAACATTTATTGACCCCGGCGCGCCCCCGCAATAGGAACCGGGCGCATTCCCGAAAAGGAGAGACCCGATGACCGATCTGCGCGACGCTGCGATGACCTCGAAGGCCTGGCCCTTCGAAGAGGCGCGCCGGGTTCTCAAACGCTATGAAAAGGCGCCGCCCGAGAAGGGTCATGTGCTGTTCGAGACGGGCTACGGCCCCTCGGGCCTGCCGCATATCGGCACCTTCGGCGAGGTGGCGCGCACGACGATGATCCGCCGCGCGTTCGAGCTGATTTCCGACATCCCGACGCGGCTGATCTGCTTTTCCGACGATATGGACGGCATGCGGAAGGTGCCCGAAAACGTGCCCAACCCGCGCCAGCTCGATGCGCATCTGCAAAAGCCGCTGACCAGCGTGCCCGATCCCTTCGGCACGCACGACAGCTTTGGCCACCACAACAACGCGATGCTGCGGCGGTTCCTCGATACCTTCGGGTTCGAGTACGAGTTCATCTCGGCCACGGAATTCTACGCCTCGGGGCAGTTCGACGACATCCTGCTGCGCGCCTGCGAGAAATACGACGACCTGATGAAGATCATGCTGAAGTCGCTGCGCGACGAGCGCCGGCAGACGTATTCGATCTTCCTGCCGATCCACCCCGAGACGGGCCGGGTGCTCTATGTGCCGATGAAGAACGTCGATGCGGCCAAGGGCGAGATTACCTTCGACGACGAGGACGGGCGCGAGTGGACGCTGCCGGTGACGGGCGGCCAGGTAAAGCTGCAGTGGAAGCCGGATTTTGGCGCGCGCTGGGCGGCGCTGGGCGTGGATTTCGAGATGTACGGCAAGGACCATTCGACCAACACGCCGATCTACGACGGCATCTGCCGGACGCTGGGCGTGCGCCCGCCCGAGCATTTCACCTACGAGCTCTTTCTGGATGAGAACGGCGAGAAGATTTCGAAGTCCAAGGGCAACGGGCTGTCGATCGACGAATGGCTGACCTATGCCTCGACCGAAAGCCTGTCGTATTTCATGTATCAGAAGCCCAAGACCGCCAAGCGGTTGTGGTGGGACGTGATTCCCAAGGCGGTGGACGAATACCACCAGCAGCTGCGCGCCTATCCCGGGCAGGACGCGGCGCAGCGGGTCAACAACCCGGTGTTTCACATCCACAACGGCAATCCGCCGGAAAGCCGGATGGTGGTGCCGTTCTCGATGCTGCTGAACCTGGCCTCGGCGGCGCATGCCGAAACTAAAGAGGCGATGTGGGTGTTCATCCGCCGCTACGCGCCGGATGCCTCGCCGGAAACGCATCCCGATCTGGATGCGGCGGCGGGCTATGCGGTGAAGTATTACGAGGATTTCGTACGCCCGACCAAGAGCTTCCGCGCCCCGAACGATCAGGAGCGCGCGGCATTGTTGGATCTCGCGGGGCGGCTGCGCGGTTACGATGGCGCGGTCGAGGACGAGGCGCTGCAGACGCTGGTCTTCTCGGTGGGCAAGGACCACGGGTTCGAGCCGCTGCGCGACTGGTTCCGCGCCATCTACGAGGTGCTTCTGGGGCAGAGCCAGGGGCCGCGCTTTGGTGGGTTCATCGCGCTTTACGGCGTGGCGGAGACCGCCGCGCTGATCGAGGACGCGCTGACCCGCGAAGACGCCCAATCGGGCGGATGAGCGCCGCCGGGGCCGCTCCTCAAGCCCTTGCGGCCTTTCCTCGCGTTCGTTGCGCGCTACCCTTCAAACAGCAACGTTTCGGAGGGAAATGCGATGAAGCGCTGGGTTCTGGCAATTCTGGCCGCCACGATGGTGTCGGCGCACAGCATTGACGCACAGGAGGCCGTGGCCCCCGATCCCCGGATCGAGGCCACGATCCAAAGCCAGATCGACGCCTTCCTGCAAGACGATCTCGCCAGGGCCTTCACCTTTGCCAGCCCGATGATCCAGAGCCTTTTCGGCACGCCGGAGAACTTCGGGCTGATGGTGCGGCGCGGCTATCCGATGGTCTGGCGGCCCGAGGACGTGCGCTTTGGCGCGTTGCGCGAAGTGGATGGCGCGCTCTGGCAGACTGTCATCCTCCGCGACGCCGGCGGCGCGACACATGTTCTGGGCTACGAAATGGTCCTGCAAGACGGCGAATGGCGCATCGCGGGCGTCCGCATCCTACCGCAGCCCGACGTCGCCGCCTGATCCACCCGGGGGGTGGACAAACCGGTCCCTGCCGGGCCATTTGGGCTGGCAAAAGACGGATCGGGCGGCATGGACATCAGCGATCTCGCGACGCGTATCTCGAAGGGCGAACGCCGGGCGCTGGCGCGCGGCATCACGCTTGTGGAAAGCGCGCGCGCCGATCACCGCGACCAGGCGACCGAGCTGCTGGCGCGGCTCAAGGAGCATGGCAACACCGCCCTGCGCATCGGCCTGTCGGGCACGCCTGGTGTCGGAAAATCGACCTTCATCGAAGCCTTCGGCATGATGCTGACCGGTCAGGGCCTGCGGGTTGCGGTGCTGGCGGTCGATCCCAGCTCGGCGCGTTCGGGTGGGTCGATCCTGGGCGACAAGACCCGGATGGAGCGGCTTTCGCGCGATCCGCACGCCTTTATCCGCCCTTCGCCCAGCCAGTCGACCCTCGGCGGGGTGGCGCGCCGCACGCGCGAGGCGACGTTTCTGTGCGAGGCGGCGGGGTTCGACGTGGTGCTGATCGAAACCGTGGGCGTCGGGCAATCGGAAACCGTGGTGGCCGAGCTGTCGGACCTTTTCGTGCTGCTGCTGGCCCCGGCGGGGGGCGACGAATTGCAGGGCGTCAAGCGCGGCATCATGGAGATGGCCGACATCATCCTCGTCAACAAGGCCGATGGCGAGCTCAAGGCCACCGCCACCCGCACCTGCGCCGATTACGCCGGCGCATTGCGGCTCTTGCGCAAGCGTCCGCAGGATCCGCCGGGCTTTCCCAAGGCGCTGACCGTCTCGGCGTTGGAAGAGGCTGGGCTGGCACAGGCCTGGGACGAGATGCAGGCGCTTGCGGCCTGGCGCCGGGACAACGGGCATTTCGATGCCCGCCGCCGGGCGCAGGCGCGCTATTGGTTCGGCGAAGAGGTGCGCCGCGCGCTTCTGGCGCGTCTCGACACCGGCGAGGCACGGGCGGCCATGGATCGTCTTTCCGAGGAGGTGGCCGAGGGCCGCATGCTTCCCGCCGAGGCCGCGCGCGAGATGCTGGCGCGCCATCTGGACGACTGAACGCCACGCGGGGGTGCGATCCTGCAACCTTGGCCTTGACGATTCCCCCGTCGCATCGTAACAGCCTGCAAACGAGATTCCGGGCGTGGCACGACCGCGCCCTTTGATTTTGGCAGAACCCGCTTTTTGCCATCACGTAAGATGAGGATGAACCCATGTCGCGCGTCTGCGAACTGACCGGTAAGGGCCCGATGACTGGCAATAACGTCAGCCATGCCAACAACAAGACCAAGCGCCGTTTCCTGCCCAACCTGAACGACGTGACCCTGCAGTCCGAAACGCTGGGCCGCGGCATCAAGCTGCGCATCTCGGCCTCGGCCCTGCGCAGCGTCGATCATCGTGGCGGCCTCGACAAGTACCTGGCCAAGGCCAAGGATACCGAGCTTTCGGCGAACGCGCTGAAGGTCAAGAAAGAGATCGCCAAGGCGCAGGCCGCAACCGCCTGATCCTCACGACCCCGACGGTTTGAACAGCCCCGCGCCACCGGCGACGGGGCTGTTTCCTTTTGTCGCTTTGCGCCTGCCAGCGGAATGTCTATCTGAGCTGACATGAAAGCGATCCTGCACAGGTTGACAGGGCTGGCGATGGTGCTGGCGCTTGCGGTGACGAGCCTGCAGATGGCCGTTGCGCGCGGGCAGGCCATGCCGGTCGGCCAAATGGTCATCTGCATGGGCCAGACGGTGGTCACAATCATGGTGGATGCCGAGGGCCAGCCGGTCGAATCGGTGCATCTGTGCCCCGACGCCACGCTCTTCGTGGCCGAGGGCGACCTCTTCGTGCCGCCGCAGCCGACGCTGGTCTGGCAGCGCGTCTTTCACCGCGATCCGGCGCTTGCCCCCGTGCCGGCCCCGCCTCCGGGGCCCAGGGCGCGCGGGCCTCCGGTGGGTGTCTGACACCTCTTTGACAGACACCACACCAAAGGAATTCCGGATATGAAACTCCACACGCTTCTGGGCGGCGCGGCTGCGCTGCTGATCGCCATGCCCGCATGGGCCGATATCGTTATCACCGACGCCTATGCGCGCAGCGCCATGGCCAGCGCCAAGACCGGCGCGGCCTTCATGGTCATCGAAAACACCGGCGACGAGGACGACCGCCTGATCGGCGCCGCCTCTGACGCCGCGCCCATGGTGCAATTGCACACCCACATCGCCGACGCCAATGGCGTCGTGAAGATGCGCCATGTCGAGGATGGCTTTGTGATCCCCGCCGGCGGCACCCATGTGCTGGAACGCGGCGCGGATCACGTCATGTTCATGGGGCTCGCGGGCGGCTTTGCCGAGGGGCCGACCGTGACCGTGACGCTGACGTTTGAGAAGGCGGGCGACATCACGATCGACGTCCCCGTGCAACTCGACCGCTAAGCGCCGTCAGGGCGCGCCGGTCAGGCGCGCCACCCAGGCCGGGACGATCTCGGTCGCGGGGCCGGTCAGGTGATCGTCGAACGCGCCGGACACATCGGACCGCGCCAGGTTCAGCTCTATGGTGCGCGCGCCCGCAAGGCGCGCCTCCTCGACAAAACCGGCGGCGGGATAGACCTGCCCCGAGGTGCCGATGGCCGCGAAAAGGCCGCATTGGCCCAGATGCCCGATGATCTCTTCCATGCGGTAGGGGATCTCGCCGAACCAGACGATATCGGGCCGGGTCTGCGGCGCGGCGCAGGCGGGGCAGAGGTCGCCGCCGGTCATTTCCGGTGGCGCGGTCCAGCGGTGATCGCAGGCGGCGCATAGCGCGCCCGCCAGCGCGCCGTGCATATGGATCGCCTCGGCCCCCGCCGCCTCGTGCAGGCCGTCCACATTCTGCGTGACGATCACCACCTCGCCGGGCCAGTCCCTTTGCAGCCGCGCCAGGGCATGATGCGCCGCATTCGGTGACGCGGCGGCGGCCTGAACGCGGCGCGCGTTGTAGAAGGCGTGGACCAGATCGGGGTTGCGCTGGAACGCCTCGGGCGTGGCGACATCCTCGATCCGGTGCTGCGCCCAAAGCCCGCCCTCGTCGCGGAACGTTCCCAGCCCGCTTTCGGCCGACAGACCCGCGCCGGTCAGGATGACAATCTTTCCGCTCTGGTCCATGATCCGTCTCGCATCCGCCTCAGGGGTCCTGAAAACATGACGCATCGTATCCTCTTTGTCTGCCTCGGCAATATCTGCCGCTCGCCCAGCGCCGAGGGCGTTCTGCGCGCCAAGGCGGCGCGCGCGGGCGTCGATCTGACCATAGACAGCGCGGGCACCGGGGACTGGCATATCGGCAAACCGCCCTACGGACCGATGCAGGCGGCGGCGCGGGCGCGGGGATACGATCTGTCGGGGCTCAGGGCGCGGCAGGTGGCCGTGCGCGATTTCGATGCCTTCGACCTGATCCTGGCCATGGATTCCGAGAACCTGCGCGACCTCGAGGCGATGCGCCCGCCCGAGGCACGCGCCCGACTGCGGCTTTTCACCGATTACACGGATACCGGGGCGGATCACGTCCCCGACCCCTATTTCACCCGCGATTTCGACGGCGCCCTGACCCTGATCGAAGAGACCGCCGAGGGGCTGCTGCGCCAGCTTTAGCTTCGGGGTCCAAATCACGCGCAACACGGTCCCGGGCCCCGACCCGGCACCTCGGATCAGATCACCCGGACAGCCTGCCCGGGCGCATCCCGCAACCCGGCGCGCGCGCTATTCGGCGGCGGGCCGCAGGCTGGCGATCAGGTGGTGGAATTTTTCGCCCTGCACCGCGACGTGGTCGCGGATGACCGTGGCGGCGGTGTCGCCGTCGCCCGCCTCGAGCGCGGCGACGATGTTTTCGTGCTCGGCCATGGATTGCCTCAGCCGCCCGCGAAACCGCAGCTGCACCCGACGGAAGGGTTTCAGCCGTTTGTGCAGCCGCAGGCATTCCTGTTCCAGAAACCCGTTGCCGGACTGGCGGTAGATGATGCGGTGAAAGCGCTCGTTCTCGGCGTAGTATCCATCGGCATCTTCGGCAGAGACGGCCTGCTGACAGCGGATGTTGGTGTCGCGCAGATCGGCCAGCGCCGCATCGCTGATGCGCCGCGCCGCAAGCCGGGCGCAGACGGATTCAAGCTCTGCCATGACCTCGAACATTTCCATCAGCTCGACCGGGCCGGGCTGGCGCACAAAGACCCCGCGACGTGGGATCTGCTCGACCAGGCCCGAGAGGGCAAGCCGTTGAAACGCCTCGCGAATGGGCGTGCGCGACACCTCGAATTGCCGCGCAAGCTGCACCTCGTCCAGCCGGTCGCCATCGGCGAAGGAGCCTTCGAAGATCATGCCCTCCAGCCGGTCGGCGATGATGTCTGCGCGTTTGCGTTCCATAGATCGCCCCTAGCACAGGTCAACCGTGCTCACAACAATTCCCTTCTTGTATACAAAAAGTTTGACTGCGGATACACGTTCTGGCAGGCCTAGGGCCGACCCGGGAAGAATCGGGCACCGATCAGGGAGGAAGACACCGTGAATATCCGCACCAAATTGTCCGCCGCAGCGCTTGCTCTGGCACTGGGCGCGCAGGCCGCATCGGCCGCCGAGCTGCGCCTGTCGCATCAATGGTCCAACAGCGACGTCCGCCATCAGGTGGCGCAGATCGTCGCCGACGAGGTTGCCGCCGCGGGCGTCGATCTCGACATCAAGATTTTCCCGTCGCAGTCGCTGTTCAAGGCGCGCGAGCAGTACAAGCCGCTCAGCCGCGGCCAGCTTGACATGACGGTTCTGCCGCTCAGCTACGCCGGCGGCCAGCAGCCCGCCTACAACCTGACCCTGATGCCCGGTCTGGTGAAGAACCACGATCACGCCGCGCGCCTGTCCGCGAGCCCCTTCATGGAAGCGCTGGAAGAGAAGATGGCGCAGGACGACGTGATGGTGCTGGTGCATGGCTACCTCGCCGGCGGCTTTGCGGGCACCGAAGGCTGCATCACCGGGCCAGACGACGTGCAGGGCCTGCAAACCCGCGCCGCGGGCAAGGCGTTCGAGCAGATGCTGGCAGGCGCGGGCGCGTCGATCGCCTCGATGGCGTCGTCGGAAATCTACAACGCCATGCAGACCGGCGTTCTGGACGCCGCCAACACCTCGTCGAGCTCGTTCGTCAGCTACCGCATCTACGAGCAGGTGAAATGCTACACTCCCGCGGGCGACGTGGCGCTGTGGTTCATGTATCAGCCGCTTCTGATGAACAAATCCACCTTCGACGGGCTGACCGAAGCGCAGCAGTCAGCTCTTCTGGCCGGCGCCGAAAAGGCCGAGGCCTTCTACCTCGAAGAGGCCAAGAAAGAGGACGCCGCGTCGGTCGACGTGTTCCGTGAGGCCGGTGTCGAGATCGCGCAGATGTCCGAGGACGATTTCAACGCCTGGCGCACGATTGCGCAGGAAACCTCGTACAAGGCCTTCGTCGACGAAGTGCCGGACGGGCAGGCGCTGCTGGATATGGCGCTGGCCGTCGAATAAGCGCATCAGCGCTGTCGGGGTGGGCGCATCGCCCGCCCCCTTCATTCTTTCTGACTGACGACATCGGAGGCCGGTCATGGCTGTCCAGAGTTCAGCGGCCGTCGCGCCGACGGGCAACAATCCCTTTTTGCGCCTCGTTGCCGCAATTTCCACTGTCGCCGGGTGGTGTTCCGCCGGGATGATCGTGGCGGCGGTGGTGATCACCTGCCAGATGATCTTTATCCGCTTCGTGCTGAACGGCTCGACCGTCTGGCAGACCGAGGCGGTGGTCTATCTGGTCATCGCCGCGACGCTGATCGGGCTGCCCTATGTGCAGCGGCTGCGCGGACATGTGAACGTCGATCTGATCCCGCTCGCCTTGCCGAAGCGCGCGCGTTTTGCGCTTTGTGTGCTGACGTTGTCGGTCAGCATCCTGATCGTCGGCGTGATGCTCTATTACGGCTATGACTACTGGCATTTCGCCTGGGAGCGCGGCTGGCGGTCCGACACGGTCTGGGGTGTCCGGCTTTGGATCCCCTATCTGTCGATCCCGGTCGGCTTTGGCCTTTTGCTGCTGCAACTGGTGGCCGATCTTTTCGCGGTGCTGAAAGGCATCGACACCCCCTTCGGACTGGAGGACGCCTGATGGATCCGCTTCTGCTTGGCGCATTGGTGGCGGCTGTCACCATTATGGTGCTCTTTTCGGGCGTGTCGGTGGCGCTTGGGCTGCTGATCGTGTCGGGGGGCTTTCTGATCGCCTTCGACGGGATGCGGTCGCTCGAACTGATGCCCGAGATCCTCTTCGGCAAGCTCGACAATTTCGCGCTGCTGTCGATTCCGATGTTCATCATCATGGGCGCGGCGATCGCCTCGACCCGGGCTGGGGCCGATCTTTACGAGGCGCTCGAGCGCTGGCTGACCCGTGTGCCCGGCGGGCTGGTGGTGTCTAACCTCGGGGCCTGTGCGCTGTTCTCGGCGATGTCCGGGTCGAGCCCCGCCACCTGCGCGGCCATCGGCAAGATGGGCATACCCGAGATGCGCAAGCGCGGCTATCCCGATGCGGTGGCCGCCGGGTCCATCGCGGCGGGCGGCACGCTGGGCATCCTGATCCCGCCATCGGTCACGATGATCGTCTACGGCATCGCCACCGAAACCTCTATCGGGAGGCTGTTCCTAGCGGGCGTCATCCCGGGGATGATGCTGGTGGGGCTCTTCATGGCGTGGTCGCTTTATTCGACGTGGCGGTCGGGCAATGCGTCTGTGCTGAGCGCAGGCAGCTACACCTGGCGCGAACGGTTCGAGATCCTGCCCCGCGTTCTGCCCTTCCTGCTGATCATCCTCGGTGTGCTTTACGCCATGTACGGCGGCATCGCGACGCCGTCGGAAACCGCGGCGGTGGGCGCGCTGCTCTGCCTCGTGATCGCGGTGGTGATCTACAAGCTCTGGAACCCGGCCGATCTGTGGGTGGTGCTGCGCGACAGCACCAAGGAATCGGTGATGATCCTCTTCATCATCGCCGCGGCGGGTGTCTTCAGCTACATGCTGAGCTCGCTCTTCATCACGCAGAGCATCGCCGAATGGATCGGCACGCTGGATGTGAACCGCTGGGTGCTGATGGGGGCGATCAACCTCTTCCTGCTGGTCGCTGGGTTCTTTTTGCCGCCGGTGGCGGTGATCCTGATGGCCGCGCCGATCCTGCTGCCGATCATCACAACGGCGGGCTTCGATCCGATCTGGTTCGCCGTGGTGCTGACCATCAACATGGAGATCGGCCTGATCAGCCCGCCGGTGGGTCTGAACCTTTATGTCATCAACGGCATCGCGCCGGACATCTCGCTGCGCACGATCCTCGTGGGGTCCTTGCCCTACGTGGCCTGCATGGTTCTGGCAATCGTACTGCTCTGCCTCTTCCCGGGGCTGGCCACCTGGCTGCCGGACGCGGTGATGGGGCCGGGGCGGTGACGCTTTTCGCCGATCTGCTGTCGACGGTGTTCGAGCGGCGCTTCCGCTCGTCCGAGCCCGACACAAACGACACCCGCCCGATCGAGGCCCTGTGCCTCGACCTGGTGGGTGCCTCGGGCGAGGTGACGGGGCTGGCCAGCGCGCGGGCGATCCTGACCCGGTTCGTAGGCATGAGCGACGCCGACAAGCTGGCCTTCTTCCGGCATCTCGCAACCGAGATGGACATCTCGCCCGAGGCCGTGCGCGACAGCCTCGCGGCCTACGAGGCGCGGCCGGGCCGTGCCAGCTACCGCGCCTTCATGTCCGCCGCCGAACCCCCGCGACAGGAGCTGATCCGGCGGCTGAACCAGGTGCCGGGGGCAACCGGCGCGCTGGTCCGGATGCGTGCCGATTTGCTGCGGTTGTCGGATGGAGAGGCGGCGCTGGAGGCGCTGGACCAGGATTTCCGACATCTCTTCGCCAGCTGGTTCAACCGCGGCTTTCTGGTGCTGCGCCCGATCAGCTGGGAAAGCCCGGCGCATATCCTCGACAAGATCATCGCCTATGAGGCCGTGCACAGCATCGACAGCTGGGACGATCTGAGGCTCAGGCTGGAACCGCCCGACCGCCGCTGTTTCGCGTTCTTTCACCCCGCGATGCCCGACGAGCCGCTGATCTTCGTCGAGGTGGCGCTGACCGGCGGCATTCCCGGCTCGATCCAGGCGCTGCTGTCGCCCGACCGCATGTCGGCCACGCCCGATCAGGCGGACACGGCGGTGTTCTACTCGATCTCCAATTGCCAGGCCGGGCTGGCCGGCATTTCCTTTGGCAATTCGCTGATCAAGCAGGTGGTGGCGGATCTGTCCATCGAACTGCCGGGGTTGCGGACCTTCGTCACCCTGTCGCCCATCCCCGGACTGGTGGCCTGGCTGGAGGAAACCGGCCTGCCTTACGACGTCAACGACCCCGAGCGAATGCGCGCGCTGGCCGCGCATTACCTGCTGCACGCCAAGGATGGTCGGGGCCGGCCGCGCGATCCGGTGGCGCGCTTTCATCTCGGCAACGGGGCCGAGGTGCACGCCCTGCACGCTGATGCCGACACGTCCGACAAGGGCCGCGCCCAATCGGGCGGGGCGATGGTGAATTACCTTTACGATCCCGCCGCCGTCGCGCAGAACCACGAACGCTACGCGACCGACCGCGCGATCCCGGCCCCCGCCGAGGTGCGCACGCTGGCCGCGCTTTCTGACCGCATCCCCGCCTGAGGACCAAGACCATGTCCAACCCGCTTTATGACCGTCTTTTCGGATGCCACGCCGGCCGCATGTCGCCGTTTCTGCACTTGCCCGATGGCGGCACGCTGACCCATGACGCCTTTCTGCGCCGCGCCGCGCAGATCGCCCATGTGCTGACCGCGCGCGGGCTGAAGCCGGGTGACCGGCTGGCGGCGCAGGTGCAGAAATCGCCCGAGGCGCTGGCGCTTTATGCCGCCTGCGCGCAGGCCGGGGTGGTGTTTTTGCCGCTGAACACCGCCTACACCACCGACGAGCTGAGCTATTTCATCGAGAACAGCGGCGCCAAGCTGGTGGTGGGCGACCCGGCGCGCGCGGACGAGCTGGGCGCGCTTTCGGAAAAGCTGGGCGCGCGGTTCGACACGCTGGCGGGGGACGGCACCGGCAGTCTGACGGCGGCGGCGGATGACGAACCCGACAGCTTCGACACCGTCCCGCGCGAGGCGGACGACCTTGCCGCCTTCCTCTACACCTCGGGCACCACCGGGCGCTCGAAGGGGGCGATGCTGACCCAGGCGAACCTGCTGTCGAACGCCGAGACGCTGGTCGACCACTGGCGTTTCACCGCCGACGACGTGCTTCTGCACGCCCTGCCGATCTTTCACACCCACGGGCTTTTCGTCGCCACCAACGTGACCCTGGCGGCGGGTGGGGCGATGATCTTTTTGCCCAAATTCGATCTCGAGCAGATCCTCGACGCCCTGCCGCGCGCCACTTCGATGATGGGGGTGCCGACCTTCTACACGCGTCTGCTGGACGATCCGCGCTTCACCCGCGATCTGGCGCAACACATGCGGCTTTTTATTTCCGGCTCGGCCCCCTTGCTGGAGGACACCCACCGCCAGTTCGAGGCCCGCACGGGGCACCGTATCCTCGAACGCTACGGCATGACCGAGACCAACATGAACACCTCGAACCCCTATGACGGCGAGCGCCGCGCGGGCACCGTGGGTTTTCCGCTGCCGGGGGTCGAGCTCAAGATCTGCGATCCCGAAACCGGGGCCGAGGTGGCGCAGGGCGAGGTCGGCCAGATCGAGGTGCGCGGTCCGAACGTGTTCAAGGGCTATTGGCAGATGCCCGAAAAGACCGCCGCCGAGCTGCGCGAGGACGGGTTCTTCATCACCGGCGATCTTGGGCGGCTCGACGCGGATGGCTATGTGCAGATCGTGGGGCGCAACAAGGACCTGATCATCTCGGGCGGCTACAACATCTACCCCAAGGAGATCGAGCTGCTGCTCGACGACCAGCCCGGCGTGCTGGAGTCCGCCGTCATCGGCGTGCCGCATCCGGATTTCGGCGAGACCGTGCTGGCGCTGATCGTGCCGCAGCCGGGCGAGACACCGGACCCGGAGGCGATTACCGCGGCCTGCGCCGAGACGCTGGCGCGCTACAAGCATCCGCGCAAAGTGCTGGTGATCGACGAATTGCCGCGCAACACCATGGGCAAGGTGCAAAAGAACATCCTTCGCGACCGTTACGCGACCCTCTTTCAACCGGCCCCGAGTAACTGACCTTTCAGCCCTTGCGGCGCGGCGGGGCGTCGCCGCCCCGGGCCGTCGTCTGCCGCCGCTTCGCCCCGGCGCGCCCCAGCGACTTTGACGGGTCGCTGGCGTCGGGCCGGCGTTTGGATTGCGGGCCTTTGGGCTTGGCCGCGACATCGGGCTTGGGCCCGCCGGGCTTTTTGTGGCGCGGCTTTCCCGGGGCGGTGTCCGTTGCGGGCTTCGGCTTTTTCCCTTTGGTTGCGGGGCCGTGGGGGCGACCTTCCTTGCGCGCGGCGGGTGGGGTGCTTCTTGCGCCGTCACCGGGTCGGGGCGCTGGTTTCTTTGGCCCTTCGCGACGGGGTGCGGGGCTGTCGGCCGGGCGCGGGGCGCGTTTGGCCACGGGCCGTTCGTCGCGTGCCGCAGGCGGCGCGTCAGTGGTGTCGTCACCGGTGCGGCGCGCCGGTGTTCTGGGGCCGTCACGACGTGGCGCCGGGCCTTTGGGCGGGCGCGGCGGGGTGCGGGGCTGCGCCGATGTCGCCTCCTGGGGCGGGGCGTCGAGCAGCCTGGCACGTATATCACGCTCCAGCACGCCGCCCGCGCTCAGACGGTCGCGCAGCGCGGGGATCGCAGCTTCGGCGATTTCGACATAGGTTTCCTGTGGGGTCACCCTGATCTTGCCGATCGCGGACTTCTCGATGTTGCCGGTGCGGCAGAGCAGCGGCAGGATCCAGCGCGGCTCGGCCCCGGCGTCGCGTCCGACCGACAGCGCCAGCCAGCCCGAAGGGCCAAACGCGGCGCGCGGCGCGGGGGCCGACCGCAGCCCCAGTTCTTCGGGGGCCGACAGCCCCGCGCGATAGAGCCGCAGGCAGGCAGCCGCGATCTCTTCGGGTTTGTGCCGCTCGAGCAGCGCGGCGGCAAAGGCGGCCTCTTCGGGGCTCAGTTCGGTGTCCCACGCGGGGTCGGACAAAAGCCGCGCTTCGTCGAGCGCGCGAATGTCCTCGGGGCTGGGGGCGGCGCGCCATTCGGCCTCGATCTTGGCCCATTTCAGCAGGCGCTCGGCCTTCTTGGCCGCCTTGTCGGGCACGATCAGCGCCGAGATCCCCTTGCGGCCCGCGCGCCCGGTGCGGCCCGAGCGGTGCAGCAGCGCCTCGGTGTTGTTCGGCAGATCGGCGTGGACCACCAGATCGAGGTTCGGCAGGTCGATGCCGCGCGCGGCCACATCGGTGGCCACGCAGACCTTCGCCCGGCCGTCGCGCATGGCCTGCAGCGCGTGGCTGCGCTCGTCCTGGCTGAGCTCGCCCGACAGACTGACGACGGCAAAGCCGCGATTGGCCAGTCGCGCGGTCAGCCGGGCGACGGTGGCGCGGGTGTTGGCAAAGACGATGGCCGTGGGCGCGTCGTGAAAGCGCAGCAGGTTGATGACCGCATGTTCGGTATCGGCGGGCGCGACCTGGATCGCCTGATAGGCGATATCGGCGTGCTGGTTGCCTTTGGACAGGGTCGTGACCCGAACCGCATCGCGCTGGAACTGCTTGGCCAGCGCCGCGATAGAGGGCGGCACGGTGGCCGAAAAGAGCAGCGTGCGCCGGGTCTCGGGGGCCTTGCCCAGGATGAATTCCAGATCCTCGCGAAAGCCGAGGTCCAGCATCTCGTCCGCCTCGTCCAGCACGATGGCGCGGATGTCGGCCAGATCGAGCGCGCCGCGGTTGATGTGATCGCAAAGCCGCCCCGGCGTGCCCACGACGATATGCGCGCCGCGTTCCAGTGCGCGCCGCTCGTCGCGCGCGTCCATGCCGCCGATGCAGGTGGCCACGCGCGCCCCGGCCTTGCCGAAAAGCCAGGCCAGTTCGCGGCTGACCTGCATCGCCAGCTCGCGCGTCGGCGCGACGATCAGCGCAAGGGGTGCTGCGGGCGGGCCCAGATGCGCAGCCTCGCCCATAAGGGTCGGCGCGATGGCCAGGCCGAATCCCACGGTCTTGCCCGATCCGGTCTGGGCGGAAACCAGCAGATCGGCCTTTACCAGGTCGGGGGCGGTGACGGCTTGTTGCACATCGGTCAGCGTGTCGAACCCGCGCTCGGCGAGGGCGTCTGACAGGGTCGGGATCATGGGGAATTGGTCCAATCGGAGAAACGGCATCAGGCCGTGTGAAGGCCCGGCAGATAGCCCAAGGCGGCGCGCATGTCCATGCCTGGCTGCCGCGGGCCGTCAGAGCGTCAGGCGCATCCCGTCGCGGCCGATCTCAAGCGGGCCGTCCCAGTGCCGGCGGACCTTGGCGCGCCAGTCGTCCTCGGTGAATTCGGCAAAACCGTCGGGCACCATGTGGTTGATCGCCAGCCTCTTGACCCCGGCCTCAGAGGCCAGGCGGCCCACGTCGGCGGCGTCGGTGTGGCTGCGCAGGATGTGGCTGCGCAGGCGGTCGTCGCCATTGGTCATGCGCTGCATCAGCAGATCGACGCCCTCGGTCAGCATGGCCTCGTGGACCAGCAGATCCGCCCCGGCGCAGAATTCGGCCAGACCGGGCAGCGGGGCGGTGTCGCCGGACAGGACGACCGCTTTGCCGTTCGCGTCGAAGCGCAGGGCGAAGCTGTCTTCGATGGGCGGATGGCAGTTGCGCAGGGCGGTTACGCTCAGGCCGTCGTCGTTCAGCACCTCGCCCGGTTCAAGGGTATGGAAACGCACCAGCTGCGCCAGATCGGGGCGGCCCTCGTCGCGGATGCGCAGTTCGATGTCGAAGGCCATGGAGGCGAGGAAGCCCTGCCAGTAGGTCTCGGTCCCCGGGGGGCCGTAGACCGGCACCGTGCGGTTCAGCCCGGCAGTCCAGGCGGTGTGCAGAAGCGGGCCGAGCTCGAGGTAGTGGTCCGAATGCAGGTGTGTGATCAGGATCATATCGATCTGCGTCAGCGCCACGCCCTGATCGCAGACGCCCCGCGCAGCACCCAGCCCCGCGTCCACCAGAATAGTGCGCCCGCCCATGCGCAGCAGGATCGCCGTGGGCATGTTCGATCCGGGCCGGATCGCCGGGCCGCCCTTGACGCCCAGCAGGCTGACAAAATCGCTCATGTCGGGTCTTTCGCTGATGAGGGTCCCCAGAGCCTATCCGCTGTCACGCCGGGCGCAAGGCGCGAAGATGGTCAGGGAAGGCGCGGGCGGTCACCGTGGCCTCGCGCACCAGCTGGTCGAAATGTGTCGTCAGCGCCGAGACCCGTTCGGTATCGCGGAAGGACAGGTAGATGCGCCCGACATAGAGCACCGCCAAGAGCGGCCCGAACACCGTGACCGGGGCGGAAAAGATGCGCCGTGCATCGAAGAGGTAGATCCGCAGGCGTGGATAAAGCCGGTCGCAGAGGTCGAGGATATGGTCGATCTGCGCTTGCCTGATGTCCGGGGGCAGCCCGTCGTAATAACCAGTTCCGGCGGCAAAGCTGGCGACCTCGTAAAGCGGCATGGCGATCTCGTAATCCGAGCGCGACTGCTGCATCCAGGCCAGCCGGTCCGCTGAGGCGTTGATCGCCTGCGTCGTGGTCTTGCCCAGATGCGGCCCGTATTCCCATTCCAGCACCGCGCGGGTCTTGAGCATGTCGGGCAGGGTGGCCGGCACGTGGCGGATCTTGTAGCCCTGCGCCTCGCGGTGCCAGGCAAAGATCGTCTCGTCCACCAGCGCGCGGCGGGCCGCGGTCAGCGTCAGCGAGGTGGCGAGCAGATCGGCGGCGCTTTCGGGGCGCTCCGACAGGCCCAGAAGCCAGTCGGCGGATACCCCCAGCGCCTGTGCGCAGGCCCCGACGATCTGCGCGTTGGGCAGGCGCGCGCCGTCATCCGCCAAGAGCTGCGAGATGGTCGAACGGTCGGCCCCGATCGCGCGCGCAAGCCCGCTTTGCGTGACCCCGCCCGAGGACATGGCGGCGGCCAGCCGGTCGCGGAACAGACGGGCGCGGCGGGTTTTGTCGATGATTTGGCTCATGTGGTGATAATTATCCCGGTTGCGGGCTTTTGTTAACTGTTTTCGGAATGGGCCGGGGATGGGGGCCTTGCTAGCGTCTCGCGCAGGCAAAAGAGATTTTTTGGGGGATAGGCATGAGATCTGCGCCGCAGCGGCGCTGGCGCGCTGTGGAATGGCCGACGCTGGCCCTTTTGGCGGGGTGCTATGCGCTCTGGGCCATCGGCACGACCTGGGCCGCCGCGCTTTGGCTGCCGCTGGGTATGGCGCTGACCGTTCTGGCCACCGCGCTGCATTCGTCGCTGAGCCATGAGGCGCTGCACGGGCACCCGTTCCGGTCGGCGCGGCTGAATGCGGCGCTGGTGTTTCCGGCGCTGAGTGTCGTGGTGCCCTATCTGCGGTTCCGCGACACCCATCTGGCGCATCACCGCGATGCGATCCTGACCGATCCCTACGACGACCCCGAAAGCAATTACCTCGACCCGGCGGTCTGGGTCCGGCTGCCGCGTTGGGGGCAAAGGCTGATGACGGTCAACAACACGCTGGCCGGGCGGCTGATCGTGGGGCCGTTGCTGGGGCAGGCGGCCTTTATGCGCGAGGATTGGCGGCGGATGCGGCGGGGCGACGCCCGGGTGGCGCTGGGCTGGGCGCTGCACCTGCCGGCGGTGGCGGTGGTTCTGGTCTGGATGACCCAGGTCGCGGCGATGCCGCTCTGGGCGTGGGGCCTGTCGGTCTATGCCGCGCTGGGGGTCCTCAAGATCCGCACCTTTCTGGAACATCAGGCCCATGAACGCGCCCGGGGCCGGACGGTCATCATCGAGGATCGCGGCCCTCTGGCGCTGCTCTTTCTCAACAACAACCTGCATGTGGTGCACCACATGCACGCGGCGGTGCCCTGGTATCGCCTGCCCGGGCTCTATCGCGCCAACCGCGCGCGTTACCTCAGCCGCAACGAAGGCTATCGCTATGCCTCTTACGCCGAGGTCTTCCGCAGGCACTTTCTGAAAGCCAAGGATCCGGTGCCACATCCGCTATGGCCTTCGCCCTGACGGGGGCGCATAAGGCGGCGCATGGATTTGTGGATTGCCGTCACCCTGTCGGCGGCGTTTTTCCAGACGCTGCGGTTCATGCTGCACAAGGTGCTGAGCATGGGCGCGTTGTCGACCACCGGCAGCACCTTTGCGCGCTTCGCCTGGGTGGTGGTGGGCGCCTACCTGGCGGCGCGCGGCGCGGCCGTGCCGGACCTGTCGGCGGTCTTCTGGGCCTATGCGCTGGCGGGGGCATTGGGGCAGATCCTGGCGACATCCTTTGTGATCGCGCTGTTCCGGACGCGCAATTTCGCGGTCGGCATCACCTTCAAGAAAACCGAGGTCATCCAAACCGCGATCATGGGCCTGATCGTTCTCGGCGAAGAGATCAGCGCGGGCGGCTGGGGGGCGATCCTGATCGGCCTTCTGGGCGTTCTGATGCTGTCGGACACGCCGGGGCTTCAGGGCAACCTGCTGAGGCGGATCGGCACGCGGGCGGTGGCGCTTGGGCTGGCCTCGGGCTTTTTCTTCGCCATTTCCGCCGTGGGGTATCGCGGCGCGTCGCTGAGCCTCGACAGCGCCGACCCGCTGGTGCGCGCTGGGGTGACGCTGGTTTGCGTGACCAGTGTGCAGACCCTGGCCATGTCGCTCTGGCTGCGCTGGCGCGAGCCGGGGCAGATCACCGCCGTCTGGCGCGCGCGCCGCACGGCGGTCTGGCTGGGGCTGACATCGATGGCGGGCAGCCTGGGGTGGTTCACCGCATACACGTTGCAAACGGCGGCCTATGTGCAGGCGCTGGGCCAGGTCGAGCTGATCTTTTCGTTGCTGGCCTCGGTCCTGTTCTTCCGCGAACGCCCTACCCTGCGCGAGCTGGCGGGCATCGGGTTCCTGACCCTGTCGATCCTGTTGCTCGTGCTGCTCTTGTAGCGACCCCGGGGTCAGTCCGTCATCGGCACGCCGCGCAGGCGCAGGAACAGGCTTTCCTCATCGTCGTTGCGGAAAAACGGCACCGACAGGGGAGGCGCGGTGTCGTGCACCCTTGCTGTGACCTCGGCCAGAACGACCTCGGTGATGAAGGGCAGGTCAAAGCCGCGCACCTCGTCCAGCGCGATCCACTGCAGGTGGCGCAATTCGTCCGACGCGGCCGAGAAATCGTCGGGATCGGTCGCCAGCGCATCGGCATCGACCAGAAAGAACCGCGCGTCGAAGCGGCGCGGGCGGCCGGGCGGCGTGATGGCGCGGAAGACGAATTGCAGCTCGGCGGCGCTGGGCAGCAGGTCGCGCTGGGCAAGCCCCTGCCAGTCCGGCGGCGCCTCGCCCGGCCAGGCCCCGGGCGTGCCGAGGATCTGGCCGGTCTCCTCCCACAACTCGCGGATGGCGGCGGCGGCCAGCGCGGTGGCGCGCCCCGGCGTGGCATCTTCGTCCAGCCGCGCGGCGCAGAGCGGCGGCAGCGGCTGGGCCAGGGGGACAGAGGCGTCGCCCTTGTCGACGGCCCCACCCGGAAAGACGAACTTGTCGGGCATGAAGACCGCCGCCGATCCGCGCTGCCCCATCAGGATGCGCGGACGGGTGGCGCGGTCGCGCAGCACGATGACGGTGGACGCATCGCGGATCGCGGTCTTGTCGGTGGTTTCACTCATGCCCGGCCTTTCCTGCCCCGGGGCGGTCATGCTGGGCGCGAGAACCCGTGCATGTAGCGCGACCACTGGATCGCGACGATCACCCCTTTCAGTCGGGGCAGAAGATACAGAGACAATCCGATACATCCAACCGCGAAGATCGTGAACAGGATCAAGGGCTCGGGCCGCCAGGTGACGAAGACCAGATGCAGCAGCGGCGCCATCAGGTGGCCCACCAGCAGGATCGTCAGATAGGCCGGGCCGTCGTCGGCGCGGTGATGATACAGCTCTTCGCGGCAGACCGGGCAGGTGTCGCGCACCTTGAGATAGCCGCGCAGCAAGGGCCCGCTGCCGCAATTGGGACAGCGGCGGCGCCAGCCTTTCCAGACCGCGGGGAGGGTGGGCCGGTCCTCCGTTTTCCGGGACGTTTCGGTCATCGCATCTCTCGCTACTCGTAGGCGGAAAATGCACCAGAGGCCGGGCCGAACGGAATGGGCCAAGTTGTCCTTGCGTCCGGATGTCGCAAATCACGCGGACGTGATCGGGACGACCGACGGAACCCGCGCCGTGCCTCGTTTGAGCCTTCATGACCACGCGCCGGAGGGCCGCGGTTCTGAACGTCAAACAGGAGATGACATTATGAAAAAGACACTGATTCTCGGCACGGCCTGCGCGCTCTTTCTCGGCCTCGGGGCGGTCGGGGCCTCGGCCCATGGCGGCAAGGGCGGCCAGCGCGGCCCGGATTTCGCCATGCTGGATGCGGATGGCGACGGGCAGGTCACCCTGGCCGAGCTTGAGGCGCACCGCGCCGCACGCTTTGCCGAGATGGACGCCGACGGCGATGGCTTTGTGACCGAGGCCGAGCTGACCGCCCATGCCGAGGCGATGGCGGACGAACGGCGCGCCGGGCGCATCGGGCGGATGATGTCGCGCATGGATGCCGATGACGACGGCAGGCTGAGCATTGAAGAGCTGCAGGGCCGGCGCGATCCTGCGCTGTTGATCGAGCGGCTGGACAGCGACGGCGACGGCGCGCTGAGCCCTGAAGAAATGGCCGACATGCGCCAGATGCGCGGCGGGCACGGGGGCCGTGACGGCCACGGCGGACGCAAGATGCACCGCGACTGACAGGCCCGGCCCCGGCCCGGCGCGATCCGGGCCGGGGCAGCGTTGCCCGCGGGCGCGCGAACCGTTAGCCGTGACTGCATGGACATGCCGCTGGACGCCATGAACGATCAGACCGACGAGGCGCTTCTGGCGGCCTTCGCCAAAGGCGAGCCCGCCGCGGCCCGGGCCCTGACCGCGCGGCTGGCGCCGCGGGTCTATGCCCATGCCGCGCGGCTTCTCGGCGATACCACCGAGGCCGAGGACGTGGCGCAGGAGGCCATGCTGCGGCTCTGGCGCATCGCACCGGACTGGCGCAGCGGCGAGGCGCAGGTCACGACCTGGCTTTACCGCGTCACGGCCAATCTCTGCACCGACCGGCTGCGCCGCCGGTCGCGCGCGGCGGTCGATCTTGCCTCGGTGCCCGAACCGGCGGACGACGCCGCATCCGCCACGTTGCGCTTGCAGGACAAGGCCCGGGGGGCGGCGCTGCAGGAGGCGCTGATGCGATTGCCCGAACGGCAGCGGCAGGCGGTGGTGTTGCGCCATATCGAGGGGCTGACCAACCCCGAGATCGCGCGCATCATGGACATCGGTCCGCGCGCCGTGGAAAGTCTCACGGCGCGTGGGAAACGCGGGCTGGAACTGCTGCTTTCGGGCCGGCGCGAGGAATTGGGGTTCGACGATGACGACTGACAAGCGCAAGCCGGATACCGGCCTTGAGGAGTATTTCGCCGCCGCCCGCGACGCGGCGCCGCTGCCGCCGGGCGATCTGCTGGCGCGGATCGAGGCGGATGCGCTGGCCGAGCAGGCGGCGCTGGCCCGGCCGCGCCGGGCGGGCGCGGTTCCGTCAGGCCTTTGGGCCGATCTGCGCCAGGCGTTGGGGGGCTGGCCGGCCTTTGCGGGGCTGGCGGCCTCGGCCTGCGTGGGGCTCTGGATCGGGGTCAGCCCACCGGCCTCGGTGGCCGGCCTGTGGCCGGCGTCGGCGGCGGAACTGACGGGCGACACGCTCGACCCGGTCAGCGGCTTCGATTTCGTATTGGTGGAAGGATAGGCGATGGCGGACGCAACCGGGCCGAAGCGCGGGATGACGGGATGGATCCGGGCGGTGCTGTTCGCGTCGCTGGCGCTCAACCTGCTGATCGCCGGGATCGCGGCGGGGATGTACTGGCGCGGCGGGCCGGATCGCGGACCGCGCGACCGTGATTTCGCAGCACCTTATGCCCGCGCGCTTGGGGACGAACAGCGCGGCACCCTGCGGCGCGCGTTGCGGCGCGAATTCCTGGCCAACCGGCCGGAACGCGGCGCGCTGGCGCAGGGGTACGTCGCGGCCAGTGCCGCGCTGCGCGCCGAACCCTTCGACCGCGCCGCACTCGAAGCCGTTCTGGAGGGCCAGGCGCGGCAAGCGCAGACCCGTCAGGAGATCGGCCGCAGGGTCATGATCGACTTTCTGAGCAATATGAGCGCCGAGGACCGCGCCGCCTTCGCCGACCGGCTGGATCAAGAGATCGACCGGCTGTCACGGCGCGCAAAGGCCTGGCAGCCGAGGGATTAGGCCACCGTTTCAGGCCCGGTTCTGCAACGCCCGGTCCAGCGGCATGGGCGGCACGGTGGTGTCGCGTGCGGGTGGCGGGCGGTCTATTTCCACCCGGTTGCGGCCGTTTTTCTTGGCGCGGTACATGGCGCGGTCGGCGCGCTGGATCAGGTCGGCGCCGGTAACGGCCACGCCCGGATCGGTGACCGCCACGCCCAGAGACGCAGTGACCCGCAGCGGCGGCGACAACCCTTGCGCGGGGACCCGCAGCCGCGACAGCGAGCTGCACAGCCGTTTCGCGATGCGCAGGGCGCTGTCGGCGTCGGCGTCGGGCATGACCACGAGAAATTCTTCGCCCCCCAGCCGGGCCACGAGGTCGGCGGCGCGCAGCCGGTCGCCGAGATGCCGGGCGACGGCGGTCAGCACCTGATCGCCGGCGGCATGACCATGGGTGTCGTTGATCGCCTTGAAGTGATCGAGGTCGATCACCAGAACGGCGGCCTCGCGTCCGCGGTGATGCGCGGTGCGGGCCAGCCGGTCGAGATGCGGCAGCGCGTAGCGGCGGTTGTAAAGCCCGGTCAGCGGATCGGTCAGCGCCGCGCGCAGACCGACTTGCATGTTCGCGCGCAGCCGGTCGGCGGTGCGTTTGCGGGTCACCTGCCGCTGCAGCCGCAGGATCAGCTCGTCGGCGTAAAGCCCGTTCGCCATCAGGTCGTTCGCCCCCAGATCGAGCGCGGTGGCGGCGCTGGCCGTCTGGGCGCCGTTGGCGACATAGAGGATCGCCGCGTGCCGCGTCGCGGTATTCGCCCGCATTTCGGACAGAAGGCTGAGCGTGGCACCACTGGAGCGGGGGTCTTCGATCATCACGAAGACATCCGCCGTGCCGTCGGGATCGCGCATCGCCGCCTCCGGCGACATCTGCGAGAATTTTCCGCGCAGACGTTGCCGCACTGCGTCGATCACCGGGTCAAGGTCATTCGCCCCCGCCGGTGCGATGAAGACGACCCGCGGCGGTGCGGCGAATTCGGCCTGATCCTCGGCCAGTCCGAGGGCGCGCTGGGTGTCGTCGCGCAGGCGCAGCTCGGCCTCGGCGTCGCGTGACCGTAGCAGGCTGCGCATCCGCGCCAACAGGACCAGATCGTCCACGGGCCGCGGCAGGCAGTCGTCCGCGCCGCCGGCCAACGCGTCACAGCAGGCCTGCGGTCCCGGCCCGTCGCAGAGCAGAATGACCGGCAGCGCCGCCGCGATGCGGGTCGCGTGCAGCATTTCGCAGAGTTCTGCCCCGGTGACATCGCTCAACTCCTGCGCGGCGATCACCAGATCCGTGGGGTGTTCGGCGACATGGGTCATGACCTCTTTGCCGGTCGCCGCGACACTCACGTCGTAATACGCCTCTTCCAGCGTCACCCGCATCATGATGCGGTTCGTCGCGATCGGGTCGGCAATCAGGATCCGTCCGGGCATTGGGTTTCCTCGGTGCCGCGGATCACGGCTTGATCCGCGCGTCGACTCCAGTTCTTATTGAGCTTGGTTAAAAAACCCTTTCGAAAGTCCATAAAGATGCTGCCATCGCGCGAAATTGCCGAAGTCGTCGGCCTGCAGGCGATGGCCTGGCTGGCCGCCAATGACGAATTGCTGCCGGTTTTCATGGGGGCGACCGGCGCCTCGACGTCGGATTTCCGCGAGAATCTTCAGGATCCGGTGTTTCAGGCCTCGGTGCTGGACTTTCTGTTGATGGACGACACCTGGATCGTGCAGTTCTGCGATGCGCAGGAGCTGGCCTATGACATGCCGATGCGCGCCCGCGCGGCGTTGCCTGGCGCCGAGCAGGTGCATTGGACGTGACCGGCGGCGGCATCGCGGGGGTCGTCTTTGACAAGGACGGCACGCTTTTCGATTTCCGCGCCACATGGGATGTCTGGGCGGCGGGGGTGCTGGCGGACTTGTCGGAGGGCGATGCGCAGGTGCTGGTCCGGCTGGCGGACGCGGCGCAGTTCGATCTGGAGAGCAGATCCTTTCGGCCCGAAAGCGCCATCATCGCGGGCACTCATCGCGAAGCGGCGGAGATCCTGGCAAGCGCCCTGCCGGGGGCCGATGTGGACCGGCTGGAGCGGGACCTGGCGGAAAAGGCCAGCCGCGCGCCGCTGGCGCCCGCCGCCGATCTGCCGTCCGTCCTTGGCGGTTTGCGCGCGCGCGGATTGCGGCTTGCGGTGATGACCAACGATGCGGAATCGGTGGCGCGGGCGCATCTGGGCGCGGTGGGGGTGCTGGACCGCTTCGACATGATCGCCGGATTCGATAGCGGGTTCGGGGCCAAGCCGGATCCCGGGCCGCTCTGGGCTTGCGCCGACCGGATGGCGGTTCCGCCCGAGCGCTGCGTCATGGTCGGCGACAGCACCCACGACCTGCAGGCCGGACGCGCCGCGGGCATGCGCTGCGTCGGTGTGCTGACCGGCCCGGCGGGGCGCGCCGACCTTGCCCCGCTGGCGGATGCGGTGCTGACGGATATCGGCGCGCTTCCGGGCTGGCTCGATTCCATGGCATAGCGCGGCCCGGCCGTCGAAAACGACCGATTGCGTCGCTATCCGACAGGCCGCGCCCTCCGGGCGGTGGTGTCCTTGGACAACCGCGACAGGAGGTCACCATGCCAGAGGCCGCAACCAAAGACCGCAAACGCCGCCGCAGCGGCGGCCGCGCGGGCAACGCCACCCGCCGTGGCACGGCGGTGATCGAGCAAATGCCCTGGCGCGTCCCGATCAACACCGACCGCCCGACCGAGCCGCTGACCGAGGAAGGCGTCGCGCGGGTTCACGACGCGGCGATGCGGATCCTCGAAGAGATCGGGATCGAGTTTCTGAACCCCGAGGCGGTCGCGATCCTGAAGGACGCGGGCTGCGAGGTGCGCGACGAGAACGTCCGGATGGGGCGTGATCTGGTGATGGAGTTCGTGGCCAAGGCCCCGTCGCAATTCACCCTGACCCCGCGCAACCCCGACCGCCGCATCACCATCGGCGGCGGGCATATCGTCTTTGGCAACGTGTCCTCGCCGCCCAATTACTGGGACATGGAGATCGGCAAGAAGGTGCCCGGCACCCGCGAGATGTGCCGCAATCTTTTGAAGCTGACGCAGTATTTCAACTGCATCCACTTCGCGGGCGGCTATCCGGTCGAGCCGGTCGATCTGCACGCCTCGGTCCGGCATCTGGATGTGCTTTATGACAAGCTCACCCTGACCGACAAGGCGATGCACGCCTACAGCCTCGGCAAGGAACGGGTCGAGGACGTGATGGAGATGGTGCGCATCGCCGGCGGGCTCAGCCACGAGGAGTTCGAGGCGACGCCGAGGATGTATACCAATATCAACTCGACCTCGCCGCTGAAACACGATTTCCCGATGATGGACGGCTGGATGCGCTGCGCGCGGCGCGGGCAGGGGCTGGTCGTGACGCCGTTCACCCTGGCGGGCGCTATGGCCCCGGTGACCATGGCGGGCGCGGTGGCGCAATCGCTGGCCGAAGGGCTGGCCGCCATCGTTCTGGCGCAGGCGCTCCGCCCGGGCGCGCCGGTGGCCATCGGCACCTTTACGTCGAATGTCGACATGAAATCCGGCGCGCCGGCCTTTGGCACGCCGGAATACATGCGCGCAACCCAGATGACCGGCCAGATGGCGCGGTTCTATGGCCTACCCATGCGCTCAAGCGGTGTCTGCGCCGCCAACGTGCCGGACGGGCAGGCCATGTGGGAGACCGAGCACAGCCTCTGGGCGGCGATCCAGTCGGGCACCAACATGGTCTATCACGCGGCCGGCTGGCTCGAGGGCGGTCTGATCGCCAGCCCCGAGAAATTCATCATGGATTGCGAGGTTCTGCAGCAGCTTCAGCGCTATCTGGAGCCCGAAATCTGCGACGTGTCGGATGCCGGGCTGGCGCTCGACACCATCGCCGAGGTCGGGCCCAACGGGCATTTCTTCGGCACCCAGCACACCCAGGACCGCTATACCACGGCGTTTTACCAGCCGTTCCTGAGCGACTGGAAGAACTACGAGGCCTGGGACGCGGCCGGGGCGGTCTGGACGGCAGAGCGCGCGCATCTGATTTACAAGGCGATCATCAACGATTTCGAACCGCCGCCGCTGGATGACGCGATCCGCGAGGAACTGGCCGACTTCGTCGCCCGTCGAAAGGCCGAAGGCGGCGCGCCGACCGATTTCTGACGCCGAATGGCATCAAAAAGGCCCAGATCCGTTTGCGGTTTGTAAACCGTCGCTATTTTACGCTGACAAGTAAGCAGTCAGGGCAAAAGATGGATGCATGGTCTTATAAATCTCACGCTTCAGTGTTTTTTGAAAGATACCTACGGTAACGGTGTCTGGAGCGAGATTGCCGAACGGGCCCGGTTGGAAATACCGGAGTTTGAGGCAATGCTCACCTATGATCCGCAGATATTGAAGGATGTCTTGACCGCCGCCGAAGCGACTCTGGTTAAACCCCGCGACGCCACGCTGGAGGATCTGGGCACCTACCTCGTGTGCCATCCCAACAACGAAAGCCTGCGGCGTCTTCTGCGATTCGGTGGTGTGGATTTCGTTGACTTCATGCATTCACTCGACGACCTTCCCGACCGTGTACGGCTTGCGGTCGAGGATCTGGAACTGCCCGAGCTGGAGCTGCGCGAGATGACGCAAGAGAACTATTGTCTCGAGGTGCGCGGCACGTTTCGGGGCTTCGGCCATGTCGTTGTCGGGCTGCTGCGGGCGATGGCGGACGATTACGGCGCGCTTGTCCTGCTGGATCACCGCGGTCAGCACGGGGATACCGAAACCATCGACATCGCCCTCGTCGAAACGGAATTCGCCGAAGGCCGCGAATTCCAGCTGGGCGCGGACCCCACCCTCCGGCGGAGCGCGGTACAATGACCATCGACAAATCGACGCTGAACGCGCTGTGCCCGATGCATGTGGTTCTGGATCGTCATGGCCGGATCGTCCAGGCCGGGCCGACCTTGCAGAAGCTCAGCCCGGGCATCGAGCTGGTTGGACAGCTGTTCCTCGACATCTTCTCGGTCCGCCGCCCGCGCGCGGTCGACGATATGGGCGCACTCTTGCGCGCCGAGGGGCGCAAGCTGCACATGCGGTTCCGTAACGGCCCCGACACCGCGATCAAGGGGCTGCTGGCCGCCGATCCGGCCAGCGCCGGTGCGGTGGTCAACCTGTCCTTCGGCATCTTCACTGCCGAGGCGGTGCGCAACTTTCACCTCACCAGCGCCGATTTCGCCGCCACCGACCTGGCGGTGGAAATGCTCTATTTGGTCGAGGCGAAATCCGCCGCGATGGAGGAATCGCGCATGCTCAACCAGCGCCTTCAGGGCGCAAAGATCGCCGCCGAGGAACGTGCCTTTACCGATACGCTGACCGGTCTGCGCAACCGTCGGGCGATGGATCATGTCATCGAACGGCTCGCCGTGGGCAACAACACGTTCTCCGTGATGCGCATCGACCTCGATTATTTCAAGGATGTGAACGACACGCTGGGCCATGCCGCGGGCGACCGGGTGCTGCAGCATGTCGCCAAGGTGATGGTCGCCTCCACCCGCAAGGAGGATACGGTGACCCGCGTCGGCGGCGATGAATTCGTGATCCTGTTCGACGGGCTCGGCGACCGCGCGCGCCTCATGGCGCTTGCGTCCGATCTGATCGCCGAGATCGAAAAACCCATTCCACACGGCGACCGGATCTGCCGCATCTCGGCCAGTATCGGCATCAGCATCCGCAACGACCGCAATTCCGTGACCGCGCAGGACATCCTGGAACAGGCCGACCGTGCGCTTTACGCCGCCAAGAACGCGGGCCGCGCCCAGGCCGCGATCTATGGTGCGGAGTTCGAGGGCGACCGCCTCACCACCCAGGACCGCAGGATGGCCGACGGCTGATCAAAGCCCCAAGCGGCATAACGGACTTGCCTGCGCCCGGCTCAACCGCCAGTCTGACGCCATGGCGTTTCGGGGCCAGCCTGAATCGAAATACCTCTGCCGCGCTGCGGGCTCTCGGGGCGTTTTGGACAATCGATGGCTCGGATATGACCCAAAACGCGGTATTAAACCGAACCGATTGAGACCCCGATGGTGCGCCTTATCCTCGTTTGTCTTTGTCTGCTGATCGGGCAGGCCGCTCTGTCGCAGGAGGCGGACCAGCCCTCGGGCACGATCACCATTGACGACAGCGCAGCCCGCGACGCGGCCATCGCAGTGCGTATCCGCGAAATCCTAGCCCAGCTCGAAGGCTATGACGACGTCACCGTGTCGGTCAGCTCGGGCATCGTCACCCTGCGCGGCACGACGCTCGACAGCGCGGCGGTCACCCGTCTGAACGCGCTCGCGGGGCGGGTCGAAGGGGTCGTGGCCATCGAAAACGAGGTCACCGAAACCGCCGACGTGGTGCGCCGGCTTGACCCGGCGGTGGACCGCTTCGTCAACCGCGCGCGCCAGTTCGTGGCCTTCCTGCCTCTGGTCGGTGTTGCCCTCGCGGCGTTCCTCGCCGTTGTGTTCATTGGCTTTTTCATCGCCCGCTGGCGCCGCCCCTGGGACCGGCTGGCACCCAACGCCTTCATCTCGGATATCTACCGCCAGGTGATCCGGCTCGCCTTTATGGTCGGCGGTGTGGTGGTCGCGCTCGATATCCTCGGGGCTGCGGCGCTGCTGTCGACCATTCTGGGCGCCGCGGGAATCATCGGTCTGGCCATCGGTTTCGCCGTGCGCGACACGGTCGAGAACTTCATCGCCTCGATCATGCTGTCGATCCGCCAGCCCTTCCGGCCCAATGACACCGTCGAGATCGAAGGCGACACCGGCAAGGTGATCCGCCTGACCAGCCGCGCCACGATCCTGCTCAGCTTCGACGGCAACCATATCCGCATCCCAAACGCCACAGTGTTCAAAAGCCGGATCGTCAATTTCAGCCGGAACGACGAACGCCGCTTCGTGCTGGACCTGGGCGTGGCCTACGACACCGATCTGGCCGCAGCCCAGGCGCTGGCGCTGGAAACCGTGCAGGCCTTGCCCTTTGTCCTGACTACGCCCGCCCCGGCGGTCTGGCTGGAAGAGCTGGGCGACAGCGCGGTCATCCTGCGCGTCGCGGCCTGGATCGCACAGCACGAAACCAGCTTTGTCGGTGCCAAGGGCGAGGCCTACCGTATGTGCCTCGCGGCCTTCGACGCCGCCGGGATCGAGATGCCGGGCCCGACCTACACGGTCCAGGGTCTGCCGGCCGACAAACCCGCCCCGGCCCCGCGCCCCGCGCCGGCGATTGCCCCGGCCGAAAAGGTCGAGGTGCAAGAGGTCAAGGCCGCCGCCGAGCAAGAGCTGGAGCAGATCATCGAAACCGAACGGGCCGAGACCAAAGCGGACGATCTGCTTTCGCCCCACGGCCCCGAAGAATGAGCGGGATTTTTAAAAATCCGGGGCTTGATCCCCCTTCGATGTCACAGTAAGTAGCGCGGCATCGTTGGGGTGTAGCCAAGTGGTAAGGCAGCGGTTTTTGGTACCGTGTACCGTAGGTTCGAATCCTACCACCCCAGCCAGAACCCCCTAAGCATTGATATAAATGTATAATTTATTGAATATGACCCTAATTCCGGGGGTATTTTGGGGTATCTAGATACCGCAGATTTTAGTTCTGCCAGAATTTGCGCGGACTGCGGCAAAAGTCTGGAATCGCCATTTTCGCGGTAGCAGTTTGGGCACATGTGATGCGTGTAGCATCGCCTTTCATCTGGGAACGATCGCGACGCGTCCTGGCGCGACGCCGGAGTATCCGTCGGCCGGATACCGGCGTGCGCAGCTTTCTGATTATCAGAAGATTTACAGAGCAGCGAAGGCGTCGCGCTGTTCCGACCAGATGGGTGAGAAGGCATGCCGTTTGAGCCAGTCGGAGGTCATGCCAACCGGTTGTCGGCCTTCGCGGACGGAACGGATGAAGTCTGGCGCTAGGAACGCCAGTTCGATCAATTGCTGAACACGGCGTTTCGAGACACCTTCGGCGTCTGCAATTTCGGCAAAGGTTTTGCCTGACCGGACCAGTTCAAAGTACCGATGCGCGCGAGCGATGTTGCGCAGCAGGGTGGTGTCGATCTCCGTTGGCGCGTCGCCGATGATGAGTTTGGTTTCCACGCCCCGCTTGCGGTGCTGGAATGGAGCCGCGAGCGTCAGGAGGTCTTCGTTGATACGGCTCGGATCCACTTCCAGACCCGCCGCAAGCCGTTCGCCCGAGAGCGCGATCCGGATCTCGCCGGGCTTTATGTCGAGACGCTCGACAACATTCTGACAGCGACGTTTTGCATCTTTCGCCGCACCAGTGTCGGTCGAAATCAATCTGGACAACCGTTCACCCACGGTGACCGTTTCGTCTGTCATTGCACCAACCAGGATGCCTGCGCGAACCTCCTGCTGGTTCAGATGCTGGCGGATCATATCGGAGACCTTGTCTTCCAACTCCGCTGCCGGTAACCGCCACCCGGACGGATCGCGCGGAGTCGTTCCCCGGACTAGTCGGTGGGATACATAGTATCGCAGCTTACGTCCCTTTGCCGTTTTCGAGTGACTCGGGGTTAGACGATCTCCGGTTTGATCGAAGATTCTGCCCGCCAGCGGCGAGACCGATGCCCTTGCACCATTCCGGTTCCGCTTCGTGAAGGTCCGACCCTTCGCCGCATCAGATCGGAGCTGTTCCTGGATACTGTCCCAGACATCCGGATCAATCAGCGGCGGGTGCTGTCCGGGATAGACCTTCGCGTGATGCCGGATGCGCCCGGCATAAACGGGGTTGGTCAGGATGTAGTGGATGTGCCCATAGCTGAAGGAAGCGCCGCCCTTCACCCTTCCCGAGATCAGGGTTCGGACGGGCGTCTTGAGGCCAAGGATGTCTACCTTTTCTTTGACGACACGCGCATTGCGATGCTCGAGAAACAGATCATAGATCGTGCGGATCACCTGGGCATCCGGCTCGGCGATCTTCAGGGACCGGCCATCGGCGGCATAACCCAGCGGCACCGTTGCGCCCATCCACAGCCCTTTCTTCTTGGATGCCGCAATCTTGTCCCGGATGCGCTCGGCAGTCACTTCACGTTCGAACTGGGCGAAGCTCAATAGCATGTTCAGCGTCAGCCGCCCCATACTCGTGGCCGTGTTGAAGGACTGCGTGACCGACACAAAAGATGTGCCCGCGGCGTCCAGGCGTTCAACCATCTTCGCGAAGTCCGCCAGTGAACGCGTCAAGCGGTCGATCTTGTAGACGAGGATCTGATCTACGGCGCCCCGGTCGATGTCAGCCAGCAGGCGTTGGAGCCCCGGACGTTCCATACTGCCGCCGGAGAGACCGCCGTCATCGTATCGCTCCGGCAACAGCACCCAGCCTTCCGCCTTCTGGCTGGCGATGTATGCGGCGCAGGCCTCGTACTGAGCGTCCAGCGAGTTGAACTCCTGCTCCAGCCCGTCCTCCGAGCTCTTCCGCGTGTAGATGGCGCAGCGGATCTTTTTCATGAGCGACTGCCTGCCTGACCGTTGAGGCCGAAGAACCGCGGCCCCGACCAGGTGGTGCCGGTGATCTGCAGCGCGATGGCGGATAGCGATTTATAGTGATCGCCATTCATCAGGAAGCCGTCGTCGCGCACCTCTACCTGATACCGCCGCCCGTTCCATTCCCGAACAAGCTGCGTGCCGGGTTTGATCAAGGGTGCCGGCGCTCTGACCTGTTTGCCGCCAGCGGCGGATTTGAGCGTGCGCCTCACCTCTGTCGTCAGGCCGCCGAAGGCCCGGCACTGCGCATCCCAGATCAGCGCCTTGCGCATGAAGATCATCGACAGGAAGTGTGGCGGGGCGTCTCCAAACGCCGCCGCCCAGGCCACGCGCAGGGCCGCCCGGTCCATCTGGCCGAGGTTTTCCCAACGCGCGACGATGTCCGCATTGTCCGCCATCAGGCGGCGTCCGCCGGTTGGCCCGTGATGCGGTAGCTCAGGGGTTTGCCCTCGCCTGGTTTTTCGGCGGAGATCTCAAACCCCGCCTTACGCAGGCCGGTCAGCGCTGCCCGTGTTGTATGGGACTGCCAGCCGAGCCTGTCGCTGATCGTCGCAACATCCGCACCGGCCTTCCGGGTCAGCAATTGGATCAGCAGCGCTTTCTTCGTCTTCGGTTTGGTCTGCTTTGTCATTCTGTCTTCTCCATTTTGTTCAGGCAGGTCGAAAGTGATCCTGGCACTGAGCAGAGCCCGGAGCCCCGGGCGGAGAAGGCGGCGCGCGGCGCCAGGTGCGTCGCGACACGGACAGTACCGCTCTCTTCGCGCACCAAGTCCAGTGGAATAATAGCCGCTTAACGGGGAAAAGCAGTCATCCGACAAAAAGAATCGGGGGCTCCGGCACTGCCCGCAGTACAAGACGAAATATTCTTCTGACCGAGGCTCCGAGCGACCTGAGCGTTCGAATCCCGCCCGCTCCGCCACTTACACATTGCGAACCCGAGATGAGGTCCCTAGCGGGGCCTTTTTTCTTTTTGGTTCAAAGGGGTTTAAGGAAGGCAGCCGACTTTTGGAGACTTGCCCTTACCCCGAAATCGTTCTCTGACCGCCCCGCGTCTCTTTCCACCCGCCCTCCATCCAGACCGGGACGGCTTCAAAAAGGAACGCCTTTTCAAGTTGTTGTTGAGAATGGGTTGCGCCGCAGTTGATGTGGGTTCAGCCCCTGTCAACGCGAACAGAGACACCCGAAGGCGGCGTGACTGTGCGGGTTGATGCGAAAGACCGCGAGAAGTCTCTGATGACAATGACAATTTCCGCCCATAGCCTGGCGGCATGTCGAATGGGCCTTGGACAGACGAAGAAAACGATCTGATCGTCGCAGATTATTTTGCGATGCTGGCTGATGACATCGCTGGGCACCGCTATAACAAGGCCGAGCATCGACGGGCGCTTATGCCATTGTTGAAAGATCGGTCCGAGGGATCGGTCGAGTTCAAGCACCAGAACATCAGCGCAGTGCTCAAGGGGCTCGGGGAAGACTGGATCCCCGGCTACAAGCCTGCATTCAATTTCCAGATGACCTTGGTGGATGCCGTGGCGCGCTGGCTGGCGTTGAATTCGGCTTGGCTTGGTCGCAGTCCTGCTGCGCGACCGCCGACCGGCCTGGCTGACGCCGCGCCCATCTGGATCGGACCACCGCCGACGCTGTCGAACCAGCCACCGCCACAGGAGCTGGAGCAGATGCTGCACATCGCGCGAAAGTTCGATGTTGCGGCGAGAGACGAGCGAAACCGCACCCTCGGCCGTGCCGGCGAGGAGCGCGTCCTGGCGCACGAGCGTGCAGCCCTTAAATCAGCGGGCCGCGACGACCTTGCGCGTAAGGTCCGGTGGGTGTCGGAAGAGGATGGGGATGGTGCTGGCTACGATATCGCCAGCTTCGCGCCGAACGGACGCCCGCGCCTGATCGAGGTGAAGACGACGAACGGATGGGAGCGCACGCCTTTCCACATCAGCCGGAATGAACTGGCCGTGGCCGAGGAACGGCGTGCGGAATGGTCCCTGTTCCGGCTATGGAATTTCGCACGCGAGCCGAAGGCGTTTGAGCTACATCCACCGCTGGACGCGCATGTTTCACTGACCGCGACGTCCTTTCAAGCAACTTTCCATTGAGCACTCCAAAATCAACGCCATTGCGGATCCCTATTCGGTTGGTGCGCAGTGAAGCTATTTGACAACGTTAATTCAGTTGAACAGATCACTTGGATGGCCAAGCAAATCGGAAGTAACGTACATAGTATTTCTCGTGTAGGTACTTCAGGTCATCCTCCCAATCTGCGATTGCGTCATCATAGCCGCGCGAAGGCATTTTCTTGAAATTCTTCGCAAGTGAGGCGATGTGATAGGCCATCTTCTTCAATCGAAGCGAGCTTTTCGGATCGCCCCATTTCCTCATTTCGGAGATACTCTGGTAGGGCGGCAATTGCCCCGAAAAGCATCGATCCAGTATCAGTTGCCTAGAGGATGCAGGAAGGCCATCAGTCTTGCCGACTGTGTAACCCAAGATCTTTAAATAGCTGATCTCCTGCCGTTCAAAATTTCCGCCTCCCGATCCAGAACCGACATCGGTGGAAGGCCACTTGAAAGCCTCGCTTTCTGGCAATTCCTTTATCCGGCGCCTCCATTCCCTCTCAACGGCTGCGACGATTTGGAGGTGTTGGTCACGCTTCGCGCCAGAAGAGTTTGCCGCACCAAGAGTGTTCGATTTCCAGAGCTTTAGTAGCTGGTCGTTGTCCTTAGATGGTATCGAAGCGCGGATTTTCTTGCCGCTACCAAATAGGTCGATCTTTACAGACTTGGGGTGAGTTATAGGAGCCGCCGTAGTCTTTGCGTTTCGCGTCTTCTTTTTTCGCTTCTCTGCTTTCCGTTCAGCTTTTTGCCTCGCTTTTTCGGCAGCTTTGAGATGCTTTTCGCGCTTTGCCTGTGCTGCTGCCTTGGCTTGCTCAGTCTTTCTGATGGCTGCAGCAAAGTGCCGATCATAGAATGCGTTGATTTCGGTTCTATGACGAAGAACGGTGCCGCCCTTGAAGGTGAGGCCTATCTCGAAGAGGGGATCATCAGTTGCTTTGGCCAGCCAGTTCTCGGCGAGCATTTGAGCAATACAACGAGAGAATAGCCATCTAAACTCATCGCAGTTCTCCAAATCGCCTTCTTTCAGGAAGTCCGAAGCAACCTTCTGCCAAGAAGCTGGGCCATCGGCGATTGCGAGCAAGATAAATTCACAAAGCCCTTTTACTGTTTCGAAGTCGAGTTTGATTTTCTCAGCCATCTCGAGTTGTAGAATATCCGTTCCGCGAATTGCCCAGCGGGCAATACGCCCGACTTGCTTTTCTGAGCACACGGTAGCTTGGCGAAAGGGAGTGAACAATAACCGTGACCACGTGGCCAAGAACACTTGGCTGCACTAGGCGAAAACCCGTCTTCTCTGCTCGTGCCACGGCAGGGAAGAGACAAAGCACAGATCATACAGACTGACCGCCGGTGCCTCGCGGCTGCAGGCCAGTCGCTTTAGCACCTCTGGCGCCAGGTACGCCAACCGCAACTGTCGGCTCACGTGCCGTTCCGCAAGGCCGACGGACTCCGCCAACTCTTGGATTGTCGCGAACTCGCCTGCCTCCATTCGGCGACGCCAGCTCCACGCGCGGCCGATGGCGCGCAGGATGTGAGGATCCTGTGCCTGATCCGCGCTAGGGCCGTGCTCGGCGGGCGGCAGAATCTTCGGTCTCCCGTTCTTCTTGCGCACCCTGAGAGGGATCAGAACACGGATGGTGTCGTTGGGGCTGGTCATTCGGCAGCCTCCATCTCGCGCGGGGCGAACATCTCGCGGATGACCCCGGCGATGCCCTCGCGCCGGATATCGAGTGTGGATCGGCATGCAAAATTGACCCCTGTTACGGGGTGATCGGCGTCCAAAAGTGACCCCCCTGACGAATATGATCAGAAGAGACGACCCAAGCAACTGATTTAGAGAACGATTTGCAGAACACTTACCTGTATTGCTTGGCTAGACAACGCTTTGCGATTGTGGATGGCGCTCAAAAAAATGGGCGCCGTTCACAACATCATGAAACTGTGCTTTTTTCGGAAGTGCTTCGCAAGATTCTTGGACTTCACCTGAGTATTGCACTCCGGACATTCGATCATATTGTCTTCGGGGAATTTAAAGGTTTCCGGAAATTTGATCGGAGCCAAAATTTTGAAAGAGTACATTTCGTCCTCAATCCAGCGGATAAATGTACACGCGGGATCAAAAACCGCGATCCGGCCGACTAAAAATCCTGCGCTGTTCTTTATGAGCAGCATAAAATTGTCATTCTCGCCTGTTTGAACATTTATTAAAGTTGTTTCATTGAACAGAGAAGTTTCGGCCTCTGTCACAACTCCGACAATGAGACCGTCCTGCGTACTGCTCGCGGGAAGCTTGTAGTCGGAGGCCAGAGAGCTGCGTGTTTTCGAATTTGTACCAGAGCCGGTATCCATGCACCCATGCTTGTACCATGGTGGCCCGAGCGGTGGATCGATCCAAACGCTTCCACCGTTATGACGGATGAAATAGACGCGGTCACCACATTCAGGGCAGTCAGTTTGGAAGCAAGAGCTTTCGTTGCTCGAAAGATATCCCGTAAAATCATTGCCAGACGAGTAACCGCCTCCAGAACTGCAGCCGCCGAACGGATGGATGGGAATACATCTCCCTCCAACATATCGAAACTCCACGGGTTGACCGCAGCGGCTGCAAGTCGACATAAATCCCCCAAATGTATGGCGTCAGCTCCCTTAGTTTTACTTGAAGTCTTCGTCGGTGGCCAGTCCTGATGCTTTGCTGAGCGTCCTCGGATTAGAAACCTCTTTTGTGCCTTCTGCCTCAAGACAGCACTTCAGGACCTGATGCCTGCACGAATTGCGCAGCAATTCGCGCCTGACACGCTGGGTCCGACACAGTCACGGGAGAGAGTTGGTTTCTGGGTGCGTTTCCACCGCCACCACATTAGCCATTGATATTCGATGATTTTCCGCCTCGCGTATTGTGCCGTGATTACCGCGACATGCGAGGCGTGATGCCTCCTAGAGACCTGAAATTGCAGGCAAAATAGCCGCCCAGAATGGCGCGAGTCTCTGTTTGGCATTTGGGCGATACGGATTTCAGGCGGGGCAACATGCGCTGGACTGTAACCGGTGTTTTCTCCCCACCTTCCTGCGCCCGGCCTAATCTGAGATCGGCTCCTTCAGGGTCAAATGGGAAGGAGTTTCTCCATGGATGCTACATTGGAGGTTCTCACGGTTGGTGGAGGCCGTCGGCGAAACCGGAAGTGGCCGGATGAGGTGAAGGCTCGGATCGAAGCGGAGACTTTGAGGCCCGGGGCGAGTGTTGCAGCGGTGGCGCGAACACATGGCATTCAGGCGAACCATTTGTCCTCGTGGCGAACGATGGCGCGTCAGGGCAAGCTGGTGCTGACTGCGCCGGATAATGAGGTCGAGTTTGCCGCGATGGTCGTCGGGCCACCGGCCCCAGCGAAGGCGGCCCCCGCCTCCGGAACCGCCGAGATCATCATGGGATCGGTGACGATCCGGCTCGAGGCTGGGGCCTCGGCGGAACGGATTGCCGCGATCGTTCGTGCGTTGGCAGCTCCGGCATGATCTTCCCGTCGAACCGGGTGCGGATCCTGGTCGCCACCAGACCGGTGGACTTCCGCAAGGGGCATGACGGGCTGGCGGCTCTGGTGAAGAATGAGCTGCGCAAGGAGCCCTTCACCGGGACGGTCTTCGTGTTCCGCGCGAAGCGGGCGGATCGGCTGAAGCTGCTCTATTGGGACGGCACCGGCCTGGTGATGGCTTACAAGCGGCTGGAGGAGCACAGCTTCACCTGGCCCGCCATCCGGGACGGGCTCATGACGCTCAGCCATGCCCAGTTCGAAGCTCTGTTTGCCGGGCTCGACTGGCGGCGCGTCCGGGCCATCGAGGCCCGCGCGCCCGAGACCGTCGAATGACTGCGGCAGGATGACTCGGGTGGTGCTTTGGGCAGGCGGAACCGGGACTCGGCTGATAGATCGGCTCCATGCTAAGTGCCGCCGACCTGCCCGATAACATTGACGCCCTGAAGGCGATGCTGGTCGCCTCAGAGGCGCGCAATCTGCGCAAGGATGAGCGGATCGAGCGGCTGGAGAAGCTGGTCGTGGCCTTCAAGCAGGCCGCCTTCGGACGCAAGTCGGAGAAGAGCGACCCGGACCAGTTCGAACTGGCGCTGGAGGATCTGGAGACGGCGATTGCCGCGGTCCATGCCGAAGAAGAAGCCGATGCCCCGGCTGCCAGGCGGAGCGCCAAGCCCCGAGCGGTCAATCGCGGGGCGCTGCCCGACCACCTGCCGCGCATCGAGGAAGTGATCGAACCCGAAAGCCTGACCTGCGCCTGCGGGGCTCGGCATTGTGCTCGAACCAATGGCGCATCAATGGCTCGCCCTGCATTGCATCGGCGAAGACGTGTCGGAACGGCTGGACATCGTCCCTGCCCAGTTCCGGGTGATCGTGACGCGCCGCCCCAAATATGCGTGCCGCAGCTGCACTGACGGCGTCATGCAGGCACCGGCGCCGGCACGTCTGATCCCCGGTGGGCTGCCGACCGAGGCGACGGTCGCGCATGTCTTGGTCAGCAAATACGCCGATCATCTTCCCCTGTATCGCCAGGCACAAATCTACAGCCGCCAGGGTGTCGTCCTCGACCGTTCGACGCTCGCGGACTGGGTCGGGCAGGCGGCCTTCGAGTTGCGCCCTGTCTTCGATGCCCTGATGACGGATCTGAAGCGCTCGACCAAACTCTTCATGGACGAGACCCGCGCCCCAGTGCTCGATCCGGGCAAGCGCAAGACCAAGACGGGATACTTCTGGGCGCTGGCGCGGGATGATCGGCCCTGGAGCGGCGGAGCGCCGCCCGGCGTGGCCTTCAGCTATGCGCCCGGTCGCGGCGGATGCCATGCCGAGCGGGTCTTGCAGGGCTTCGGCGGCGTGCTGCAGGTCGACGGCTACGCTGGCTACAATCGGTTGCTCGCCCCTGATCGGGTCGGCCCCGATATCCGGTTAGCTTTCTGCTGGGCGCACGCCCGGCGCAAGCTGGTCGAGATCACCCGCGCCGGCCTGGCGCCGATTGCCGAAGAGGGCGTGAAGCTTATCGGCGACCTCTATCGCGTCGAAGCCGAGACCCGCGGATGTGATCCCGCAGCTCGTCTTGCGGCGCGGCAGGAACGCTCTGTAGTCGGGTTTGAACAACGCCTTCAGGCGGACTGAAGGCGGAGATTTTGTGTGTTGGGCGTGTGCAGGTCGGCGAACAACCAACCGATGATGACGGTCCAAAGCGCTCTGAGGTGGGCGAGTATCTTGCGG